>CAZSDD010000123.1:7266-8584 GCA_964605505.1 uncultured Gemmatimonadaceae bacterium | reverse complement strand
ACCCCCACCTGCTGGGGCAGGGTCAGCAGCCCCAGGATCCGGTACCGGCGCTGTCCGGCCGGAAGGGTGACCGTCACTTCCTCGTCCATTCTGGCTCCCAGGAGGCCCTGCCCCAGGGGGGAGGCGAAGGAGATCTGCCCGGCATCGAAGTCCACGTAGTCCCCGGCCACGATGGTGAAGTCGAGCTCATCGCCCCGATCCAGATCCTTCAGCTTCACTTTGGACCCGAAGCCAACCCGATCCGGCGGGAGGTTCTTCACATCGATCTGGGCCAACTCCGACTGGCGCTGGGAGAGATGGGACATGCGGGCCTGAATGAACTGCTGCCGCTCCAGGGCCGCCTTGTATTCGGCGTTCTCCCTCAGGTCACCCAGCTCCACGGCCTTCTGGATCCGGTCCGGCAGTTCGATCTTCAGCTCGTGATCCAGCTGACCCATCTCCTCGTCGATCTTCTCGAAAACCTCATCCAGCATCGTCATAGTGGCCCTGCGTTCTCTTCTCGGGTCGTCGGGTGTCTGCCCCCGGTTGGGCAGTAATCGGGTATCTGTCCGCGGCTGGGCAGTAATCGGGTCTCTGCCCCCGGTGGGCAGTAATCGGGTGTTTGCCCGCGGCTGGGCAGTAATCGGGTGTCTGCCCCCGGTTGGGCAGTAAAAGGACCGCCCCCGGCTACGGTTGGGTCGGGGGCGGTGTTGGTGACGCTCCTGAATATAGGGAAGACCCCGTAGGATGTGGAAGTCTACTGTGCGATCGGGGAATGTGGGATCGGGAAATCCATTCAACCGTTCCGGGGGTCCATCCCCTCCAGGACCTCCGCCTTCCGGCGCTGGCGATCCTTCCGGAAAGCCTCCCGGATCTCGGGGTGCTTGTTCCCCAGGATCTGGGCCGCCAGAAGAGCGGCGTTGACGGCCCCGGCCTTTCCGATGGCCAGGGTTCCCACCGGAACGCCCCGGGGCATCTGCACGGTGGAGAGAAGGGAATCCAGTCCATCCAGGGACCAGGCCTTCATCGGAACCCCCAGGACCGGGAGAACCGTGTGGGCCGCCACCACTCCGCCCAGATGGGCTGCCCCACCGGCGGCGGCGATGATGACCTCCATTCCCCGTTCCTCGGCGCTGGAGGCCCAGGACGCCACTTCTTCCGGGGTCCGGTGAGCCGAAAGGGCCCGGGCCTCCACGGGAATGCCCAGGGATTCCAACGTATCCACCGCATGCTTCATGGTCTCCCAATCGGACCGGGATCCCATGATGACGCCTACCAATGGCGAGTCCATCAGACGCTCTCCTTGCTGTGAAGCTCCGGGAGGAAAAAGCATGGCATC
>CAZSDD010000123.1:2693-7166 GCA_964605505.1 uncultured Gemmatimonadaceae bacterium | reverse complement strand
GCCTACCCCTGGATCTTCACCAGGGTGTAGTTCTTCTTTCCCTTTCTCAGCACCAGGAAACGGCCCTCCAGGGCGTCATCCACGGTGACCCGCCCCTCCGGAGCTTCGAGCCGCTGGTTGTTCAGGTAAACGCCGCCTCCCTGGATGGAACGCCGGGCATCGCCCTTGGAGGTCGCCACCCGGGCGTCCACCAGGAGGTCCACAACCGTCATCCCCTCCCCTTCGAGAGCCTCGCGATTCACCTCCCTGGACGGAACGTCGGCGAAGATGTCCTCGATCTCCTCGCCGGCCAGGCCCGCCGGATCTCCTCCGAAGAGGACATCGGTAGCCTGACGGGCTCGGGCCAGCCCCGTCTCGCCGTGGACCTGCCTGGTGACGGCCTCCGCCAGGGCCTTCTGGGCGCTTCTCAGGTGGGGGTGCTCCCGGAGCTCGTCCTCCAGAGCTCCGATCTCCTCCCGGGAATGGAGGGTGAAGAACTTCAGGTACCGGATGACGTCCTGATCGTCGGTGTTGAGCCAGAACTGGTAGAACCGGTAGGGAGAGGTCCGGGCCGGATCCAGCCAGATGGTGCCGGCTTCCGTCTTCCCGAACTTCACCCCGGTGGAGGAAGTTACCAGCGGGTAGACCAGGCCATAGGCCCTGCCGCCCCGCATCCGGCGGATGAGGTCGATGCCGGCGGTGATGTTCCCCCACTGATCGCTTCCCCCCATCTGAACCGTGCAGCCAAGGGCGTCGTAGAGGACCAGGAAGTCGTAGGCCTGCATGAGGACGTAGCTGAATTCGGTGTAGGAGAGTCCTCCGTCCTCCTCTTCCAGGCGGCGGCGGATGCTCTCCTTTCGCAGAAGGTTGTTGACGCTGAAGTGCTTCCCCACGTCCCGGAGAAACTCCACCGTCCTCAGCTCGCCGAGCCAATCCAGGTTGTTCACGATGCGAGCGGGATTGGTCCCTGAATCGAAGTCCAGAAAGTGCTCCAGCTGCCCGCGGATGCCCTCCAGGTTCTCGGCGGCCTTCTCCCGGGTCAGAAGCTGCCGCTCCTGGGTCTTGCCGGATGGGTCGCCGATGAGGCCCGTGCCTCCTCCCACCACGGCCACCGGATGGTGCCCCGCCCGCTGGAGGTGGACCAGCCCCATGATGGGAAGGAGGGATCCCACGTGGAGGGAGGAAGCCGTGGGATCAAAGCCGATGTAGGCCGTCACGGGCTCTTTCGCGAAGGCCTCGTCGGTTCCCTCCGTCAGATCCTGGAGGATTCCCCTCCAATGGTATTCGTCGAGTACACTGGTCATGCTCAGGATTCTCCTCCGTCCAGGTGCGCCAGAAGAGCCCGGACGGCCTCCTGAAGCTGTGCGTCTTCGCCGGAGTAGCTCTCCCCTGCCGGCCGCAGGACCTCAATATCCACAGGTCTGGGGTTCAACTCCATGGTCTGGCCACGGTTGTCCTCCACCCGGGTCCGGGGAAGCCGGAGGGAGGAGCCGTCGATGAGGCCGGTGCCCCAGGTGTAGATGATCCATCCCGCGGTAGGCTCCCCCACCACCCTTCCCAGGTTCAGCTCCCGGTAGCCCTCGGTGAAGTCTTCTCCGTCCGACAGAGTGTGCTGATTGGTGACCAGGATCGTCGGCCTCTCCAGGGCCCGCTGCCCCAGGGTGGTCCGGGCCGGGGTGGACGGCCCGCCCCGGATGGTCATGGTGAGGTAGCCCTCCCGGGCGAAGACGTCGATGGCATAAACGTTCACGAATCCGCCGTTGTTGTTCCGGATGTCGATGACCACGCCTTCCCGGCTCCGGTTCTCGGCGTCCAGGTCCAGGAATAGCTGCTGCAGGGAGCCCCACCCCATGTCGGGCATGTGGACGTAGCCCAGCCGGCCTCCGCTGATTTCCCCCACGTAGGCCCGACGGGACTCGACCCAGTCCCGGTATCTCAGTTGACGGACGGTCCCGGCAGTCACAGGCTTCAACGCCACCGTCCGCAGGTCGTCGCCTCCCGGAGACGCCGCGACCTCCAACTCCACCCGGTCTCCCACCTTGCCTTCCAACAAGGCCTGGAAGTTGACGCCCCCACCGATCCGGGTTCCGTCCACCGAAAGAAGGTAGTCTCCGGGATGGACCTCCCCGGTGACATCCGCGGGACTCAACGCCACCACCTCCGTCACCTTCAGGTGTCCACTTTCCTCGTACGTCCTCCCATCGAACCGAAGCCCCAGGTAGCCCGCAGAAGGGCCGGAGCTTTCTCCGGAGGCCCGATTCCCCAGGTGGGAGGCGTTCAGCTCCCCCAGCATCAGGTTGATGAGACGGTGCAGCTCCTGGGGATTCCGGGCTCCCGCAATCTGAGGCTCGAAGGTCTCGCGGACCTCGTTCCAGTCGGCCCCGTGGTAATCCTCATCGTAGAAGTGATCCCGCATGAAGCTCCATGCCTCGTCAAAGACCTGGTCCTTCTCCGCCTGGAAATCCACCTCCATCTCAGCACGAACGGAAACCGACTCTCCCGATCCGCCGTCCACGTCCACCGCCCGGATGCTACCCCGTTCCAGGTAGAGGATTCGCTCTGAGTCGGGAGTGAACTGTGCGTGGCTTTTTCGGCCGCCGGTGGACGTCAGTTGTTTGGCCACCCGGGGCTCCTCCGTGATCTCCTGGAGAGGATAGAGATAAAGATTCTGTCGGCCCTCTGCGGAGGCAGTGACCAGGAGCCACTTTCCATCCGGCGAGATCACCTGATCCCCGGCGCTGACTTCCAGGGGAATGAAGGAGGACCGAAGGCGGATTCCGTCGAAATCAATGAGGGTGGGGTCTACGCTGTCCGCCACGGCGGGGGCGACACGGGCATCCCTCCATGGAGCGCCCTCCTCCCGGAACAGCTTCTCAAAACGGTCTTCACGGAATTCCGGGGTACGGGGCACCAGATCCACTCGGGCCACCATGCCGTCTTCCGTACGCTGTCCTGTGGAGAAGAGGAGATAGGTGCCATCGGGACTCCAGGAAATGGACCCGGAAAAGGCGTTGGCCAGAAAGCTCACGGGCCGGGGCTCTCCCCCGGAGGCCGGCACCACGTGGATGTTGGTGAAGGGGCCGGTGACGGCGGTGAAGGCCAGCCAGCTCCCGTCCGGGGACCAGGACACGCCCCGGGTGTTCGAAAGGGGCTGGAGCCAGAAGACGCCCCGGGCCACACTCCGGTCCCCCTCCCCCTCCAGCGTCAGGACCCGTAGCTCCCTTCCGCCCCGGACATAGGCGATCCGGGTGCCGTCCGGGGAGAAGAGGGGGCTCAGGGCGGCCTCGTCCCCGGAGGTGAGACGACGCTCCCGACCGGTGAGGAAGTCGTGGAGAAAGAGTTGGGGCTCCCCGTCCCGACGGGAGGCGTAGACCAGCCGCCGACTCTCCGGGCCCCAGGCCACGTCGGATTCCCGGGCCGCCGTTCTGGTGATCCGGGTCGCCGCGCCTCCCTCCTCGGAGGAGGCGGCGAAGACCTCGCCGTGGACCACGAAGGCCACCTTTTCCCCGTCGGGGGAGAGGGCCATCTCACCCAGATCGTCGGAGTAGGTTTCGTGCTCCACGGCCGGAGCCTGGGCCACTCCCCGCAGCCTCACAGGAACCGAAGCCGCCTGACCCGTGGCCGGATCCAGCGTCCAGATTCCGAAGTCCCGCTCGAAGGCCATGAGCGTTCCATCGGCGCTGATGGAAGGCCAGAGGACACGGCCATGGGTGAAGCGGGTCAGCGCCTCCGGCTCGCTCCCGTCGATCCTCTGTCTCCATAGATTCTCGGTACCGGATCGGTCCGACATGTAGTAGACGGTCTCCCCATCGGGACTCCAGAGGGGCCAGATCTCCTTGGCCTGTCCCGGGCTGAGCTGCCGGTACTCGGGCTCGGCCTCCAGGGTGGCGACCCAGACTTCCGCCTCGTCGATGTGGCTGTGGCCATTCCGCCACCACTGGCTGTAGGCCATGCGGCCCCGGGTGGAAAAGGCCACGTGCCTTCCGTCGGGAGAGGGGGAGGCGAAGAACTCTCCCTCATACCGGTCCGCCAGGACCGCCATGGGCGTCCCCCCCGTCGGCCGGACACGAAAGACGTCGGGCATCCCGTTCACATCCTGGTCGGAAGCGGAGAAATAGATCCACTCTCCGTCTGCGGACCATCCACTCACTTCATCCCTGTCGGCCCCGTAGGTCAGGCGCCGGAGCTCCCCTGAGGAGAGATGCAGGAGATAGACGTCTCCGCCCCCGGTGCGGTCCGAGGTGAAAGCCAGGAAGTCACCCCGGGGAGAGTACAGGGGGCGGGACTCCTCGGCCGGGTGCGCCACCAGGAGGCGTGCCGTTCCCCCGGAGCTGGGAACGGTCCAGATATCGCCTCCCGAGATGAAGGCGATCTCACTCCCGTCGGGAGCGATGCCGGGCTCCGCCAGAGAAGAACGGGCTTCCTGCCCGTCCAAGGGGGCGGCCCAGGTCAGGAGGAGGGACAGCGCCAGGGCGTGGCAGAGAAACCGGATGG
>CAZSDD010000123.1:0-2593 GCA_964605505.1 uncultured Gemmatimonadaceae bacterium | reverse complement strand
GAAACCGGATGGTGGATGAGGGGTGGACGGTGGACATGATGTTTCGCCTCCTGGGCGGCCCCGGAGTGATCCGGACCGGCACGTGGAACACAACCTCGGAAGTGGGGCAATCTCTGGATCGTATCACTCAGCGACAACCCCGGGGGGGAGAGGCTGCACGAGCATCCAGGCGGGCCGCAAAGCCGGGACGGGCTTTTCCCGAAACGGGACAGGCGATTACCGAAAGAGGTCCCGGACCCGTTCACGGTCCACCTTCCCATTGGCGTTTCGGGGGAGGGCCTGGACCAGGGCGTAGCTCCGAGGCCGCTTCGCGGGAGAAAGAACGGTCCTGGAAAGGCGATCCAACGCCTTCTCCGCCACGGCGCCCCCGGAGCCGGGCACCACCGCCGCCACCACTCGCTCTCCCCACTTCGGGTCCGGGACCCCCACCACCGCCACTTCCCGGACTCCCGGATGGGTCCGGAGAAGGGCTTCCACCTCCGCCGGATCCACGTTGACTCCTCCGCTGATGATTCGACTGGAGATTCTGCCCGTGACCCAGAGGTCTCCCTCCGGGTCAAGCCGGCCCAGGTCGCCGGTCCGGAGCCAGCCCTCCCCATCTTGCAGATCCGGTGCCACCGTCTCTCCCCGCACCAGGATCTCACCGTCAGGGGACAGGCCGACCTCCACCCCGGGGAGTGGGCGGCCCACCGTCCCGGGCTTCCGGGCCACCAGCTCCGGGGGCGCCGTGGCCACCTGGGAGGAGGCCTCGGTCATCCCGTAGGTCAGGGCCAGAGGGAGGCTCCGCTCCAGCGCTTCCCGTACCAGGTCGGCGGCGGCGTGGGCACCGCCGATGAGTAGACATCGGAGTGTCCCCGGCGGGGGCTCCGCCCCCTGGATCTCCATGTACTGGCGCAACATGGTGGGGACCAGCGAGGCATGGGTGATGACTCCGTCCGCCACCATCCGGCAAAAGACCTCGATCCGGAATCTCCCTGCCGGGACCAGGGCCGAGCCCACCAGGGCCGCACGGACCACCATGGCCACACCGCCCACATGTGCCAGAGAGAGGGAAGCCAGCCAGCGATCCGATGGGTGGAGGGAGAGCCGTTCCCGGACCCCCCGGGCATTGGCCGCCAGGTTTCCGAAGGTGAGGGTCACCACCGAGGGGGCTCCGGAGGTCCCGGAGGTCAGGAGGCGCACGGCGGCGTCCCCCTCCCGGGCCGACGCCGGCCGGGAGTCCAGGGGACCCGTGTCGGCCCACAGAGAGGCAAGGGATCGCATTCCTCCCTGATCCCGGCTCCCCAGCGTCCGGAGCTCATGCTGCACCGAAACGCCGCCGGGCGCCGCATGCCCCTTCGCCGCCAGGACCACCCGGGGCCCCAGAAGCTCAAGACCCCGGGCCTCCTCCTGCCGGGTCCAACGGGGGTTCATGGGAGCCACCACCACCCCAGCCATCCAGGCACCGTGAAGGGCCGTGACCACTTCCACCGTGGGGTCCCCCTTCACCGCGACGGTGTCGCCGGCCTCCACACCCAGGGTCACCAGCTGCCGGGCCACCTTCTCGGCATTCCGGATCAGGGACCGGTAGGGGACGGCGCTCCGGGCAGACAGGAGAGCCGGGGCGTCGAGATGGTCCCGGGGGGTATCGAGGAGGAAGGACACGGTCTTCGGCTATCCCAGGGCCAGCCCCAGCCCCAGGAGCAGGCCGTACAGGCCGGCGGCCCGGGCCGTGGCGCCCAGGGGGGGGATGAGGGCGGTGGGGTCGCTGTCGGCCCTGTGGGCCATGACCACCCGAAGAGGGCCCATGAGCGGGACCAGAGCTCCGAACGCCAGGAAGACCCACCCCGGCCAGTCGTAGAAGACGAAACCCACCACCGGGGTCATGAACCCCATGACGACCAGAAAGAGGAACTCGAACCTGGTGCCTGCCGGCCCCAGACGAACCGCCAGGGTCCTCTTCCCGGTCCGGGCGTCGGTCCTCAGGTCCCTGAGGTTGTTCACCACCAGGATCGTGGTGTTCATGGCGCCCATTCCGGCGCCGGCCAGGAGCACCTGGGGCCCGAATGAGAGTGCCTGGACCCAGTAGGTCCCCCCCACGGCCACCAGGCCGAAGAAGAGAAAGACGAAGAGGTCTCCCAGGCCGTGGTAGGCCAGGGGAAAGGGGCCCCCGGTGTAGCCCACGGCGCAGACCAGGGAAGCCAGGCCGATGATGACCACCGGGACGCCCCCCACCCGGGCCAGATAGATCCCCACCACGAGGGCCAACCCGAGAACCAGATAAGTGGCACGCCGGACGGCCTCCGGGGGAATGAGCCCGGCCTGGGTGACCCGAACGGGACCGATGCGGTCCGGGGTATCTCCTCCCCGGCGGTGGTCGTAGTAGTCGTTGGCCAGGTTCGTCCCCACCTGGATCAAGAGCGCTCCCGCCAGGGCCGCCAGCGCCGGGAGAAAGGCGAAGGCCTCGTGTCCCAGGGCCAGCCCCGTTCCGAGAAAGACCGGAGCGGCGGCGGCGGGGAGGGTACGGGGCCTGGAAGCCATGATCCAGGCCTGAAGCCGGGTAGGAACGGAAACGGGTTCAGCCCTCTTCATGCTCCAGCCTCCGCCCTGTTCA
>CAZSDD010000122.1:0-8608 GCA_964605505.1 uncultured Gemmatimonadaceae bacterium | reverse complement strand
ACGGCCCTCCTGTCCACGGAGTGCCGGGCCGGCGGGGTGAGGTTGGCGGGGGGTGAAGTCATCGAAGGGGACGCGGTTGTCCTGGCCGCAGGGGCCTGGGCCCGACAGGTGGAGGGCCTTCCCCGTGAGCTCCCGGTCTGGCCCGTCCGGGGGCAGATGCTACGGCTCATTCCCCGGGAGCCTCTCCCCTGGACGCTGGTATGCGGACACGACGGGCGGTACCTGGTCCCCCGTGCCAACAACACGCTCCTGGTCGGAAGCACCATGGAGGATGTGGGCTTCGACGATCGGGTGACGGAGGAGGGAAGGGAAACGCTGGCCGAAGGCGCCGCCGTCCTCATCCCGGCCCTGGAACAGGCTACCGTTGTGGAGGCCTGGGCGGGTTTTCGCCCCATGAGCGCCGACCAGTGGCCCATCCTGGGGCCGGACCCGGAGATGGCCGGGCTGTTCTATGCCGCGGGCCACGGACGAAACGGTGTTCTCTACGCCTCTCTCGTGGGAAGATCCGTGGCCGAGCTCGTACTGAACGGCCATACCGAAGTGGAATGGGAGCCTTTCGGGATCCAGCGATTCCTCCAGGAGTGAAACGCGGCGGACCATCCGGGGAGAGGTCACCCCCCGGGCCGCTTCGGAAACCCGCCGGGAAATCCGGGAACGCTACCGGAACCTGTCGGGAATTTCCCGAACGCTGCCGGAACCTCCCGGAATCCCCCGAACCACCTGCCTCAGGGCGAGGGCGCCCTCAACCAGGCGGGGGCCGGGTCTTCCCAGGTAGCTCTCCGGGACGCAGTGGATCTGTCGGTTCCGCACGGCCGGTACCTCCTGCCAGGCCGGATTCCGGGCCACCACCTCCGGCCGGTATTCGGAAGGCCTCACACCGCACCACGAGATCACTATCGCTTCAGGGGCCATGCCCGGCACCTCTTCGTCCGGGATGGGGCGGCTGCGGACATCCTCCCGGCCCAGGGGATTCCGTGCTCCGGCCAGCTCCAGGAGATCGTGGACCCAGCTCAGCCTGCCCGGAGCGATGACGGGCTCGGGCCACCACTCCACGAGAACGGGCGGAGGTTCCCGGTCATCGCACTTCGCCTCCTCCCGAACGTTCGCGAAAGCGGTTTCCATTTCCCCGACCAGCGCATCTCCCCGCTCCGGCAGCTCCAGGGCTTCGGCGATGGTCCGGATATCGGCGAACACGTCGGGGAGGCAAGTGGGGTCCAGCACCAGGAGGGGGAGATCCTTTTCCCGGAGGGCCGATACCACCCTTTCGTGGCCCGGGACGGAGAGGCTGGCCAGGATCAGGTCCGGGCGAAGCGCCGCCACCCGATCCGCGTCGATGTTCAACTCCGGGCCCACTCTGGGGAGGCGTTCCACTACTGCCGGGGGGAAATCCGAGTGGTCGTCCACGGCCACCAGGTGGGAAGCCATCCCCAGGGCGTTTACGATCTCGGTGTTGGAACAGACCAGAGAGACGATTCGCATGGTGTCGCCCGACGCTCAGTTTCCGTGATTTCTCGACTCAGGGTCCTCTCCATCCACCGGATGCCATCCCTGTTCCTGGAGCCACTCATGGGCCGGTGACTCCGCCTCCGTCAGGACCAGCCACTCCACCCGGTCTCCGGGCTTCATGACCGTGTCTTCGTCGATGAATTGATGCCCACCGTCCCTGAAGAGGAGTAGAGGCAGGAGTCGGTTTCGGCCTTGCCGGGGGACCCTGAAATCCGACTCGGCGGAGCTTCCCCGGCTTTCCTCCCACTCCCAGACCTCGAGGCGGGCAAGATCCCGGCGGAGACGCACGGACCAGAGCTCCAGGTCCTGGGGCCCGGAAAAGAGCAGGTGGGCCCCTGTATCCAGAATCGTATCCGGCTCCGGGGCTCCGGGACCGCGCTGGATGGCTACCCAGGCTCTCGGCGCCCCTCCCTCTTCCCGCCCCTTCTGGGCGAAGAGGAGATTCTGGGCAGGGTTCGTCAGAAGTCCCACGATGCCGCGCCGGGATTCCAGTTGGGCCGAGCGCATCGCCCGCTCCTCCATGGCATTTCCGAACACGACACGGAGCCCTTCGGCCTGTGCCTTTCTGGTGCTGTCCTCGTTGGCATCCATGATTATGATCTCCTCCCCCGCCGCCTGCAGACGCAGGGCAAAGAATCGGGCCAGGGAATTGGCTCCCAGGATGGCATAGCCACGATCAGCGGACCGCCGGAGTCCCAGAAGGCCGGCAATCATGGAAGCCGACGCGCCCTGTAGGAACACGGTTCCGGCAATGACCATGAAGACGAGGGCCTCAAGGGCGTCACCGCCCGCCATGCCCGCATCTGCCAGCCGATTCGAAAAGAGCGAGCTGATGGCGGCGGCCACAATGCCCCGAGGCGCCACCCAGGCCAGAAAGGTCTTCTGGCGCCAGTTCAGTTCCGACCCCATGGTGCTGGCCAGGACGCTCAAGGGTCGAACCGCCAACATGAGGACTGCCACCACGAGGATCCCCGGCATACCCAGGGCGGCCATGTCGTCCAGGGCCACGTCTGCCGCCAGGAGTACGAAAAGGAGCCCGATGAGGAGGACGGTGAGTTGCCCTTTGAACTCCTTCAGCTCCCTGAGGGGTGGGGCGGCGGTGGTGTTCCCCAGCACCAGGCCGGCGGCGATGACGGCAGTGATCCCGGTTTCCGGCACCAGGAGGTTGCTCAACTGATACAGGACCAGGGCTACAGCGAGGGTGAAGGTGTTCTGCATGCCCTCGGGCACCAGGTGACGGGGACGCAGGAGGAGGGTCAGGATCACTCCACCGGCAAGTCCCAGGAGGGCTCCCGCTCCCAGCCGCATGAACGGGGTCAGGAGGCCCTGGGCCACACTTTCCCGCGTGGGGCCCTGGACCACCACCTCCAGGGCTACGATGGCCAGAATGGCTCCCATGGCGTCGATGAAGACGCCTTCGGCCTCCAGGATGGTCTCCAGGGCCCGGTTCACCCGAATTCGCCTGAGGAGAGGGTTGATGACCGTGGGGCCGGTGACGATGACCAGGGAGCCGAAGAGTACGGCCAGACTCCAGCTCCAACCCAGAAGCCAACGAGTGGATAACGCCGCGCCCACCAGGGTGATGAGGGCGCCCAACGTCAGCAGGCGTCGGATGGGGAGGGCTTCCCGTCGCAGCCGCCGGATGTTCAGGTTCAGGCCGCCCTCGAAGAGAATCACCGCCACGGCAAAGCCCACCACGTCGTGCATGCCGTGCCCCAGAGCGGCGGGGTTGATGATCCCCAGCAACTCCGGCCCCAGGACCACGCCGGCGGCCAGGAGGACTACGATGCCCGGCACCCGCAGGTGCCGGGCCAGGATCTGGCTGATGATCCCCGTGACCAGGGCCAGGGAGAGAACCAGGGCGGGACTGGTGGAGAGCTCCGGGTACATGGCCCTGTGCTACCCTGGGGTCTGGAATCCGATCATCTTCGACAGGCTCCTTCCCACGGCTCTATCCCTCCAGTCCCCGGCTCACGTACCGGGCGATCTCCTCATGGGTGGCGAACCAGACGCCGTCGTGTTCTTTCATGTACCGGATGAGGGCCTCCAGCATGGCGATGCGGCTCCGGTGGCCGATGTACTTGGGGTGCATGGTCAGGAGGAACATGGTGCCCTCCCGATAGGCCATGTCGAACTCGGCGGCCCAGATGTCCATGACATCCCCGGGCTTGATGTGGGGTCGGACGCTCCCGAAGCGTGAGAAGCCGAAATAGGGATAGTCATCCAGGAGCCACTCCACAGGGAGCTCCACCACACCGGTGGCCTCGCCGCGCTCCAGGATCTCGTAGGGCCGGTCATCGGCCATGAGGCTGCTGTCATAGAGGAGGCCCAGTTCACGGACGAGCTTCAGAGTGGAGGGGCTGAAATCCCAGGAAGGGGTTCGTATGCCCACCGGGGGCCTCCCCATCACGGCCGTCAGGGTGTCATAGGATCGTCGCATCAGCTCCCGCTCGGTCTCCTCCGAAAGGAGCGAGTTTCGCTCGTGGATCCAACCGTGTAGCCCGATCTCGTGGACGCCGGAGTCCAGGATGGCCCGGATCTCCTCCGGATGCAGGAGGGCTGTGACGGCCGGCACGAAGAAGGAAGCGGGAATGTCGTGCTCATCCAGGAGGGCCAGGATCCGGGGAACGGCCACCCGGGCCGAATACTCGCCCCTGGAGTGTGTGCCCGGCGAATCCTCCCCGTCGCGCAGGGCGTTGGTCTCCGAGTCGAAGTCGAAGGAAAGGGCCACTGCCACCCGCCCTCCGCCGGGCCATACCTCCGGTGTCAGATCCCTCCCCGCCCGAACCAGCTCCACCTCGGAGCGGACATCGTCCAGGGCTCGGTCCCACGCGTCCACCGAGGGAGCAACTGCCGGTTCCGGCATCTCGCTGCAACCCAGGGGGAACAGGATCGAGGAGAGGATCCATACTCTATGTACGTGTCTGCTGATCATTCCGGATCGCTCCTATTGAGTGAATTCTCCCTGACAATACGGTATTCGCCGGCCGGCGGCATGATGACCGTCAGGTCGGAGCGAAAAGGAGCAGTTCTTTCGGAGTTCGCCTGAAGGAAGCCACGATGCTGAAGCGGAAGTCCTTCCCTCCTCAGGCCAGGAACGAAAGCAGAGCCTGGTTGAAGCTCTCCGGATCCTCCAGGTTCGCCAGATGACCGGACCGGGGAATCACCGTCAGCCGGCTCTCGGGAATGGCTTCGGCCATCTTCCCGGCTTCCTCCACGGGCGTGAGGGTGTCTTCCTCCCCGCAGAGGATCAGGACGGGCACCCGGATCTTCGGCAGCAGGGAAGTGGAGTCGGGGCGCTCCCGCATCGCCTCCAGCGCTCTGGCCACTCCCTCCGGGTCGGCCTTTTCCATCATTTTCCTGACCTCCCCCACGACGCCGGGACGTTCCTTGCGGGTGGTTTCCCCCAGGAGAGCCGGCAAGAGGGCGTCTGGAAGCCAATCCACGCCTTCAAGGCGAGCCCGGGCTGCCTGGCTGGTGCGTTTCTCCCGGCCGGCCTCGTCATCGGCCCCGGCCCGGGTGTCGGCCAGGATCAGGCCCCGGAAACGTTCCGGAGCCAGATCGTAGAGCCGGAAGGCCACGTATCCCCCCATGGAGAGCCCCGCCACCACGGCCTCGCGGATTCCGGCGGCGTCCATATCGTCCAGGACTGCCCGGGCAAAGGATTCCAGGGTGGGGGTGCCGATCTCCCTTTCACCGAATCCCGGGAAGGCCGGGGTAAGGGTTCTCCTTTTTCCCAGGGCCGTCACCTGGGACTCCCACATGGAGGGATTCAGGGGGAAGGCGTGAAGGAAGACCACCGGGGTCTGGGGGTCCATGGATTCCTCTCCGGTTGAAGTGGAGGTCGGCAGCCGGAGAGCGGGAGGCGGCGTCCGCGTCATCCTCCGACATCTCCGACAACAACGCCCGGGACATGCGGCCCGGCTCCGACGGTATCAGAATCGCTCCCCTTTGGCCTCTCTGAGCCGAGAGCCCACGGGTCTGATCCTGCTCCACATGATAAAGAAGTACAGGCCCAATCCCAAAACCTGCCCCAACCCCGTGACGAGAACAAGTCCCCGGAGAGCTCCCGAGCTGTTTACGGACCGGAGGATCTCCAGGACGGAGCGGCCCGCCGTGGAGGGCATCAGGATCCAGTAGGAGAGGAGAATCAGGCCGGGCCGGTAGCGGGTGTCGTCCCTGGGCGCCCGGGGAAAGAGCCAGAGGGCCACGCCCAGGATCAGGAACATCACGAACCCGATGCCCACGGCGTGGACATGGGCCGAGACCAGGAAGGGGTTCGGAAAGATCCCCAGGGCCTCCCTTCGGAACAGGAGGTAGGCTCCCAGGAGGAGCCCCGCTCCCAGAAAGGCGATGCCGGTCTTGATGAATAAGCGGGCGGTGGTGAACATCCTGAGCTCCTTTCGAACCTACAACCCGAAATCCTCTCCCCTCCACACTCCCTGATCGGGGGCGTGGGGGGTGGACTCCTTTCGGGTATCCCCGTTCAGGCGCTCCTCCAGGGTCTCCACCCGCTGCATGAGGCTCACCAGGGCATCTCCCAGGACGTCCGGAAGATCTCCATGCTCCAGGTCCGGCAGGGGAGAGCGGGTCCTCTCGCCCTTCCGTTGCACCACCTCCCCTGGAATCCCCACCACCACGCTGTGCGACGGAACGGGCTTCACCACCACGGCGTTGGCGCCGATACGGCTGCACCGCCCGATGGTGATGTCCCCCAGGATCTTGGCCCCGGCTCCCACCACCACCTCGTCCTCCAGGGTGGGGTGGCGTTTGCCTTTTTCCAGGCTGGTGCCCCCCAGGGTCACCCCATGGTAGAGCGTGACATCGGCGCCGATCTCCGCCGTCTCCCCGATGACCACCCCCATGCCGTGGTCGATGAAGAAACGGGGGCCGATGCGGGCTCCCGGATGGATCTCGATGCCGGTGAGGGCCCGGTTCAGGTGGGAGATGAGGCGGGCCGGAAGCTTGAGCCCCCGGTCCCAGAGCCAGTGGGCTACCCGGTGGCCCCAGACGGCGTGGAGGCCCGGGTAGGCGAGAAAGAGCTCCAGGGTGCTTCGGGCCGCCGGATCCCGCTGGAAGGCGGCTTTGATGTCTTCGCGAATGGTCCTGATCATGATGGCTTTATCCTGGTTTCCTTCCCGGCGTTCAATCCGTCAGCCCCGCGAAGAGGTCCGTGCTCAGATACCGCTCCCCGAAGGAGGGGACCACCACCACCACGAGCTTGTCCCGGCTCTCGGGCCGGCGGGCCACCTCCAGGGCGGCCCAAACGGCAGCCCCGGACGAGATGCCCACCAGGAGTCCCTCCCGGGTGGCCATGGTTCGGGCGGTCTCGAAGGCGGTTTCCCCCGGAACCCGGAGGATCTCGTCGTAGATCTCCGTGTTCAGGATCTCGGGAATGAAGCCGGCTCCGATCCCCTGGATGGGGTGGGGGCCCTTCTCCTCTCCCGAAAGGACGGCGGACTCCTCCGGCTCAACGGCTACCACCCGGAGCTCTGGCTTCAGTTCCTTCAGTCGTTCTCCCGCGCCGGTGATGGTTCCGCCGGTGCCCACGCCGGCCACCAGGGCGTCCACCCTTCCCTCGGTATCCCGCCAGATCTCCTCCGCGGTGGTCCGCCGGTGGATCTCCGGGTTGGCGGGGTTACGGAACTGCTGGGGGATGAAGTATCGTTCGTCGGTGGCCGCCAGCTCCTCGGCCGCCTGGATGGCCCCCTTCATCCCTTCGTCGCCGGGAGTGAGAATGAGCTCGGCTCCGTAGCCCCGAATGAGGGCCCGGCGCTCCTTGCTCACCTTGTCGGGCATGGTCAGGACGCACCGATAGCCCCGGGCGGCGGCCACCATGGCCAGGGCGATGCCCGTGTTTCCGCTGGTGGGCTCCAGGATGATGGAATCGGGCTTCAAGGCGCCGGCGGCCTCGGCGGCGTCGATCATGGCCACGCCGATGCGGTCCTTCACGCTGTGGGCCGGGTTGAAGAACTCCAGCTTGGCCACCACCTGGCCCGGCAGCTCTTCCGCCAGGTGGCGGAGGCGCACCAGGGGGGTGTTCCCTACCAGCTCCGTGATGTCGTTGTAGATCCTCATCTCTTCTCTCTGGTCTCTCTGGAAAAAGAAAACCGCCGCCGAACGGGCTCCGGCGGCGACCATCTTGCTCCTCCCGGTCATGTCCGTGATTCGAGCCGATCTTCGGAGTGCTCTCCGGTGACGCCAGGGTAAAGGAAACCCTCGATCAGGCCTTTGGGTTCCAGAAGGGCAGGGCTTCCGGTTTGTTGCTTGGGGAAAGAAGGGAACGGCCCGGAGCCCCACCCTGGGGGCCCCGGGCCCGTTCCCTCCTGCTACGGGTCAGCGGCGAAATCGACCGGGTACCGCTCCTCTTCCGGAGCTGCCCAGGATTCAGAAGATCACCGTATCCTCGTTGGAGCAGGTGGCGGTCCCGGCCTCGCAGATCTGGTAAGTGTAGGTGCCGGCCTGCTTCAATTTTTCCGAAAAGGCTCCATCGTTGGCGGTGGTATCGATCAGGGCCCCATTGCGATATACGTCGACGTTCGCGGAGGTCGCACCGGACCAGGCCAGGTCAGCGAAATAGTTCCTTCCCGCAACTCGGCCCGTGGCCGAGAGGTCGATACCGCCGGTCCCAGCCTCCGTGACCGTCACCTCCTTGGTGGCCGTGCCTGTGGCGCCGTCATCATCCGTCACGGTCAGCTTCACCGTGTAGGTCCCGCCGGCGGTGTAGGTGTGGGACGTGGTGGGGCCGGTGGCTGTGGCCCCATCCCCGAAGTTCCACTGGTAGCCCACGATGTCGCCGTCGTCATCACCGGACCCGGTGCCGTCGAAGTCGCAAGCCAGGTCGGTGCAGGAATACGTGAAGGAAGCCGTGGGTGGCGCGTTGGTCGTACCGCTTGAGACCGCCACGTCCTGAATGCTGGAATCAGTTTCGCCGCCGTCGTCCGTCACCGTCAACGTGACGGTGTACGTTCCGCCGGCCCCATAGGTGTGGCTCGCGGTACTTCCGGTGGCTGTGGCCCCATCGCCGAAGGCCCAACTGTAGCCGGTGATGGAGCCGTCGCTGTCGCTGGACCCGGTGCCGTCGAAGTCGCAAGCCAGGTCG
>CAZSDD010000121.1:0-8616 GCA_964605505.1 uncultured Gemmatimonadaceae bacterium | reverse complement strand
CCACGCCCGTCCGTCAGGCGTGGGGCCGCTTATGGCGAAGCGTGAGAATATAATCGAAAAGGGGCCCTTGCTGGAGGTCTCCGCGAAAAGGGGCCCTTGCTGGAGGTCTCCGGCAAACGAATTGGAAAGAACGTCAGTCCGACCGAAAGCCCCCGGGGTCATCGGCCACGGCTGGGGGCCAGATCCACCGGGGATCGGCGCATCTCGACGGATGTCTTCTCAATCCGCTTCGGCGGCACCAAGGCTGCCCCGGCCCGGTGAAAGGGCTGCCCCGGCCCGGTGAAGGGGTTGCCCTCCGGTCCAGTAGTGAAGGGGTTGCCCCCCGGTCCAGTGAAGTCCCGGGGCCGTGGGCAAGGGAGCCTCAGCCGACCCCCGACGCAAGGTTTCCGTCATGATCTCCCGATAGAGGACCCGCGTCGCTTCCATGGGAGCCAATCCCATCTCCTCATCCAGGATTCGCGCACACTCCCGGAACTGCCGGATGGCCAGAGGCCGATCTCCCATGAGCTGGTGGCAGATCATCAGGCAGCGATGAACGTGCTCCCGGAACGGGTCACGGTTGAGGATCTCCTTCCCTGCCAGAATCGCCTGCTGCCAGTCCCCCCTCTCCATATTCCAGGCCAGCAGGTGCTCCAGGGCAGCCAGATGGGCCATGCGGAGCCGTTCCCTTTCATAAACGCACCATTCGTGGTCGTGCCCGTCCATGAAGTCGCCCCTGTAGAGCTCGACACAGGCTTCGAGATTTGCCAGCCTGGCCCCCTCCTCCACTTCTCGCCGAAGCAGCGCCATTCTTCCGTCGAACTCTTCCACGTCGAGCCAGACACCTTGCCTCAGGAGGCAGACATTTCGCCCGGCCACCGACAGGAAGGTCCCCGTCGGAGTCCCGTCCGGCTCAATGGTTGCGCGGACCCTCCAGAGGGCGTTCCTGAGTCCCTTGCGAGCTCGTTGATCGGAGTCCTCCGGCCAGAACCGGGCTGCCAGAACATCCCTGTGGATCGGGTGGCCCTTGTTGATGGCCAGGTAGGCCAGAAGGCCCTCTGCCCATCGGGTGGGGAATGGCCTGACCGCATTGCCGTTCAGGCGCACTCCAACTCCCCCGAAAAGGCGCACTTCCAGCGAATTCATGGGAGTACCCCCAGGTTCCCATTCCCAGGGCCGGTTAGAAAGAGCCCCTTTCCTACGCAGCCTCGCCAGGAACCCGTCTCGGGAATCCATGGGAGCGAACCGACCAGCAATCTGCCCTGGAGGCAGGCCGAGTAACGCAACTCTCTCTGTTACCCGGACCGGCTCCTGAAGGCAGCCCAACCTTCGGGAGCAAAAGGCGACCGGTGCCCCCATGGGAGGCCCGGATGGCTACATCGCTCCGCATGTTCAATCACTAAATGGCCGGGCGAAAACGCACAAGAGAAATCCGGGTTTTCCCCTGGGTGTTCCTCCTGCCCGGCGGCCGGCCGGACAACGGGGCGGGCCGATTCCCTGAAGCGGCCTTCGGACCCGACGTTTCCGAGGGAGTCCTGGAGAACACGGCGTTCCCGGGACATCCGTGGGACGTTTCTGGGACACCCCTCACCCAGGGTTGGCTTTTCACACGCAGATCCCGCTGAAGCCGACGAAAGGCCAGGGCTTCGCTCCCCTTCTCCTGGGGGCCGAAGACCACCCTCACCCCGGGATCGTCAATCTGAATGGGGAGGACCCGGAAATGTCCGAACGAATTGATCTCAATACGGCCCTCGGGGAGGCCCTCACCGACCTCCCGGGAATCGGCCCCGGCCTGGCACGGCGGATCGAGGAATACAGGAATTCCGTGGGGCGATTCAGAACGGTGCGGGAGTTGGCCGCCGTGGCGGGTGTCACGGATCGCATGGTGGACAGGATCCAGGACCGGGTGAGAGTGGATGAACCCGCCGTGGGTGATGACGACGATCCCCCTCCCCTGATCATTCAGGTCGTCTTGAAGAGTGGAGATTACACCGGATGCGTGATGAGGGTGGACTTCACCCGGAAGGACGACGTCACGGCCGGGGACGGCAGTGTCACTTCCGTGCTGGTACCGGACCAGACGTCAACGGAGGTCCCGGCTGATGGGCGGTTCTCCGTGGAATTGCCGAATCGCAAGAATCTGGAGGGGAAGGTCTCATTTTCTTTGATCTCCCCGGACGGAGAGACCCTGGGTCAAAAGGGATTCGAGGCGCCCTCGAAGCTCCCACCGGAGCTGGTGATGGAGGTCAAGCCCAAGGCCTATGCAGAAACCCAGCCGAACCTGGATCCGGCGGCCGGTAAACCCACGCGGTTGAAGGGAAGAGTCATTGACGAGGACGGCCGAACGCAGGTGGCCCGCCGGCAGGTGGTGGTGTGGGGAGCTCAGGCCCAGGATCCGGGCGACGCGGACTTCAGAGCGCTCTTCGTTACCGAAACCGACGGAAACGGGTATTTCGGAGGCCCCTATCCCGCCGGCGTTTTCTCTGCCGCCAGCGGAGCCGTTTCCGTGGGCGAAGAGCCCATCCGGGTGCCGATCCATCTCCAGGAGGACGGGTCCTTTCCTGAATCCGTGATCCTGGTGGTGAGCCTGGACGAGATCGAGGCCGAGGAAGGAAGAGACTGCTGCAAGGCCGGGTCCGTCCCCCGAGATCCGGACACGGAGGACCTGGCCAGGGCCGACGGTACGTTCAGCGACGATCCAGGAGCCGGCCGGTGCGTGGACTTCACCAAACCCGACAGGACGCTGGAGGAGTTCGGGTATTCCTATGTGGTCCGCACCACCGAGCCCGCCATCAAGGGCCTGACCCTGGAGGAGCCAAGAAAGGTCGACATCCGCGAGATCACCCGGTTCCTGGCCTCCAGCGTGAAGGAGACCTCGGACCCGGAGCTGAACGCCAGAGCCCTCATGATGGTGGCGCAACCCCAGGGAGGGTCCCCATCGGAGGCGGGAGCCTCCACCGGGGGCGGGGAGGCAGCTCGGCAGCCGCAGGCTCTGACCGCAGCCAAGATCGACGCGAACATCATGCACACCCTGGCCCGGGATCCGGATGGCTTCACTCTGACCCGGGTGGCCCAGGCGGCGCAGCTCACCGCCCACGCCGACCTCCTCCGGCACCTGGGTAAATACCTGAAGCTGCGCCCGGGCCGGACCCGGCTCTCCTGCCGAAATCCGGTGGATTGGGACGATGAGCCCACCGTCTACCAGGCATGCACCATCGCCCATGGCCACGTCCTTCGCTTCAAGCAGGAGTGGGTGGCCGACGGGTATTCCATGGGCAATCTGCTCTACAGCCTTCCACTGGCACCGGGCCAGAAGAAGCAGATCGCGGTGGTGGACTGGGAACGGCGGGAGTCGGCGCTCCGAACGGAGGCCGTGGAGGAGGAAGAGGCCATCCAGGCCTTCGTCTCCAGGGACCGCGACATCAACGAGATCGTAAGCGGGACAGTCCGGGAGAGCGTCCGCGGTGGCTCCAAGTCGAGTGCCGGCAGCTTTGCCGGTGGCCTGGGAATCGGGGCCATCCTCGGACCTGTGGGAGGCCTCCTGGGAATCGGCGGTGGCACTTCGAGTGCCAGCAGCAGTGCCTGGCAACGCTCTTCCAGGAGCACGGCAGCCAGCGCACTGAACCAGCTCCGTGATCGGACCGTCCAGAGCGCCTCGTCCCTGAGGAGTCAGCGATCCACCGTGGTGCAGACGGTCCGACAGGGCGAGCGGGTCGTCGCCACCACCGAGTCGGTGGCCAACTACAACCACTGTCACGCCATCACCATCCAGTATTTCGAGGTCCTCAGGCATCTTCTGGTTCGCCAGCGACTGGCCGATGTCCAGGAGTGCCTCTTCGTGCCCCTCCTGATGAGCCGCTTCACCTCCGAGAAGGCGCTCCGGTGGCGGGACACTCTCTACACCTCGGTGTGGAATCGGAGGATTCGCCGAGGGTTCGATGCCCTGGATCGGATGAAGGCCAACTACGTCGGGAGCGACTTTCCCGACGGAACCTATGCGGATCAGCTTCTGGAGCACGCCGAGGGGGGTCTTCACCTCCGGTTCGAGCTGGCCCGCCCCAAGGACAAGGATGACGAGTTCGATCCGGACACATGGAGCTGGCTCGGGCATCTGTTTCCGTTCCTCTCCGCCGGCGAGCTGTACAGGACCCACCTCAAGAACCAGGCGTTGAAGGATAAGATCTTCCAGGAACAGATCGCTCCCATGATCGCCGAGCGGTTCGTGCAGCACATGAAGTTCTTTGCCGTCGATCAGGCCGACACCCGTCACCCCCTTCCGGTGGACGCAACGTTGGTCTCGGATTACGCGGTCAACCGACCCCTCTACGTCTCCCTCCGCCTTTCCGGAAGTCTGCCGGCGCTGCGTCGAAAGGACATCAAGTACTTCGAGATCAGCGATCTCAGCGGGCTGGTGAACCTGCCCTGGTTCCAGATTCTTCCGGCGGGATCCAAGGTCGTGGTGGAACGGGGGTCCGTCAGGTACCGGACCCGATACTCCTCGGACTACCTCTTCCGGAATTCCCGCGTGGACGATGATCTGGTGGGCAGGGACAAAGTCCGCATCTTCACCCCCCTCAACCGACGCGAGCTGAGGAATCCCAAGGAAGAGGACAAGGAAGTGGCCCGGCAGCTTCTGGACCATCTGAACGAGAACATCGAGGGCTACCACCACGTCATCTGGCGACGCATGAGCCCGGATCGTCGATACATGCTCCTGGACGGATTCCAGGCGCCCAACGCCGGCGGTCGAAGCGTGGCGTCGGTGGTGGAGAACGAGCTGATCGGGATCGTGGGCAATTCCCTGATTCTCCCGGTGGCCAGAGGGTTCCATCTCGACCCCACTTTCAATCAGGATGCTGAAGAGCCCATCGATCTCCTGGAACACTACCAGCCCAACACGCCCATCGAGCCCATGCGGGTGGCCGTACCCACCAGGGGGGTTTACGCGGAGGCGGTCATGGGTGCGTGCAACTCCTGCGAGATGAAGGAGGAAGAGCGCTTCTGGCGGTGGGAGGAATCGCCGATTCCCGACTCTCCCTCGGCCATCCTGCCGTTAAGCACGGAGTCCCGCCGGTCCGAGCCGCCCGACATGGAGGCGAAGGACTTCCCTTCCCCCATGATCAACCTCCAGAACGCCCCGTCGGCGCCGGATCCCACCGGCGTCGGAGCCGTCCTCCAGCTCCTGGGATCCTCGGGAATCTTCAAGGACATCACCGGCCTCGAGGGAACCCAGAAGAACGCCCTGGCTGCGTTGCAGAAGGCGTTCGGAACCGCGGAGTTCTTCGGTGGAAAAGCGGCGGACCTGGCCCTTCAGGGCAAGATGGCCCGGGACGCCGACAAAGCCATGCGCACGATCCAGAACGCCAAGCGAAACGGTCTCATCAGCGAGGATCAAGCGAAGGATCTGGCCAGCGGAGCGATCCGGGGCATGATCGGCGGCGGGGCAAGGCAGACCGAATCAAAGCTGAGTCAACAGCCCGAGGTCCAGAGACTCCTGGATACCAGCGATGACAAGCCGGGGGAGAGCAAGGTCCGGCTGGAGCGACAGGAGGGTGGTGCAAGTGAGACCGTGGACATTTCCCGGTCCACGCCGGCACCGGCCTTCCTCTTCGGCGCCGGAGCAAAACCGGCCACCATCGGGAAGCGATCCTCCAAGGCCGACGCGCTGGCCCGAATCCAGGTCTGTCGAAGCAGCACCGCCACCAGCCCGTGGAAGCTGGACCGCACGAAAATGCTGGATCGGCTGGAGGAGTTGGTCAAGGATCCGTCCCTGGTGAACCAGGACGGCCTCAACCTCTGTGGGCCTGCGGCCTTCCTCCGTCTCTGGATGGCTCGGGATCCTCTGAAGGCGGTGGAGTTCGCCTGTGAGCTCTTCGATTCAGGAGAGAGCGAGTTGAACGGCTACAAGGTCAAACCCGATTCGGACTCCCTCATCGCCGAAGACTACGAAGCCCTGGCCGGAGCCCATTCCGCTTTCACCCCGGCTGCGGAGTGGATGATCTGTGGGGCCCTCAGGGACGCGGAGAACCTCTTTTTCGACTTCGAGGGAAAGCCCGAGGAAGACGTTGCGGCTGCTACGGGGCCCGGAGATATGGCGGAGTGGTTCGAAGCCACAAACCTCTATGCCGTCGTCCGGGACGAGGGGAACTTCTTCCTCACCAGGGATGTGGAGCACGCCCTGGGGTTGAAACCGGGGAACACCAGTGATGTGGCTCTCCTGATCAACGCCCACATGCTCACCCAGATGGACGTCACGACCGGAACCAAAAAGTCGGACGAATTCATCCTGAACGCCTTTCCTAACCACTTCATCGTCCTGACCTCGGCCATCAGGGAAACCTCCGACGGGAAGCTCAGGATGGAATACTGGACCTGGGGTCAGCAGTACACCGGCACCATCGACAAGGACGTGTTCCAGAGCAACTACTACGGAGCGGTCATCGGCCAGGGAGCATCGCCCTGACGAAATGAAGACAAGCCGGGCCTCATCGCCTCTCCTTCCAGCCCCTGAGGATCTCCTCTTCTCTCTCGGGTGTCAGGACGAAGCGAGGGCCCGCCCGCCGATCGTCCGATACATCTTCGGAATACCACCATTCCAGGGTATCCTCGGCGGTCCGGGCCAGAGTCCGGTAGGTCAGACCGTTGGCGACGGCTTTCGAGACATCGATTCGCAGGGATCCGAGCTCATCGTCCACGGGCATGATCCAGGGAATGGCGTAAAGGAGCCCCTGGGATTTCAGGAAGTCATAATCGGAAATCCAGCTCCACTTCACATCCGATGTGGTGACGGCCCGGACACCGTGGACGAATTCCGCCATGGTCAGGGAGTGGGCCGGGCCGGTGGCGTTGAAGACCCCGTACCTCTCCTCCTCCAGGGATCGGATCATCCACTCCGTGAGATCCCTCACGTCGATGAACTGGACCGGGTCGTCCTTCTTCCCCGGCACCAGGATCTCGCCACCCCGGTGAATGCGGATCGGCCAGTAGGTGAACCGATCACTCCGGTCCCCGGGCCCCGCGATGTAGCCGGGCCGGACAACGAGAGTCCTTTCGTCACCGAAGGCCCTCTGTGCCTCCATCTCCGCGTTCGCCTTCATCACGCCGTAGGCGGCGCTCTCATTCTCCCCGTCGGACTCGTCCACAAGGGGCACCGGACCGTCTTCCGGGATATCGGTGGTGAGATAGGGATAGTAGACCCCCGTGGAGGAGACATAGAGGTAGGCGCCGCAGCGGTCCTTCAGGAGCTGGGCTGAGTCCCGGGTCCAGGCCACTCTGGCCCCGGAGTTGTCGATGACGGCGTCCCAGCTCCGCCCCCTCAGGGCTTCCAGATTGTCGGCCCGGTCCCCGACCAGGTGCTCCACCTGCCGGAAGGCGTCACGGAAGAGCTGGGGCTCGGTCCGGCCCCGGGTGAAGATGGAAACGTTGTGCCCCCGCTCCAGGGCGTAGCGCACCTGGTGGGGCCCCAGAAAGCTGGTGCCCCCCAGGATGAGGAGATCCAGGGATCGGGAGGGCGGGATGGACCGGGACGGATCCTCCTTCTCTGCCTCTGCTGAGAGGAGGGCTCCGGCGCCCCCCAATCCCAGGGCGCTACCGGCAAGGGCGGAAGCCTTCAGGAACTGTCTTCTGTGCAGGTTCATGGTTCGAATCCCCGGAGCCCCATCACGGGACAGTTGAGCGGTTCATGGACGACCCGCCCGAAAGATCGGGAAACGGTCCGGTCCGTTCAATAACCCTCTGTTCCGCCCCGAAACCTTTGTCCCGTCCCGATTGCCCCGGTGCGTGTGGAAAGAGGCTCGGGCCTGCCCCGGGGAAAGTGGGAGGATGTTCGAGCCTGTCCCCTGGAAGGTGGAAGGATATTCGGGCCTACCCCGCCGAAATCCGATCCCGGTGTGCCGAAACCCATTCCTTGAAGGTCTGCAGATCCGGGTTCAGGGCCCTGGTGCCCTCCACGGGCCGAGCACTGCAGAAGTAGTCCTCAAAATCGTGCTTGAACTGGAACATGTTGCCCAGGTCGTCGGCTCCGTCGAACCCCAGGGACCGATAGACTTCGAAGGGCACGGCGTTGTATCGAACGGGCTCCCCGAGAGCCTCGGAAAGGGTCCGGGCCATCTCCTCTCCCGTGAGATGCTCTCCGGCAATGCCCACTTTCCTCCCGACATGCTCGCCTCCGGCCTTGAAGATCCCGTAGGCGGAGCGGCCGATGTCCCGGGCGGCGATCCCGGGCAGCTTCCGGTCGCCCATGGGCAGGTTCAGGGCGAGGGAGCCGTCCTCCGCCCGCTGCGGGCCCATACCGAAGTGGATGAGGTTGTCCCAATAGAAGGACGAGAGCAGATAGGTGGTGGGAACTCCTGCCTCTTCGAAATGGATGTCGGACGCGCCCTTTCCGTCGAAGTGGGGTACCTTAAACTCCCCCAGGAGCGTGGGCATCCGGTCATCGTCCAGGGGAACCCACTTTCGGGTGTCCTCCAGAGTGCTCCAGACCACGTGGCTCACGCCGGCTTCCTTCGCCGCAGCGGCCATGTTCTTCACCTGGGCCTGCTCCCGGGCCGGGGAGAAGTGCTCCCAGAAGTTGGTGACGCAAAAGGCTCCGTGGGCACCCTGGAAGGCCGGGACCAGACTTTCCGGGTCGTCCAGATC
>CAZSDD010000120.1:0-8647 GCA_964605505.1 uncultured Gemmatimonadaceae bacterium | reverse complement strand
CTTGTACGTGGGGCCGAGAATCGATACGATGGTTGCGCACCGTCTGGGTGCCTTTCCGCTGTGGGTTCCTTCTGCCGAGAAGTCCCTGCAACGTAAGGCCTCAGGCGGTGTTTTTCATGTCCACGCTACACTCTGAATGCAGGATCCGGGTTGAGACATGACTAAGCACTTGTCAGGAATCTTCGTCTTCTCACTAGGACTCCTCCTCCTCGGCGCATATTCCGATCCTGCTGATTGGGTTTCGTCGCGGCGATCGCCAGCGTTTCCACGCCTCCAGTCCCGTTCTTTTCCCCAGGGGGCTGAGCTCCTCAAGCCGGTCCGGCGGTTGGTCCTGCAGGAGACCCCGGAGCACCCAATCGCGGAAATCCGAGACGTTGCGGTCCTTCCATGCGGAGACTTGGTGGTGGTTGACGGCATGTCTGCGAATGTCCGACTCCACGATTCACTGGGGTTCCTGAAGAAGATTATCGGGCGAAAAGGAAAGGGCCCTGGGGAGTTCATGAAGCCTACCTCTGTCGCCGTCTCAGAGAACGGCTTTGTGTTAGTGGGAGACCAGGGCAGCAACCGGGTTACCCGATACCGGTCCGACTTCACTTTTGATACGACGTACTCAGTGCCTGGGCTCTTTGTCTTTGGCCTGGATGCCTTCGAGGACGGGTTCCTGGTCATGACCTACAGGAGGTTTGAGGATACTGTCCTCATCCTAGACTGGGACGGACGGGTGATAGGGTCCGCCCAACCTTTTGAACCGGAGGTGTTTTCCGTTCCCTACTGGGAAGCCCCCTCAAAGCAGTTTCTTTCCCTCGGTCCAAGGGGTTTTTCCGTGGGGACAACAGTCCTTTATCCAATCCGCCAGTATGACCTTCGAGGGAGGAAGCTAGAAGACCTCGGCTACCCGCCTCCGTCTTGGAAGGAACCTGTGCGGCCGAAGAGAGGTCAATTCGTGGGCCTCAATCGGGACGCAAAGTTGGACGCGTGGGTCCGGTCCTTTTCCATTATCTCTGGGGTGGACTGGTATCGGGACTCCCTGGTACTTGTTTCCCATGGCAGCTTTGATCCATCTCCCCACCTCCGCTTCAGGGTTCGGCATAAGGCGGTGGACGTATACAACGCGGATGGCGAAAAGGTCGGGGAGGACCTCCCCCTTCCCGGCCGGATCCTTCATGCCGGTGAGTATGTCTACATGCTAACGACTGAACCCCCTGCACCCTGGACCGTTCAGGTCGCGGAGATTGTCACCAAAGATGAATCGCACCAGTAACGGGGAGGGCACCCCCGTGGTGCGGTTGGGGTGGAACGGCCTCAGAGACCTCAAGCGGGGGGACCAGCGGATTCAGATTCCGTGATGGCAGATTCCTCTCGTCCGGTTGACCGTCGATGTCCGCCAGGTGACCTCTGGCCTCATCCGCTTCCCCGGCCCGGGCATGGGGCACGACCCCATCATGCATGCTGCGCAAAACCCCTATGCCTGGCATGACGAAATCCCCTTGACCTGGAATGCCATAATAGCCTTTCTTTCGTAAGACACAATAACCTATTTCGAGTTCAACACAATAACCTACAAACCATCTGCGTGAGCCGCTCTTCATGAATAGCCCTCCAATCAGCCCAGCCCAGCGCCGTCTCACGGCCGCACTTCGTACCCTCAAGCAGCGCCAGGATCACGGACAGGTGGTATTCCGTTCGGCTGAACTCGAACGGCGCGAGCGGGAAACCCTCGTAGAGGCGGGCTTCCTTCGGCCTGTCGTCAAAGGCTGGTATCTCGTTTCCCGGCCTGGGGAGGCTCCCGGGGATACCACCCCGTGGTTCGCCGCCATGCGGGACTTCATTGCCGGGTACTGCAACGCGAGGTTTGGTGACAAATGGCACGTGTCGCCCGACTACTCTGTTCTCGTGCATGCCGGCGCGACGGCTCATCCCACGCAGGTGATCATCCACTCCCCACAGGGGAATAACTCCATTCTCGAACTCCCAGCCGGCTGCTCCCTTGTGGACTACCGCGCGAGAGACTTCGCGCCGACCGACCAAATCGAAGTCCGTAGCGGGCTGCGTGTGCTTCCACTCCCCGTCGCACTAGTGCGGGTTCCAGAGGCGTTCTTTCAAACCGCCGCCACCGATGCGCAGATTGCCCTTGCGGCGCTCCCAGACACATCGGACCTCAACCGGGAGTTGCTCGCCGGTGGCCACAGCGTGGTCGCGGGCCGCCTCGCCGGCGGGCTCCGAGCCATTGGCCGACCCGAGTTCGCAGACGATGTCCTCGGCACCATGCGCGCGGCCGGGTACACTGTTCAGGAATCCAATCCATTCCTATCTACCCCTCCCGTCCTGAGGAGCACGCGCGTGGCATCCCCCTACGTACACCGCCTGCATTTGATGTGGCGCACCATGCGCGAGGAGGTCCTGCGCCGCTTCCCTGAGGAGCCGGGGCTGCCAGGAGACATCAATGCGTACGTCGCTGCCGTCAAGGAAAACTACAGCGCCGACGCTTACCACTCTCTTTCTATTGAGGGGTACCGCGTCACGGACGGGCTGATCGAACGCGTCGCCACCGGCGATTGGGACCCGGAGCTGCACGCAAAGGATGCGGACGCCAGGAGCGCTATGGCTGCCCACGGCTACTGGCGCGCCTTCGAGGCCGTACTGACTTCACTCCGGAGTATTCTCGCCGCCGAGAATCCCGGTGAGGTCGCCCGCGCCAACCACGGTGCATGGTACCGCGCCCTCTTCGGCCCCAGCGTCGAAGCCGGTTTGCTTGCAGCGGCGGACCTCGCCGGCTATCGGAATGCGCCCGTGTACATCAAGAATGCCAAGCACGTACCACCTTCGCGAGAAGCTGTGCGTGAGATGATGCCCGCGCTGTTCGACCTCATTGCCGAGGAGCCTTCGTCCGCAGTCCGCACCGTCCTGGGGCACTTCTGCTTCGTCTTCATTCACCCTTATATGGACGGCAATGGGCGCATGGGGCGGTTCCTGATGAACGCCATGCTAGCCTCAGGAGGCTATCCTTGGACCGTCATCCGCTTGGAGTGGCGGGACCCATACATGGCCGCCCTGGACTCTGCAAGCGCGGGAGGCGACATCGGTCCGTTCACTCAGTTTCTCGCCGATGCAGTCCAAGGCAAAACCCCTGCGCCCGCCGGAGACGGTGCGCCGGACCCCGACCACCGGTAACCGAGTATTCTCATTCGTGCTCCGCGAAAACTCTATCCGCCTGAGTTTTCTGGACGTTTTGATTCGTACGGGGCTGGACATATACACCTCGAACTGATTCCCTGGGGCCCAACCGGCAGTCACGAGGGACGATGGGGTTCCCCTTCGGGGTTCGGACCCGGCACCAGGAGATGACGAGTGCCGATCGGACCAGAAAGAGCCATGAGATCATGGCCCCACAGTCCACAGGCAACCTCAGGAAGTCAACTGCCGCCGCCTTTGATTTTCATGGTGCCTTCCGCGGCGCATCGCCCTTCCGACTCTGCGCCATTATCGCCCGGTCATGAGCGAAGCGCTCATGTCTCGCCTTCTCGATGCTGATGAGTTTGAGCGCTTCGGACTCATCGGCCTCGAACTCCGCCCGCAGCAGGAGGATCTGGGCTTCTATGGCTTCGCGCTTGCGGTCCAATGCGACCTGCTTGCGCACGATCTCCTGTTGCTGCTGCGACTGGGCCGCATCGTCCTCCGCTTCCTGGGCCAGCCGCGCCGAACCTGTCAACACGCCTCCAGAGCCGACGTAGACATCGAGCAATTCGATGCCGTGATCCGTCAGCCGGAATTCACGAATCTGATTGGAGTGCGCCATGCCGCGAGACTTCAGCACATACAGTCCCTTGTTGCGCTCGCCTCCGACCTCGATGTCACGCAGGAGCAGCCACGTGTCGATCAACGACGAAACGTAGGCATCGGTGGTCTCCGCGCCGTTGTCGCCCGAAGTGAGGCTCGTAAAGAAGGCGGTGATCCCATTCGTCTTGAGATAGTCCACGAGGCGCAGAAGCATCGTCTTTACGTCAGTCTGGTTGGCTCCATCCGCGAATGCGGTGATGGGATCGAGGACGACGATGTCGGGTTTGAAGTTCTCGATCAGCTTGATGCTCGTCGCCAGGTGGGTCTCCAGCCCATAGTGTGTCGGACGCGTGGCGTGAAACTGCAGTCGCCCCTCCTTCACCCACGGGGCCAGGTCTATCCCGATCGAGCGCATGTTTCGCACGAGCTGGTCGGGTGATTCCTCGAAGGTGAAGAATAGGCCGCTCTTACCCTCCTCGCAGGCAGATGCGACAAAATGCGAGGCGAGGCTCGTCTTGCCCGTCCCGGCAGTACCCGAGACGAGCACCGTGCTTCCGCGGAAATAGCCCTTGCCGCTGAGCATGCCATCGAGACGCGGAACGCCGCTGGAGATTCTCTCGGAGGAGGAGGAAGAGTGGTTCAGTCCCAGGGATGTCACGGGCAGAACGGAGAAGCCATCCGCATCGATGAGGAATGGATACTCGTTCGTGCCGTGCATCGCACCGCGGTACTTGACGATCCTCATACGACGGATGGACGACTGATCGCGCACGCGATGATCGAGGAGGATGACGCAGTCGGAGACGTACTCCTCCAAGCCCTCGCGTGTCAGCTCGTTTTGGCCCCGCTCCCCGGTGACGATCGTGGTCACGCCCTTCTTCTTCAGCCAGCGCAGCAGCCGGCGCAACTCAGCACGCAGGATGTGCGGGCTCGCCAGTCCGGAGAAGAGGGACTCGGCGGTATCGAGAACGACGCGCTTCGCGCCGATGCTCTCGATCGCCTCATGGACCCTGACGAACAACCCGTTCAGGTCGTATGCGCCGCTCGGTCCAATCTCGCCGGGGTCGATGTGGATGTGGTCGAGCCAGAGCTTCTTGCGCTTTACGAGATCCGCCACATCGAATCCCAACGATGCGACGTTGGCCGTGAGCTCCTCCACCGTCTCCTCAAACGATATGAAGACGCCCGGCTCCTTGAGCTTCGTAGCTCCATGGATGAGGAACTCCATGGCCAGGAGCGTCTTCCCGCAGCCCGCGCCACCGCAGACAAGCGTCGGCCTGCCCTTCGGCAATCCGCCCCCCAGGATTTCGTCCAATCCACGGATATGTGTGGGGGCCTTCGGAAGGACTCTGCGCAGGGGCTCGGCAGCCGCTTTCTTCATGATCTCATCTCCCTTTGAGACGGCCTACGCGCCAGGATGTTGGCCATCGCCGACATGATCCAGCCCAGCACCGCCGAGCGACTCTCGGCCTTCGACCCTGAGAGGAAGAAGCTGGTGCTCCGCACCCGGGCGGCGGGTGGGCGGGGCTTCCGGGACCGTTCTTAATTTTCGCCGGTTGGTCAGGCGGTGGAGATCCCGCATTGGAACGAAAATCGGCGTGCCTCTCCGGTGCGAGTCACGTCCATGCCCTGTAACTCGAAAGGATTAACCCTTTTGGATGATGCCGTGAGCGAGCGTCCCTTCCTCTCGAATCCTTGGGCGCGTCAGACCGTCGGCAGGATCCGGGATCTCTCCGCACATGTTGTGTCCGTCCTCGTCGAGCGTCCGTGCGACGTTCCCGCTCATCTTCCGGCCCTGGTAGTTCCCACCCCCTTTCAGCAAATGGCCGGAAAGCCCGGGGCTTCAGCCCCGTGATGGATAGGTCGGCGCCCGCAGGGCGGCCGGTAGCGAAGAACAGCTCTGCTTCTCCCGTACACCGTACGTAGGAGGGGTCCTCGAAGGATTTCGGCATTCGGCTTTCTTTGAGAAGCCTCTCCCGGTCTGCTCGCGAACGTCATGGCCCCGAGGAGAAAGGACACTCTTGATGTCGAACCGGGAACTGTTCCTCTATGAAGAGTTGATGCTGCTGGCCCTGAAAGACCGGAAAGGCACGATGGTCGACAGCACCATGTACAAGTACGCCTTCGGCGGTGCGGTGCTGGCCGAGCTGCTCATGTCGGGACGAATCCGGATGGAAACGACGGGGAAGAAGGGAAAGAAGCAGATCGTCCGGCCCGTGGATCCCACGCCCATCGGAGATCCCCTCCTTGATGAATGCCTGGAAACTGTCTCGGAACGGGAGAAGCCCCGGACCCCTGGGGCGTGGGTCGAGCGCATGGCCAATACCAAGGACCTGAAGCACCGGGTGGCATCTCAGCTTTCGAGGAAAGGGATTCTTCGGGCCAAGGAAGACAAGGTCCTCGGGATCTTCTCCCGGAAGGTCTATCCCGAACTGGATCCCGATCCGGAGCGGGAGATTACGGCCAGGATCGAATCCGCGATCCTCCAGAAGGGTGGGGCGGTGACGCCGAAGACTGCCGTGCTGGTGGCCCTCGCCCACCACACGGGACTCCTGAAGATGGTCATGGACAAAGCTCGCCTGAAGACCTACAAGGATCGCATCAAGCAGATCGCCGAAGGGGAGGCCACCGCGGAGGCCACGAAGGAGGCGATCGAGGCCATGCATGCGGCCATGATCGCCGTCACCGCATCCTGAGACAGCTTCCACAGCTCCGCATCCGACGGCGGCTTCCGGCAGCCTGGGCGTTTTCGGGGGGCCCCGTCCGCGGGAGCTTCGTGGTCCACCGCTGCCACCCCTCGCCTCCTCCGCACTTTCTTCGTCCTTCCCCCGCATCCCACACCCCGCTCCCCACACCCCTACCGTGCCGAGATTTCCGGCCCTGAAAGCAGCGTGTCGGCAAGGAGAATGAGAATGAGGAGGGGAGCGAGAATGCTGTGAGCTCGACGGACCCTGGTGACGGCCAGTACCAGACAGATGGCGGCAGTCGGCACCCCTGAAAGGTTGGAGAGATCTAAGACCGGACTACCCCACACCAGGGGCCGGATGACATTTCCCACCAGGGTCCCCGCCAGGACCAATCCCCAGAGCAGGGGGGCATGCCTGTAGTAATACGCCTCCAGGTCTGTGTTCTCCGCCGAGGCCGGATAGAGCAGATAGGCAATCAGATAGAGAACCACAGGCTGGGCCAGGAGGGCCAGGACCGCAAGGAAACTGATCTCTTCCAGGCCGACCCATTCCCAGCTTTCCCACCACTGCTGAAGAAGAGCGAAGAACACCCCGAACTGGAAGAGAGCGTGGAGCCAGTGAAAGCGGACCGTCTCCCGGCTTCGAAGGAGCCTCCCAAGGCCGCTGAGGGTCTCCGTCAATCCCAGGCCGATGACGACGGAAACCAGGATCATTAGAAATTCAAAGAGGCCCATTCATCAATTCCCCGAAATTCGTTGTCAGCCCCCGCGCTGCGGCTTCAGGCTTTGCCGGAAAGGAGAATGCATTGGGACGCGGGGAAACTCAAGGAAGACCAGCCCGAGGTGGCCCCGAGCCTCAGTAGACCCGGGGTCCTTGATCCTCGGAATGCCTCGAGTCCCCGTCACCTCCCAGGGCCAGAAGGCTGGGGCCGGCCCCTCGGGAGCTTCCGGGCCCTCTTCAATGCGGCGCTGTACCGGGGGACGAGGTCGCAATAGGAGCGAGGTCGGGGCCGGGTGTTGGTGGGGGCCTACCCCCACACCGGCCCCAGCCTGACCCAGAGATCCCGGAGTGGCTCCCGGAGTCCGCGACACAGGTGGATGGGCACGTCCTGCTCCTCCTCCACACCCAGAGGCGTGAGCACGCGGCCCGCCTGGACCACCTCTTCGCAGAGGGGTTGGAGCTCCTCTACGCTTCCCCCGGTCAGAATCAGGACAGCGGGCTCTTCATCACCAGATCCCCAAGCCCAGAAGTCGCCGTGCCGGCTCACGGGGTAGGGAAATCCGAATTCCTGCTGGTAGACGGCCAGGGCGCCGGCCCGGCCATAGTTCCCCCCGACGAGAACGGCTCTTGCCCGGTCCGGTTCTGAAAGGGTCTGGTAGACCTGAGCCACCTCTGCCGCCTGCTCTCGCCACCCCAGCATGTCGGCATAGTCCTGGGGGAGGGGTAGCATGGCTCCCCGGTTTGTGGTTACGGCCCGGGTGATGCCCAGAGCCTCGCTGTAGCGAGCCATGGCTGTGGGAGGAAGCAGGGGTATCCCCATTGGGAGCAGGAGCATCCCGCCGGCCGCGGCAAAGGCCAGCGCACCTCGCCAGGCCCATTTCCGACCCGCCAGCCATCCCCCCGCCACCACACTCCCGGCGGCGAGAAGGGGAGGGTGTATGGGACCCAGGTAGTACTCCTTTCCCTTGAGGGCCAGCAGGAGGGCGGTGGCCACCAGGGCGGCTACGCCCAATGCCCGGAAGCGACGGAGGGACGAGGAAGCGAAAAGGCCGACGGCACCGGCGACGAGGAGGGGCGCCGCGGTCCCCGTCAGGAGGAGCTGTCCCGAGAGGAACGATCCGGCGGTGACGCGGTCGAGCTGCGTCTGCCGGAGCACCTCCTGCTGGGCCAGGAAGGGCCAGCCCCACCGGATCTGCCCCAGGACCGACGGCGACGCGACGGCGGCGCCCACCAGGATGGCGATCCAGGGCCAGGGAGTTCGGAAGTCACGGCGGAGGGGCGATGCCAAGACGCCCAGGGCCATGGCCACGCCGAAGAGGGCGGCGCTGAACTTGGTCAGCCCACCCAGCCCTGCCGCCACCCCCAACAGGACCCACCAGCGTCGGTCTCCCCCGTCCAGGAGAGCCATGAACGCCAGGGCGGCAAGGCTCCACCAGAGCACCTCGAACACCACCGGTTGGAAG
>CAZSDD010000119.1:3725-8824 GCA_964605505.1 uncultured Gemmatimonadaceae bacterium | reverse complement strand
TTCCCGAGGGACCGACATGGACAGATTCTGCCGCTGCATCCTCGCCAGCGTTTTCCTTTTTCTCGCCCTGGTCTCGTCCGGCTTCGCACAGGAGCGGGAAGGACCCACCGAGAATCCCGACACATCGAGCTACCAGCGGCCGCCGGCGGAAATCGAGCGGATTCTTCAGACGGACAAGAACTACGCTTCTCTCGACTACCCGAGTCCTGACGGGAATCACTTCCTCATCCCGCACATCAACGAGCTCTCTACGCTGGAGCTGATGTCCAGGAAGACCTACCGCCTGGCCGAGATGGAGATCAGGCCGGAGACCGATCGACTCTGGCACCTGGACACCTATGGAATCGACGGCTTCCGCTTCTACTCCCTGAGTGAGAGACGGTTCGTCGATGTGGACCTGCCTGCCGGCTCCTTCGCCAGTGACTTCACCTGGTCGCCGGATGGCACCCGGATCGCATTCTTCGCTCACCTGCCGACCCACACCGAAGTATGGATCGCCGAGGCGTCGTCCGGCCGGACCCGGAGCCTGAGCAAAGCCCGGGTCCTGGCGACCGCCGGGACCAGCGCCCGAGGTCAGGGTACCCAGCCTTCCGACATGCTTCAGTGGACACCCGAGGGCGGCGTCATCACCCTCCTCGTCCCCTCGAATCGTGGAGCGGAGCCTGCCGGAAACCCCATTCCCACGGGACCCTTGACCCGTCGAACCCGGGAAGAGCCCACTTCCACAAGGACCTTCCCGAATCTTCTCGAGAATCCCCACGACGAGGTACTCTTCGAGTTCTACACGAAGAGTCAGATCACCGAGCTTCGGTCCGGCGCCTCTCCCCGCCCCCTGGGAGAGCCGGGAATGTATGAGTCCATATCCCTCAGCCCGGACGGACAGTACCTGATGGCGACCCGCATCGAGCGTCCCTTCAGCTACATCACCAGTTACCGTGGTTTTCCCCGGGCCACGGTGGTTCTGGACCGGGCCGGATCTGAAGTCGCGGAACTGGACTACCGACCCCTCAACGAGGGCGGCGGGTCTGGACGAGGTGACGGTGACGGTGGCCCCCGGGCTCTCGCCTGGCTTCCTGACGGGTCGGGTCTGGGCTATCTGAATCGGGCCGAGCGGGATGAGGACGACCCGGATGCTCCCCGCCCTGACCGCCTCATGCGGGTCTCGGCACCCTTCAACTTCGACGAGGGTGAAGTGTTGGCCGAGAGTGAAGACCCGATTCAATCGGTCCTCTACTCTCTGGACGGAGGTCACGCCTTCGCCACGGTGTCGAAGGACGGGGAGAGTGGGGTCGCCTATTGGCGCCTGGGTTCGGCCTTGCCGACCCGCCGCTTGCTGGTGGACTTCTACGACACGACCGACCCGACGACACTGAAGGGTGACCTGGCCACCAAACAGACAGGGAACGGAATCTCCTATGCGGTGGTGACGAAGGATGGATCTGCCACCTACCTCACAGGCTCCGGATACAAGGACGATTTCAGGCCGCAACCCTTTGTCGACCGGCTAAGCCTCTCGGACGGTTCCACGGATCGGCTCTTCGAGGGGGCCACGGACTCCTTCGATCGGCCCCAGGTCCTTCTGGACCCGGATGCGGGGCGGATGATCGTCAGCCGGGAGTCCATGACCGACTTTCCCGATAGCTTTTTGTGGGAGGATGGGCGTTGGGAGAAGCTCACCAACAATGTGGATCCATTCCCTGAAGTGACGGCGGCCCAGCGCATCGACTTCGAATTCGAGCGCCGGGATGGGCTCAAGGTCCACGGGCGTGTGTCCCTCCCCGTGGACTACGTAGAAGGGGAGAGGGTGCCGGCCATCTTCTGGACCTATCCCCGTGAGTATGAGCGTCCCGAATTGTACCAGAACGCCGTGATCCGTTCCCGGAACAGGAACGCCTTCACTCACATGAGCTGGCTCCGCTGGTCCGACCTCTGGTTGACACAGGGGTATGCCCTGGTTTATCCGGAGATTCCCATCATCGGCGAGAACTACAACGACACGTATATCGGCAACCTGGTGGACGCCATGTACGGAGCCATCCGGGCGGTTGATCATCTGGGCGTTGTGGACATCGACCGGATCGGTCATGGAGGGCACAGCTACGGTGCCTTCGCCACCGCCAACATCCTGGCCAACGCTCCCTTCTTCAAAGCGGGTATCGCCGGGGACGGGGCGTACAATCGCTCCCTCACCCCCTCCGGCTTCCAGGCTGAAAATCGGATAATCTGGGAAGCTCCCCACACCTATATCGAGATGTCACCGTTCTTCAGGGCCGACCAGATCGACACGCCTCTTCTCATGTACCACGGGGGGGACGACAACAACACAGGCACCTTCCCGATCCAGAGCCGGCGAATGATCCACGCCCTCACCGAGCTTGGCAAGACTGCCGTTCTCTATGAGTACCCGTACGAGTCGCATACACCGCGGGCAATCGAGAACAAGTTCGACATGTGGGCGCGCTTTATCGGGTGGTTCGATGAGTGGGTGAAGGGGGAGGGGTAAGGAGCGGGGCGGGGAGGGCTTCGGCCAGGGTAAGGCCCCAGCCATCTGCCGTCCTTGACGTCGAGACATACCGCCTCGGTACTTTCGACGTCGGGGGTTGCTGGTGGCCGCAGAGGCCTGCACCACCCATCGGAGGGCCCGGTGGTCCACACCGACACCCCAGGCCATGGGCCGGCACCCATGCTCAGCCCTATCGACGGCGCCGCCCTGAAACCACCACCCTGCACCGCATCGTCCGGGAACATTTTCGCGGGTATGCTGTCACAAACCCAACCTCGCTCTCGGGCGAATCAACCATCCAGACCATTCGGACGGGTGCGCCCCGGATGGTGCCCATGCAGGAAAGGCAAGAAACCTGTTTGGTCCTCCTTGACCTGCCCTCCCATGCTACTGGACAACGACGGAGCGAGTCAGGGTCAGGATGAACACCGCTGGCCTGTCTTCGCCGAGGAACCGGGCCGGCGGGGGCGGGAGGATCGGCGGTGACCGCGACCGGGAGGTGGAACCCCGGCCTGGGGCGGGAGGACCGGCGGTGACCGCGACCGGGAGGTGGAACCCCGGCCTGGGGGCGGGAGGACCGGCGGTGTCGGCAATCGGCGCTTGAGCGGCGCATTTGTGTCGCCCCTCCTGACGTGAATTCCCCAAAGTCGACCATGTCGGAGGAGGTTTTGGGGATTTCCCACTCTCACAGCGGTGAAATCCCCTCGGCTCGGCGTTTTCGGAGACGGAAAGTGGATTTGACCTCTCTCAGCGCGGTGAATTCCCCCAAGCTCCCGATTTCTGCCAGGAAAGTGGAATTGACGACCCTGAATAGGCGGATCATTCGCCTCGGCGGCCACATGAATTAGCCGAACATTCGTAACCGTCCGGTCCGCCCATAGGGGGAGCCGTGCCGGGACCCTTGGATCCGATCAGGGAGGATTCACCGACGTAGGCTGAGGTGGGAAGTGGGCGGCAGTTGGGGCGGAGCGGTCAGCTCAGCGGGGTACTCGTTCTGGTTCCCAGCGGTCGGGCAGCAGCTCGTCCAGCCGGTTGGGATCCCAGCCGTTGGCGAGACGCTGGAGGACATCGGTGAGGTAGGGCAGGGGCGGAACGCTGTGTTGAGCCGCCGTTCGCAGTAGGCTGGAGAATGTGGCCGTACGGTGGGCGTCGGGGTCAAAAAGGCGTAGGATCGGTCTGTTCATTCAGCCCGATGTCTGACCAGTTGGTCGCGTCACGCCATTGTCCAAGCGGCTGGCCTACCTCCCAGACAGGGCGAGCACGCGAACGGGCGGTGGCGGGGAACCAGGCCAACTCCCGCTCACCGTGCGTGGGCCAAACAGCGGAGACGCACCAGACGCCACGAAGGCCCGCTGCGTAGACCTCTGCTCCGATGGGTTGGCAAGCACCCCGCTCCACCACCTCTCCGGTTGCATTCAGCGGGTAGCTCAGCGGAAGGCCCAGGGACTTCAATCCGGCTCTGCCGACGGCGTCCGCACAGGTCTGGTTTCGAGGCAAGGTAGCCGCGACCAGAAGATAGGCGTGGTCGTCGAGGTCATCGGCTGTGAAAGGCTGATCCTCAACCATCCGGTCTATCTGCAGACGTGCTGTTCCTATGTCTGCGTTCAGGTACAGAACGGGAAAGGAACCCGGCGGATTCCAGCGCCCCCCGGTTGCTGCGGCGAAGGACGGATCGAGCGGGTTGGTCCAGAGGGGATCGGCAACCCTCAGCCATATCCTCCTGTCCGGGAGCGTCACCGTCCGGGGACGGCTCAAGGCTGAATCCGTCGGATGTCGAACATCGTGGTTACGGCCTCCCGCACCTCTCGGTGTCGGCCCTCACAGGCCATCTCGTAGAGTGACTTCCCCATGAGAGATGGGGCCGCCCGGCGGACCACCGCAGGGATTCGCTCTCTCTTGAGCTTGCGGTCCAGGATGTTGGTTGCCGCATCCAGGTCAGCCACCGCCGCCGCCCGCTCCGAGGGGATACCGTTCGTCAACCACTTGGAGAACGCCTGCCGCGATACCTGGAACATCCGCGCGGCTTCCGCATTGGAAAGTCCCCATAGCGTAGTCAGCCGCTCCAGCGGGCTCGTCCGCACGGCGCGATCGAGTTCGTCCGCGACTTCCCGCAGCCACCCCTGGCTCGGAGCCTCTGCGATAAGCCGTTCTGCTTCTGCATGCGCGGTATTCATAGTCGTCTCCTGGGCGCAACCTAACGTCAACCGCAATGTTTTGTCAACCCGGGAAGGGAAAACATCTGTGATGCGCGTGGGTTTACGGACATCCGTATGCCAAGCCGTGTGACAAGGAGAACCCAAGGGATGTGATGGGCTTTCCGCTGCCAACACCGAACCCCGAGGGGATCTCCGAACCTCTCGCGACCGCCCATCGATTCCCCAGGAATCAGTTCGAGGACCATACGTCCAGCCCTGGCCGAATCAAGACATCCAAAAATCTCAGGCCGATAGAGTCTTCGCGGAGCACGCCTTCTGCCTCCTGCGGACTTGAGGGTTGGCAAATGTGCCGATACTCCTCATCGACGCCCTGCCGTTTCACGTACCAGGCGAGAAGGCAGGCGGAACGCCCGAGAGGGTGGTCAGATGGCCTCCGCCGT
>CAZSDD010000119.1:2471-3625 GCA_964605505.1 uncultured Gemmatimonadaceae bacterium | reverse complement strand
CCAGGCGAGAAGGCAGGCGGAACGCCCGAGAGGGTGGTCAGATGGCCTCCGCCGTTCTCGCTGTTACCTGGATTGGGGGTATCCATCTAACCGGAGGGGGCGCCCTGGGGGCCGCTACGGCGATACGCTCTCCTTGACTCGGGGAACGGAACCCTCCCATCTTGCAGGTGTAACTATGGTGACACTTCACTGACCAGGAGCTGACATGTCTACACTCTCCAGCATCACGCGGAGCCAGGGGGCGTCGGTTGTGACAACCCTCCCCGCAGAGGTGGTCCGGCGGCTCGGTATTCCCCCGGGCCAGAGGCTGGACTGGATTGAAGATGGACTGGGCGGGTTTCGGGTGGTCCCTCATTCCGAGGATCTCGGAGCAGCTGTCGAGGCGCATGAGGCAATCATGGCCGAGTACGACGGGGTGTTCCGCGAACTGGCGAAGTGAGCGACGAGTCCGGCATGGAAGAGCCGAACTGGATCACTGAGACTATGCTCTTGACGATCCATGCCCAGCAGGTAGAGCGGTATGGCGGAGCGCACGGGATTCTTGATCAGAATGTCGTGCGCTCCGCGCTTGCTCGGCCCATCCACCGATGGGCCTATGATGAGGAGGCGGACCTTGCAGACCTGGCCGCTTCCTACCTGGTGGGATTCGCCCGTTCCCAAGGGTTCAACGATGGAAACAAGAGAACAGGCCTCGCCACAGCACTTGTTTTTCTGCGGTTGAATGGCCGTGTGCTCCATGTTCCAGGCAAGGAGCTATACGCCCTGACAATGCAGGTAGCGAACAACGAGGCGGACGATGAAGTCGTTGCAGCATATCTGAGGTCGCGAATGGAAGTGGGATAGCCCAGCTTGACATGAGTGCCGTGGACCAAGGACCGGCATGGACTGAAGATGAGACGCTGGCGGCGGACAAGGGGTACGCGGCGGGACCGTTTCTTCACGAGCTGGAAGCCGAGGACGGCGTGGTCCCCCTGGTGGCCATGCCGAACGTGCCGATCCGAGTCGAGGGCGTGGAGGCGGAGGCCCGGCGACGGGCGAAGCGGCGACAACGAACGAAGCGATACGCGAGGGCCCAGCGGATCCGGAAGCGGGTGGAGGAGATCATCGGATGGGGGAAGACCATCGGAGGGCTCCGACGAAGTCGGCACGTGGGC
>CAZSDD010000119.1:0-2371 GCA_964605505.1 uncultured Gemmatimonadaceae bacterium | reverse complement strand
TTGTGATGAAGAAACCAACGCGAAACCCCCGTTTTTCAGCGACCTGTTAGAGACAGTTCGGTGTTAGCGGCCTCCCTTTTTCGTCTCAGCGGAACGGAGAATGAAGGTGGTTTCGCGTTGCACCCCTGTTTCGAAGCGTTTATGCTGGCAGGCAATGATAGAAGGGGCCCTTCGGCTCCTCCCCCACAATGGACCGGTAGGCGGGAAGGTTCGCCGTAAAGGAGGGAATCCAGATGAGGATTACGAGGGCACGCAACGGGCAGTTGTTCCTGGTTCTGGGTGCAATCCTGATTGGATGTGACGTGACGGAGCCGACTGAACGCAGCTTCACCATTCGAATCGACAGCTTTTCGGTACCCGAGACGGTTTCGGGGACGGATTCTATCCAGTGCATCTCTTGGGGTACGTGGGGAGAAGCAGTTGCTTCCATTTCTCGCATTTCAAACTAAAGAAGACCGTGTCAGCGGCGCGGATTGAGGCCAAGGGTACGGAAACCCTCAACATGAACTGTGTCACCGCAACACCAATGCTGGACACGGTCTACTATCTCCTGCCGCCGTTCAAGGATCCCTTTCTGATTGAGATCCTTCAGCCTGATGGAGCCAAGCCTGCCAAGACCGTCAGGGTCCAGTGACCGCTGGCCATGAATGGGGAAGGTGTGGTAGGGAAGTTGGGCCCTCGTATGGGAAATCAGAGCTCACGACGTAGGGGTTGACCGTGATGGGGAGGAGATCCAGCTTCAGCACCGCCCGTTCAAAACCGATGGGGTCATCGCGATCGGCCAACTGGTCGATGCTTGCGGCGGGTGTTGCCATGCCTGGCGCACCACGAGGAGCGACCGGACCAAGAGGCTAAAGCCGACCACTCGACGCACGGATTGTCCCGACGGACTACCTGCCTACCCTGATTGGCCTCCTCGCCACCATCACCCTGATTCCATCCATCTCCGTGGCACCGTCCACTTCACTCCAGGCCAGATAGATCCCGTCATCGTAGGCCAACAACGCCGGCTCCATTGACGCCCCGGCTACCGGAACCTCGACCTCAACCCACTCATCACCTCGTCGCTCGAAGTAGGCCAACCTTGGCGTTCCCCGAGCGGTTAGCCGATCACCTACGAGGTGAAACCCGCCGCAGCGATCCATCGTGACCACCACGTGGGCCAGACCTTCCGGCAGTGGATACGTCTCCTCCATCTGCCACTCCGTTGAACCTGATTCTCGCCACGAATGGTGAAGCGAATCCGTGCTGGACCAAGAATCTTCACTCACCTCAATCCACAACACGTGAAGCTCACCGGTCGAGCCAAGAAACACCCAGGAATCGGTTGGACGATGCTGGGTATCAGGGTCAAGCACCACTGGAGTCGACCAGGTCCTTCCGGAGTCTGGAGATGCCACAACCTGCACACGGGTTCCCCCATGAGCCCGAGACCAGTCCAGGTAAACGACGTAGAGCGCTGCCCCACGGCCCGCTGTGTCCATGTAGATCGGATCCCCGGCTCCGAAGACCGTATCAGTGCTGATTCTTGGTCCTCTCTCAACCCTTTGGAGAACCGTCGGACCCGAGAAGGTGTCATACAAGACACTCAATACATCGCCCGTGGGATCGAAGTACAGGTCGGATTGCTCACGGTTCCAGAAGAGTCGCCCGGTCTCGAACAACTGTACCGGAGACGACCATTGCCCGTCGGAGTACACAGCATACCAAAGCTCCGTCAGGACCGGAGAGGTCATGTCGTACCCTGTGGATAGGGGCTCTTGAGCCTCTGCCCATACCATGTGGAGCCGATTGGCCTCCTCAACAACGATACGGGGATTGAGGAACTGAAACTCCCCGGCCGGGCGACCCAGGCTCTCCTGGGGATCAGTGGAACCGAGGAAGAACGGCTGCCCAAACTGGACTGAATCCGTTCGCGGGAGATTCAGCCCCGCGATCACGGGGCGATCCCGGAAGATCCCTAGGTCTGGTGACCTCAGGAGTGTACCGCCGGGTGAGAGTGCTTCGGCATCGTCCCATTGCCCGAACCGGCACACCTCTGCATCCGGCAGGAGAGAGGGGGTTGGAACACTCATCAGAATGGCAACAACCGCCAACGACAGGATACCTCCGGCCACGAGCCCTTTCATCGGTTCGCCTGAGCGGTCGCCTGCCGCAGTACGCATAGAGCTACGCGGTGTACCCAGTGCCAACGTCTCTGCCCAGAAGGGCCCGGGCTCCGCGAAAACACCATCGACCCATCGGTTAGTGACTTCCTGACCTTTGCCCGTGGATTGTGGAGCCAGGATCCATGGCTCATTCAGGTCCTCCGCACACTCACTCTCAGGGTTCCCGCGCAAATCCAGCGACTGGTGCCCAGGCGGGTCCGGTC
>CAZSDD010000118.1:0-9012 GCA_964605505.1 uncultured Gemmatimonadaceae bacterium | reverse complement strand
CGGAAGGTGGACCGGGGCGGCAGGGTGAGGGACGAAATGAAACTCGACGCGGAAGGCCGTCTGGTGGTGAAGCGGGAGATCGACGCCCTCCGGGGAGGGAAGGTGAAGGGGACCCTGGTCTATCGAAGGGGAGAGGGATAGCCCGGATTCCGGGATCAGCTGCCCTGGCTCCGCTCTTCCAGCTCAGCCCAACGGTGGAGGAGCTCGTCGATTTCTTCCGGCAGCCGCTCAGCCCTCTCCGTGACTTTCCGGATGGCCGTCGGGGCTTCCTTGAAGAATTCCGGATCCGCCATCCGCCCGTGAAGGCTCGCCAGCTCCTCCTCCAGAGCTTGAATGCGGGACGGCAATTCCTTCAACTCTCTCAGCTCGTTGAAGCTCAGGCGATGGGAGGAGGAGGTCCGAGGCCTCTCCCGGGTCGGGGCTCGGCTCTGGGCCCCCACCTGTCGGGAGGACTCTTCCGCCCGGCGCGCCTCCTCCTGGCGCTCCGCCACCCGGCGCCAGTCCGAATACCCACCTACGTACTCCTTTACCACACCGTCTCCCTCGAAGACCAGGGTGCTGGTACAGACGTTGTCCAGAAAGCTCCGGTCGTGGCTCACCACCAGGACAGTGCCATCAAACTCCACCAATCTGGCCTCCAGCAGCTCCAGGGTTTCCAGGTCCAGATCGTTGGTGGGTTCGTCCAGGACCAGGACATTCGCGGTCCGGGTGAATAGACGGGCCAGCAGGAGCCGATTTCGTTCACCACCGGAGAGGGAACCCACCTTCTGCCGGGCCTGTTCGGGAGAGAAGAGGAAGTCCTGGAGATAGGACATGATGTGGCGGCGCTCACCGTTCAACTCCACATGGCTTCCGGCGGAGACAGCGTCCTGGATGCTCTGATCCTCCCTGAGGGCCTCCCGGTGCTGGTCGAAGTAGGCGATTTCCAGGGACCCACCGTGCTTCACCCTTCCGGCATGGGGCGGAAGGCGCCCCAGGAGAAGATGCAGAAGGGTGGTCTTTCCGCACCCGTTCGGCCCGATGAGGCCGACTTTGTCCCCCCGGAGGATGGTGGTGGAGAGATCCTTCACGATGGGCGCGTCGGGGTAGCTGAAGCTCAGGTGCTCTGCGGTGATGACCTTCTTCCAGGAGCGCCGGGCCTCCTGAATGGTCAGGTTCACCTCGCCGACCCGCTCACGACGGTCCCGCCGCCTTGCCCGGAGCTCCTGGAGGGCCCGGACCCGGCCTTCATTCCGGGTCCGCCGGGCCTTGATACCCTGCCGGATCCAGGCTTCTTCCTGTGAGAGCTTCTCATCCAGAAGGGCCCACTCCTTTTCTTCATTGGAAAGGAGATCCTCCTTCCGCTGGAGATAGGTGGGATAATCACAGGCCCAGGATGTCAGATGCCCCCGGTCCAGGTCCAGGATCCTGGTGGATAGCCTTCGGAGGAAGGTCCGGTCGTGGGTCACGAAGAGGAGGGTCCCGGAGAACCGGAGCAGAAAGTCCTCCAACCACTGGATGGAGGCCAGATCCAGGTGGTTGGTGGGCTCGTCCAGAAGAAGGAGATCGGGATCGCCGGCCAGGGCCCGGGCCAGGAGGGCACGGCGTTTCAGACCGCCGGAGAGAGCCTGGAAGTGGTCCCGGGGGTCCACTTCCAGGAGGGAGCAGAGGCGATCGATCTCATACTCCTGGGCCACCCCACCGGGAAAGCCCCACCGAACCACGTCCGCCACCGATCCCTCCAGACCATCCTCCGGAACCTGCTGCTCCAGGAGGGCGGTCCGGCTCCCGGACTCCAGGATGATCTCTCCCTCATCGGGCTCCATCTTCCCGGCCAGGATACTCAGGAGGGTGGACTTTCCCTCCCCGTTTCGCCCGACCAGGCCCACCCGCTCGTTCCGCTGGATCTGGAGGCTCACCCCGTCCAGGAGGGGCCGCCCGGCATGGTCCACGTGGAGGTTCTGGCAATTGACGAGGGCCATACAGCTCCCTCAGCCCCCGGGAAAGAGAGCCGCGCCGCTGTACCGGTCCAGGGACGAGGGCCCCCGGACGGTCATGGTGGGCGCTCCCCTGCCCCCTCCCATGGAGGCGCAGCCCACCTCACCCGCCTTGCTGATGGCCACGAACTTCTCCCCGGGGATGAAGTCGTTCCCGATGGCACGGTACCGTTCCACGATCATCTCGCAGGCATCCTCACAGGCCTCCTGGGGTGACCGCCCGTCTCTCATCCGCATGACGATGTAATAGGAGGCGCAGGACTTGATCACGTCCTCTCCCCGGCCCGTGGCCCCGGCGGCTCCCACGGAGTTGTCCACGTAGAGGCCGGCTCCGATGATGGGCGAATCGCCGATGCGTCCGGGAATCTTCCAGGACATTCCGCTGGTGGTGGTGATGCCGGCGATATCCCCGTTTGCGTCCACGGCCAGAACGTTGGTTGTACCGTGATGCTGCTCTACGGGGCCCTCCATCATCCGGTCCGGCGGGCGGGCTCCCTCCCACCCCACCAGGTGATCGGGAGGGCCGTAGTCATCCCGGTCCGAGTGGCTTTCCCTCCATCTCAGAAAAGCCTCTCGGGACTTCTCCGTCATGAGATCCGCCTCTTCGAACCCGAAGGACCTGGCGAATTCCAGGGCCCCCTGCCCCACCAGCATGACGTGGTCCGTTCGCTCCATGACCAGCCGGGCCACCGAGGAGGGCGTCTTGATCCTCTCGATCCCCGCCACCGATCCGGCATTGTAGGTCCGGCCGTCCATGATGGAAGCATCCAGTTGGACCACGCCCAGGTAATTGGGAAGCCCTCCGTAACCCACGCTGGAGTCTTCCGGATCCACTTCGATGACGTTGGCTCCCCGCTCCACCGCGTCCAGAGCCGACCCGCCCCCGGATAGGATCTCCCAGCTCTGCCGCATGGCTTCCTGGCCGGTCTCATTGCTGTGGCTCGTGACAATGATGGGGGTTCCCAACCGGACCCGGGGGCGGGCAGAGGCCAGTTCAGGGAGGCTACCGAATGCCGCCGCTCCGGCTCCCAGGGCGAGGCTGTTCCGGATGAAGTCACGTCGGGGAAAGTGGCTCATGGTTTCAATCCTCGTTCAGGACATTCGGGTCCGGGCTGGAGGCCGGGACCCCGGCGATCCGGGTCCGACCCGTGGAAAATCTGGATGGCGGCGATCCGGAACCGACCCGCGGAAGACCCGGCTCCCACCCAGGACGGCGACGGCTCAGTCGTAGGCCTTCCGCATGGGCCCATCGGCCATGAGAGCCGGCTGGGCCAGAAGGGTCTCCTTCGAAGAAAGGGGCTGGTGCCGATCCAGGTAGTTCTGTGGAATGGGATGCGTCCCGATTACCACCGGCACCTCGTATCTGGACTCGATGAACTCCACGAAGTAGTCCACGTACGGGCACGGGGGGTACCCCACCACCATCCCCGTGGCCAGGTGGATGGCTTCAGCGCCGTTCTTCAGCATCTCCTCGGGAGCATATTCGATGTTCCCCCCGGGGCACCCGCCGCAACTCACGAATCCCACCACCTCCACGGCCTCGTCGGCGGGATACTTTGAAAACCCACCCTCGTGGTTTCGGGCCGAACGGAAGCACTTTCCTCCGGCACAACCCCGATACCGGTCACAGATCACGATTCCAACTTTCATCTCTCAGCTCACTCTCAATGGAATGTGGGATCCGGCGAAAAGCCGAATCCAGGTTTGCGAACTGTTGAGAACCCTGCGGTTCATCCGAACCCTGTGGGTTCATTCCTGGAGCAACCGGCGGCCCTGGAGCAACCGGCGGCCCTGGAGCAACCGGCCACGGCCTTGGAGCAACCGGCGACGGCCCTGGAGTAACCGGCCACAGCCTTGGAGTAACCGGCCACGGCCCTGGAGCAACCGGCCACGGCCTTAGAGTAACCGGCGACGGCCGTTCCCGAAATCTCGAATCGGCCACTCCGTGGGGGGCGGCTGCGAACGGATCTTGAACGGGGAGCCCGGAACGGCGATATGTTGTGGAGAGTCATTGCCCTCCGACGACGAGAAAGAGGCATCCCCATGAAGATGCCGATGACGGCTCCCCTGTTCGGGCTGCTCATCATCCTTCCGTTTTCTCCATTGCGGGGACAAGCCATTCACGGACGGGTTGTCGTGGCCGACGATACCCTGGCAGCGTTCGGCGATACGGTGGGGGTGGACGGCGCCACCATTTCCCTGCTGGATTCCCGCCGCCGACCCCTTCTCCAGGTTCAATCGGACCAGACGGGCAGATTCCGGATCCCGGTGGAAGCTCCGGGGACCTTTCTTCTTTCGGCCTCCCGCATCGGCTTCCGGACGGTGGAGGCTGAAGTCGCGCTGGGGGAGAGGGAGATCGTGGATGTGGAGCTTCGCATGGCCCAGGAGGCCGTTCCCCTGGAACCATTGATCGTCACGGCCAGGCGTGAAATCCGGCTGGGCTCACTGGACGAGTTCTACGACCGCATGGATCGAAACCGTGAGAGAGGAGTCGGGCAGTTCCTCACCCGGGAGGAGGTCGAGAACTCGCCTGCCGCCAACACCACCCTGCTCCTGGGCTCGGTTCCGGGTCTCTTTCTGACCCCCATGGAAGAATCGGGGTGGTTCGTTCAGATGAGGCGCCAGGGAGATTTCTGCACACCCGACTATTACCTGGACGGTCTCATCACCTCCCCCGACCGGCTTCCCCCGCTGGAAGACATCGAGGGAGTGGAGATCTACCGGACCCGCTTCGAGAATGTGGAGGGGTACTGGCCCTCGGATTGTGGGATCGTCTTCATGTGGAGAAAGCGTGATTGGGGGGAGCCATTCTCCTTCGGGAAGCTGTTTCTGGCCGCAGGGCTCTTCGCTGTGGGATGGGCCCTGACCCTGATCTGGTAGGGGAAAACCCACACCTCGCCAGGAGGAAAGAAACGCCCTATCCTGTCTGGGTGGGTTTTCCACGCCCATTCACCGACCAGAACATCGTCACAAGAGGATCGTCCTATGCCCATCGCTACGCCGGCCCAGTTCCGCCGGATGCTCGACGCGGCCCAGGATGGCGGTTTTGCCTATCCCGCCATCAACACCACCTCCATCATGACGCTGAACGCCGCCATGAAGGGGTTCGCCGAATCCAACTCCGACGGCATCATCCAGTTTTCCACTGGCGCAGGACAGTTCGCCTCCGGCCTGTCCAACAAGGACGCGGCTTATGGATGTATCGTCCTCGCCGAGGCCGCCCATCGTCTGGCGGAGCAGTACGACGTGCTCATCGCCCTGAACACGGACCACTGCCCACCGGACAAGGCCGAGACATTCCTCAAACCTCTCATCGAGGCTACTGCCCGGCGCCGGGAACGGGGGGAGAACAACCTCTTCCAGAACCACATGCTGGACGCCTCGAACCTCCCCCTGGAAGAGAACATGGCCCTCTCCAGGGAATACCTCCGGCTCTGCACGGAGCAGGAGATCATTCTCGAGGTGGAGGCCGGCGTGGTGGGAGGGGAGGAAGACGGTGCCTCCGGCAGCGAGGACACCCCGGAGGACAAGCTCTACACCACCCCGGAAGAGATGCTGGCCGTCTACGAGGCCCTCCACGACATCGGATCCTTCACCTTCGCCGCCACCTTCGGGAACGTTCACGGGCATTACAAGCCTGGAGCGGTGAAGCTGAAACCGGGCATCCTGAAGGAGGGTCAGACGGCCGTCATGGAGAGGTATGGGGCCGAAGCGGAGATGGACCTGGTCTTCCACGGTGGAAGTGGAAGCCTCCTGGAGGAGATCAGGGAGACGCTGGCCTACGGCGTTATCAAGATGAACGTGGACACCGATACGCAGTACGCCTTCACCCGGCCCATCGTGGACCACATGATGACCAACTACGACGGGGTCCTGAAGATCGACGGCGAGATCGGCAACAAGAAGGTCTATGATCCCCGAAGCTATCTGAAGAAGGCCGAGGAGGGGATGTCGGGCCGGGTTTCCGCGGCCTGCGCCGATCTCATGAGCAGCGGGAAGAGCCTCTTCGGGCAGATCTGAGCCCCCTGACCTCGGATCGGAACCAACAGGGACGCTACCCCCCGGACCGCCGGTTTCAAAGGCGGCTGAGAGGTGGCGTCCCTCCTTCTTTCCGCTTCCCGGCTGCCAACTTTGCGTTTCCCGACCGCCACTGGTTGGCGAAATGGATAACTCCGCTTAAAATCATTCGGTATGAGGAGCTTGATTCGGGAGCGCCAGCAGGTACCCTGGGTGCCGATTCTGGTGGCTCTCTTCCAGTTGGTACTGGTGACATGGATTCCGGTCGCGGACGCCATGCACCACTGCGGGGACCACCCCGTCGCCGCCGGAGAACCCGGCGGCGGACATGGGGATGGTTCCGGCCTGGCTCCTGTTTGCTTCGTCTGCGCCGCAGGGCTCGGGGCCTTCGCCTCCGCCAGCCCGGATCCCGCTCCCGCCACCTGCACCGGTGGTACCCCCTCATTTGAGGCTCCCAGAGAGGATTTTCCTCCTACCCCCCCCATTTCAAGACGACAAGCCCGGGCCCCTCCCTCCATCTGATCTCTCATTGCCAAGGTGAAGTTGCCTGAGACCGGCTTCCGGGTTCGGAGCCGGACTCCCAACGTACGCACGAAGAGGGTGAGGGTGAGATGGGTCCAAATTTCCGTTCAAGAGTGTGGATTTGCATTTTAGCGGCCGTGTGCCTGGCCTTTCCGGGACTGCTGGAAGGAACACAGCAAGAGGAACAGCACAAGGAAGCTCCCCCGCAGGTCGAGAACCCCGACTCCATCGTCCGGATGATCCTGGAGTTGCGGGCCCGCCTGGACTCCCTGGAGGCTCTGGTAGGGTCCGGCCAGGATGCGCCTCCGGGCCGGGCCCGGGGCGAACGCCAGCCCGCCGGGGCTCCGGATGATCTGGCAGCCCTTCGGGCGGCCGCCCGGGCACGGGTATCGGAAGGTCCACCGGCAGACACAGCCACGGGCCCCTCGGTGCTGAAGTCCAGGAACCTGAACGATTTCAACCCGGAGATCAGCGTGAACGGGGACGTCCGTTTCGTGGGCCATAGCCCGGGGGCCCAGCGAAACAACGTGGACCTCCGGGAGTTCACGGTGCAGTTCCAAGCGCCACTGGATCCCTTCTCCAACGCCAAGTTGGCCTTCGCCATGGAAGAAGAGGGGTTCTCCCTGGAGGAGGCCTACGGGTACTGGACCGGGCTTCCCTGGGGCCTCCGCCTCGACGCCGGACGGTTCCGACAGCAGATCGGGGAGCTGAACCGCTGGCACCTCCACGCCCTTCCGGAGGGAGACTATGCCCTGGCGCTCCGGGAATACTTCGGGGAGGACGGCCTGGTGGGCAACGGGGTGAGCGTCTACGGGACCCTTCCCCTTCAGACCCCCGGTGGCGGCGTCCATGAGTTCTGGGCCCAGGTGACCCAGGGCTCCGACGAGGTCCTCTTCGATTCGGGAAACCGGCTCTCCTACCTGGGTCACATCAACAACTTCTGGCAGGTCACCGAATCAACCTACTTCCAGGTCGGGGGCACCGGCGTCTGGGGCGAAAACCCCGACGTGGAGCTGGAGTCCACCGTTCTGGCCGGGAACTTCCGGGTATCCTGGGTTCCTCCGGGAAGAGCCCTCCATCGATCCTTCACCCTTCGGGGTGAGGTCTTCGCAGTGGACCGGATTATCGCCGGGGAAGGGGAGACCCGCCTGGGCGGCTATCTCAGCATGGTCACCAAGATGGGCCAGCGGTGGAACATGGGGGGACGCGTGGATCTGGTGGAGCCGCTCACCGGCCCTGACGACCCCATCTGGGCCCTCGTTCCCCAGATCACCTACTGGCAGAGTGAATGGGTTTTCCTGCGGGGGGAGGCGGGGGTGGAGTGGATTCCCCAGGTGGATGGCGGGAGAGAGGCGAAGAGCCGGTTCGGAATCCAGGTCGTCTGGTCCCTGGGCCCCCACAAACACGAGAATTACTAGAGGTGAATCATGAATAGCATGCATCGAGGAATAACGACTTGGGTGACCTCTTTTCTGGCACTCTTTCTGGTCCTTCCGGGAAGCCTGCTCACGGGGCAGGAAAAGCTGAATGTGGTGACTTCTCTCACCACCTACGCGGATCTCGCCCGGGAAATCGGAGGGGATCGGGCCGAGGTGATCGCGGCGGCCGATGGTCGCGAGAACGTCCATCACGTCCAACCCAAACCCAGCCTGGTTCTCCTGGTGAAGCGGGCCGACATGCTGGTGACCACGGGCCTGGACCTGGAGATGTGGCTCCCCTCCCTCCTGGACAAGGCCAACAACCCCAAAGTGGCCAGTGGGGCCCCCGGCTTCGTATCCGTCTCCACCGGGATCGATCTCCTGGACATCCCCGAGTCCCTGAGCCGATCCGAAGGGGAAAGCCACAAGTTCGGAAACCACCATATCTGGACGAACCCGACCAACGGGAGGATCATCGCCCGGAACATCCTGAACGGGTTCAAACGTGTGGATCCGGCCAACGCCGAGTTCTACCAGACCAATTTCGATGCCTGGGTTGAGAGGCTCATGCGGGCCTATGTGGGTGATGAGCTGGTGGAACTCCTGGGCGTGGAGCTGCTGGTGGACCTGGACCGGACCGGGGAGCTCTGGGATTTCATCGACACCCAGAGCTTCCAGGACGCGCCCCTGAAGGACCGGCTGGGTGGCTGGTTGAAGCAAGGACTGGCCATGCGGGACCAGGAGATGATCTGCTACCACAAACAGTGGAGTTATTTCAGCCGGTCCTTCGGGGTGCAGTGCGCCGTCTTCGTGGAGCCGAAGCCCGGCATCCCCCCCTCCCCCAGGCACGTGGCCCAGGTCATCAGTGACGTCCGGGACATGCACATCCCCGTGCTCCTGGCGGTGAACTACTACGACCAGGACCAGATAGAGATGGTAGCCAATCGGACCGGGGCCCGGGCCGTGATGGTTCCCCTGAGCGTGGACGGCGCCCCGGGAACCGGGAGCTTCATCGACCTCATGGGATACTGGGTCACTCGACTCTCAGATGCCTTTGCATCCATCCGTGCGAACGACGG
>CAZSDD010000117.1:0-9098 GCA_964605505.1 uncultured Gemmatimonadaceae bacterium | reverse complement strand
TTACCCCGGCGAATCCGGGGGGGGCGGCGGTGGAGATTCAGGGCGCTCCTCCGACCCCAGGGCCCGGAAGATCCGGGTGTAGGCGCCGGGGCTCTTCTTCTCCTCGCCGGGAGCAGGCGGCGGCGGCTTCGACTCCGCCGGGGGCGGAGGCGGGGCGGGCGCCGGAGTCGGCTTCGGCTCGGCCGGGGGCGAGGGCGGGGCGGGCGCCGGGCTCGGCCGGGATGCGTCCGCCGGGGGCGGCGGCCCGTCGGCCGGGGGCGGCGGGGGCTCAACCGGCTCCTCCGGAAACACGGGCCGCTCCGGTTCAGGCCCGGGGAACCGGGGTTCGGCAAAGGCGTCAGGCGCGTCGTGGGGAGTGGGAGGAGGAGGAGGCTCCACTTCTCCCGGCGGCTCCGGTCCTCCACCTTCGGCCGGTCCGGAACCGACCGGTCCTCCACCTTCGGCCGGTCCGGAACCGAAGAGCGTGGTATAGGATCCCGGAGACTTCTTCTCCCCCTTCCCTTCCTTCGCCTCGCCGGCCGGAGCCGCTTCCTCCACATCACCACTGGCAGGATCCTCCCGGCCACGGGCCGGTGGAGCGGGGTCCGCCGGTGCCCCGGGAGCGTCGAAGCCGAGATCGGAAGCTTTGAAGAGCTGGGTGTAGGCGCCGGGCGTCCGCGGCTCTTTCTCGACTTTCTCCTCTTCCGGTTGGGCACCCGCCGGAACGTCCCGGCCCGCTTCTTCCAACCATTCCCCGAAGGTGGAGAATCCTTCCAGGACGTCCGTCACCACCACGGTCACGCCATCGGTCTCGCTCACCTCCCTGATCCGATCCCGGATCCGGGAGCTGGCATCCCGGTGCTCCTGGAGTTGCTGCACCAGGGAAGCCTGGGTCACCTCCGGGCTTCCCAGCAGGAAGTGGGCGAGAACGAAGTTCCCCAGGCCGTCGGTTGCCCGGTGGGTGACCACGGGGGGCTCGGTCAGTCGCTCACCCAATTGAAAGCGGGAGCGGAATTCTGGGCCGGTCATGGCGAGACACACCTGTCGTGCTGCTTGGGAAGGAGAAACCCACCCTCCGGGCCGGACACGCCCTTTGCAGGTGGGTATTGAGTCATAGTAATAGCACGGAGGCAGCGGGAGCAAACCCCCGGTCCACGCTGCTCAAGGGTGGATTCCCATGCGACATTCCAGTCCTCCGCCGACCCCTCCGGCTGACCCCGAAGCTTCGAAGCCCTTGCTTCGCGGACACCGGAACCGGAAGATTCAGGGATGGGTCGAGGTTCTTCGAGGGCCCCGCCCCGGATTTCTCCAGACCACCCTCTCATCCAAGGCCAACATGGGAGTGCGACCTTACTCCAAAGTGGTATGGACGGAGGGCATGCACCTCGCCCAGCACCACTTTCAGGCCCAGTCTCGATACTTCGAGGCTTCGGCGGCATCGGCCCTTTCCCGCCTGTCCTTCAAGCCCTACGGCTTCACACGGCTGAATCTGGACGAGGAAGCCATCCGGGAGGGCACCATCGCCCTGCTGGAGGCGAAGGGCGTGATGCCCGACGGCCTGCCCTTTGCGTTCCCTCAGGGTGACCCCCTGCCGCCGACCCTGCCGGCGGCAGAGGGCGGAAGCTCCGACGGGGAAGCCGAGACGGTGTATCTGGCCATTCCGGCGTTCCGGCCCGGGCGCCGGAACTGTGACGAGGACCGGGGAGGACTGCCGGGGCCTTCGGAGCATCGCTTCCGCAGGGAGTCCGTGTCGGTCCAGGACGACGTGACGGGAGAGGAGAAGCGAGACATCCTCCTGGCGTCCAAGAACTTCCGGTTCACATTGGGAACGGAGCCGACGGAAGATCTGATCCGTCTCCCCATGGCCCGGGTCCGAAGAGGCCCCAGCGGGCATTACGAGTACGTCCGGGACTTCGTCCCTCCCTGCATCCACCTGGGTGCCACACACCGGCTGCCCGCCCTCCTGGGCAGGCTCGTGGACATGCTCCGATCCAAGGGCGAGGTCATGGCCCAACGCCGGTCCATGGTGGGGGACGACCTTTCGGACCTCTCCTCTGAAGAGGTTCTGAGCTACTGGATGTCCCACTCCATCCATTCGGGCCTGGCGGGGCTGAAGCACCTGGCGTCGCTTCCCCGATGCCATCCGGAAGACCTCTACCGGGATATGGCCCGCCTGGCCGGGGCTCTTTGCACCTTCTCCATGGAGTTCGAAGCCGACGATCTTCCTCCCTACGATCACGACAACCTCACGGACTGCTTCGCTCTGCTGGACGAACGGCTGCGGAAGCTCCTCCAGGTGATGGTACCGGAAAGCTTCGTCGCCGTCCGTCTGATCCGGGAGGGGCCCAACGTGTTTGCGGCTTCCCTGGAGGACGCGAGGGTCTTCCGGAAGTCGGAGTGGATCCTCCAGGTATCGTCCGGGACGGGAGGGGCAGAGGTATTGCGGAGCTTTCCGACCCTGGTGAAAGCATGCTCCGCAGAAGACATCCTCCGACTGGTGGATGACGCCAATCCGGGACTTCCCCTGGAGCACGTGCCCCATCCACCCTCTTCGATTCCGAGGCGGCTGGGAGCCCAGTACTTCCGACTCGCGCAGACCGGACCCTGCTGGCAGCTCATCCAGGCCCGTTCCTCCCTGGGGATCTACGTTCCGGACGCTCTTTCGCAGGTGGAGATCCAACTCATCGTCATCCAAGCCTGAATCGTTGTGAGGCCATGACACTCGACTCATCCACAAATCCTGCCTCCGGCACCGACGCGAGCCATTTCCCGGAAGCGAGGAGGACCCTCAGCCTGGCCTTCCAGGAAGCCCTCACCGTTGCCGCTCGGATTCGGCGAGACCAGGTCCACGCTCCGGACGGAGGGGAATTCCGGCGTCATCTTCTCTCCCTCCTGGGGCAGGCCGACGCCACCACCCGGCAGGTGGGGTATTCCCCCGAGTATGCCAAGTTGGCCACCTATGCGGTGGTGGCCCTGCTCGACGAGTCCATTCTCAACTCCCGGGGCCCTCTCCGGGAGGCCTGGGTGGGTTACCCCCTCCAGCAGGAGCTCTTCGGGGAGAATGTGGGAGGGGAGAACTTCTATCTCCAGCTGAGAGACCTTCTGGCCCGGCCGGACTCCCGGGACCTTTCGGACATCCTGGAGGTCTTTCTCCTCTGCCTGCTTCTGGGGTTCAAGGGACGGTATGCGGTCTCGGACGGAGCCGAGATCCAGGGGCTCATCACGGCCACCTCCCAGAAGATCAATCGCATCCGCGGAGAAACCGGACCGGTGGCCCCTCAGGCATTCCTACCCAGGGATGAAGAAGCTCCCAGGAGACTCGATCCCTGGATTCCCCGCCTCGTCCGAGGGACCATCATCGCCTCGGCCGTGGCTCTGGTCCTTTTTGTCGGATTTCGACTTCTCCTGGCCTCCGGCAATGCCGGCGTCAGGGAGCTGGTCGAACAAGCCATCCGCTAGCCGGTCAGATCCCAGCCCATGAGACTCATCCCAAGATCTCTGATGTTCAGCCTTCCGGCCCTCGGTGCAGTCGGCATCCTCGGCTGGTACGTCGCGGCTCTTCTCGGACTGGGCGGTTGGAAGCTGTGGGTCCTCCGGGTGGCCATCTGGGCCCTGGGAGCGGTGGCGGTCTTCCTGATCTCCCGCCTCCTCCCCAAAAAAGGCCCCAAACAAAGCGAGACGCCCGAAAGCTCCGAGATCGCGGACCACCTCTCCGCAGCCACGCAACGGCTTCTGGCCTCAGGCGTGGCGGGGAAGAAAGGTCTGAAGACCCTTCCGGTGGTCCTGGTCATGGGCCCGCCTCAGAGCGCCAAGACCAGCGTGATTCAGCAGGTCGGTATGGAACTCGACTTCCTGGCCGGAGACGGAGATGGAGGGGAGCCCCCCCCTCCCACCCCGAACCTCAACCTCTGGCTGAGCCGGGACACCGTCCTCCTGGAGGCTGGTGAACAGGCCTCCGAATCCTCGAAGGCATGGGAAACGGTGCTGGACAGGGTCCGCACCGGCTTCTGGTCAGGCCTGTTCAAGGACCAGCCGGCCCGGTTCGCGGTGGTTTGCGTGGGTACCGAGCTCCTGACGGAAAAGGACCGGGGAGAGATCCGCGACCTTGCCAGGGAGTTGCGGGAGAGACTGAACGAAGCCGCGGCGGCCCTGGATCGCCGACTTCCCGTTTACGTCCTCTTCACCAAAGCCGACAAGCTTCCCCACTTCACGGAATTCGTCCGTAATCTCACGGAGGCCGAGGCCAGGGAGCCCCTGGGCGCCACCCTCCCCCTGGCGGGGGCCCAGGACCCTGGCCTCTACAACCGATGGCAGGGGGAGCGGCTGGACCAGGCCCTGGAGAGCGTGTTTCTCTCCCTGGCACGGCGGCGGCCGGAGGTCATGGCCAGAGAGGGAAATCCCGGGGACCGGACGGCTGCGTTTGAATTTCCCAGGGAATTCAGGAAGGTTGCTGACCTGGCCCGGGACTTCCTCCTGGAGCTGACCCGGCCCAGCCAGCTCCGCATCAGCCCCTTCCTGAGAGGGCTCTACTTTACGGGGATCCGGCCCGTTTCCCTGAACGCCCGTCCGGAGCCGGTGGTGGCCGCCCCCCTTCCTCAGGCCTCCAAGGGCGCCACCATGATCTTCGATCCGTCCCAGGTCTTCGGGGGGAGCGCTCCGAAGCCCGTGTCGGGAGGGCGGGTGGCACAGTGGACCTTTCTGGGAAGGCTCTTTCCGGAGGTCCTCCTCCGAGACCGGGTGGCAGTGGAGGCTTCCATTGGCGGCCCCAGGACGGCCCTCCGGAAGCGTGCCGCCCTGGCGACAGGCCTGGGACTGGCATCCCTTCTGGCCCTTTTCTTCTTCATCTCCTTCCTGGGGAACCGGCGACTGCAGTCGGAGACCGGAGAAGTGGTTCAGTCGGTGGAGGCCATCCGGTCCGTTCCCGGTTCCATCCCCTCTCTGGAAGATCTGGAACGCCTGGACGCCCTCCGGGCCCAGGTGCAGAAGCTGGCCCGGTACGGGCGGGAAGGCCGCCCCCTCTGGATCCGATGGGGCCTCTACTCGGGGCATGGGATGTTTCCCGAGGTCCGGAGGCTCTACTTCCAGCGCTTCCGGGATCTCCTGTTCGAGCCCACCAGAGCCGCGCTGCTGGCTTCGCTGGGAGGCCTTTCCGAGGAAGCCAGCCAGGAGGAATACGAGGAGAAGTACCGGGCCCTGAAGGCCTATCTCATCACCACGACGCTCCCGGATTCCAGTTCCGCCTCCTTCCTGGGCCCGGTCCTTCTGGACACCTGGAAAGGGGACAGGGACGTGGACGAGGAGCGCCAGGCCCTGGCCCGGGCCCAGTTCGATCTCTACGGCTCGGAGCTCCCCCACGGAAATCCCTTCACGGACCCCGTGGACAACCTCACCGTGGAAAGAGCCAGGGCCTACCTTCGGGCCAATGCGAACGAGCAGTCCTTCTACGCGGCCATGCTCTCCCAGGCCAGCGGTCGTTTCCCCTCCATTCAGTTCAATCGGGACTTTCCGGGATCCGGGCGATTCGTGGTGAACGCGATGGAGGTGCCGGGATCCTTCACCCGGGATGGGTGGGAGTTCGTCCTGCAAGGGCTGGATAGCGCCACCGACTTTTTCCAGAGGGAATCCTACGTGGTGGGTGGAGACTACTTCTCCGGAATCGATCCCACGGCCATGGCAACGGCCCTCCGGGCGCGCTACCAGCAGGAATACGTCCAGACCTGGGTGGACTTCCTCTCCTCGGCCCAGGTGCCGAATCCGGGATTACGGGGCGCCGAAGGATCCCTCCAGGAGCTGGCGGGCCCCAGGTCTCCCCTGTTCCAGCTCCTGGACATCGCCAGCCGTAACACTGTGGTGGACTCGTCCCTGGTAGCCCCCACCTTCCAGCCCGTCCACGTCCTCTCTCCGCCGGAGGTCACGGACCGTCTCTTCGGAGAGTCCGGCCAGCCGTACCTGGCGGCCCTTGGGAAGCTGGCCGGCGCCATGGGGCAGCTGGCAGAAAACCCCGGATCCGGTGGAGCCCAGGAAGCGGCGTCGGCGGCGGCCCAGGCGGCCTCGGGAGAGATCGATGCCCTGCGCCTGAGCTTCAACACCGACCCGGAAACGGCCCTCCAGGTGGGCTCTTCGGTGGAGTCCCTCCTCCGGGCTCCGATCCGGTATGCTCGTTCGGCCATCGGCAGGAGCGACGTGGCCGCCATGGATGCCCGAGGCCAACAGTTCTGCCGCACTTCCGGCCAGGTGCTGCAGCAGTTCCCCTTCCAGGCCGGAGCCCGGGACGCCGACCTGGCCGCTGTCAACGGCCTGCTTCATCCTGAAGGCGGGGCCGTGTGGAGCCTGCTGGAAGAAGTGCAGAGCCAGGGCCTGACTCCCTCTCCGGAATTCCAGTCCTTCCTTTCCCGAGCCCGGATCGTCTCGGACCTGCTCTATGGCCACGGCGGAGAGGACCCCCAGTTGCGGTTCCGCCTCAGGGGGCAGCCCTCGGACCAGGTCCCTGTCATCTCCCTGAACGTGGACGGGGATGAGGAGGGCTATCAGAGGAACGATACCCGATGGGGGAACTTCACCTGGCGGGCCGCCACGGCGGAGGAGGTGGCCCTCAGGGTCCAGACGGGAGAGCAGACCGACAGCCTCCGGTACAGGGGAACCTGGGCCGTCTTCCAGTTCTTCCGCCAGGCACGCTGGCAGGCGACCGGAAGCACCTGGCGTCTCTCATGGACCCTGAACAACACAAGCGCTACTGTTCAGGCCGACCTGGATCTGGCCGGCGCACCGCCGATTCTGAGACGTGACTTTTTCGACGATTTCTCCTGTCCCCGGCGGATCGTGCGTTGAGAAACCGGCGCCGAGGACAGAGACTCAACGGACAAAGACCCATGGTGAGCACCTCAGGCACCCTGACTCGCAGCAGCATCGTTCTCTCTCTGGCGCTGACCGGTTGGCTGGCCGGCTGCGGTGGGCCCAGCATCCGGGTGGCTCCACCTCCCGCCGCCAGGGTCTGGCCTGTGGAAGCCTCGAATCGCCTCTACCGGGATGACGCGGCCCCCCTTCCCGACACCATCCGAAGGGTGATCCGGGACGCCACCACCTTCCAACAGATCTGGTCGCAGGCCACCTCGGCTCTGGATGATCCTCCCGCATCTCCCGAGATCGACTTCGACGAGCACATGATCGTCTTTGTCGGAGCCGGCCGCAGCGACCCCGGGGACCAGATCCAGGTGGACAGCATCGGACTCCGAAGAGAGTCGAATCCCAGGAACCCCGACCAGGAGGTGGAGGTGGTCTACGTTGTGGTCCGGACCATCCTGGAGAACGATCCATTCCCGGGAGAATCGTATCCCATTGAGATCGTCCGGGTCGACCGGTGGGACCTGCCGGTCCGCTGGGAGGAACGACGGGACGGGGGCCTCTGACATGAATCGTCCCGTGCTCTCCGCCGGCATTCTGGCCGTGGGATTGATGCTGGCCGGCGGCCTGATGGGTTGGGGGTTCAAAGCCGGCCGGGCAGCTGACCGGTTTGTCACCGTAAAGGGGATGACGGAGCAGGAAGTGGAGGCGGACCTGGCCCTCTGGCCCCTCCAGATCGTGACGGCCGACAACGACCTGGGAGCGGCCCAGGCCCGTATGGACGGGATGGTTGAAAGGACCCGGGCTTTCCTTCTGGACAACGGCATCGAGGCCGGGGAGGTCACCATTCAGGCCTTCCGGGTTCAGGACGCCCAGGCCAATCCGTACCAGGGCTCCGGTGCCCCCAACAGATTCATCATCACCCAGACCCTCATGGTCCGCTCCCTGGAGCCGGAAGTAGTGGAAGCGGCAAGCCAGCGGGTGAGCGAGCTGGTTCAGGACGGGGTAGTCCTCACGTCGGGGCAGGAATACGGCCCCGGAGGCCCCACCTTCGTGTTCTCCAGGCTGAACGACGTCAAGAGCGACATGCTGGCCGAGGCCACCTCCCGTGCCCGGGAAGCGGCGGCGGAGTTCGCCGCAGCCTCCGGCAGCCGGGTGGGCAAGATCCGACAGGCCAGTCAGGGAGTGTTCCAGATCCTGCCCCGGGACCAGACGCCGGGCATCCAGGAACAGAACCAGCGGATGAAGATCGTACGGGTGGTGACTACGGTGCAGTATCTGCTGGAGGGTTGAGGGAGGTGATGGAGGGCTGAAGGAGCTGCCGGAGGTCACCGTCCGGTCCACCATGGGGGGAGCCGTGCCGGTACCCTCTGCAACTCCTCCCCGATGAAGCTCCCGAGGAGCAAGCCCCTGGCGGCCCCAACAGATCCACCCGGAATCAAACCGGCAATTGGCGCCTTCCCTTCCTGATCAGGAGAGAGTTGTTCAAGCTCTTGCCTGAGAGCAGGAAGGACAAGAAACCGCTGTGGCGCTCTTTGTCCTGCCCTCCCCTGCTACCGGACAACGACGGAGCGAGCCCCGGTCAGGATGGAATCCGCTGGTCTATCTTCGCCGTAAAACCGCGCATTGGGGCGAGAGAACTGGCGGTGTCGGCAATCGGCAAGTGGAACCGCGCCCGGGGCGAGAGAACTGGCGGTGTCGGCAATCGGCAAGTGGAACCGCGCCCGGGGCGAGAGAACTGGCGGTGTCGGCAATCGGCGCTTGAGCGGCGGATTTGTGTCGCGTCTTCCGACGTGAATTCCACAAAGTCGACCATGTCGGAGGAGGTTTTGGCGATTTCCCACTCTCACAGTGGTAAAATCCCCTCGGCTCCACGTCTTCGAAGACGGAAAGTGGATTTGACCTCTCTCAGAGCGGTCAAATCCCCCAAGCTCCCGATTTCTGTCAGGAAAGTGGAATTGACCACCCTGAATAGTCCAATCATTCGCCTTGGCGGCCGCATGAAAAAGCTGACCGCTCGCCTCGGCGGCCGCATCAAAAGGCCGAACATTCTCTTCGTCCGCCCCATGCTTCTCAAACGCTCGGCGGCCATCGGCACACCAGGCCCCTCTGGTCACCATGGCACCGCCGAAGAACACTTGGATCAGCCGGCGAAAGATGGGTTCACCGAACGCTTACGCCGGAGAGCCCTCATCCACCCAGCAGAAGGCGAATGGCGAAGACGACGATGGTCACCGCCACCACATTCTGAACCCACTTGTGGCCCTTCAGGATCTGCA
>CAZSDD010000116.1:6467-9134 GCA_964605505.1 uncultured Gemmatimonadaceae bacterium | reverse complement strand
ACTGCAGAGCAGGTTCGTAGCGGACGCCGCGAACCGAAAGAAGATGCCCGCGACGGCTCACCACCAGCACCGTTCCGTTGAACTCCACCAGCCGGGTCTCCAGGTCCAGGTCGTTGGTGGGCTCTTCCAGGACCAGGACGTTTGCGGGCCGGGTGAAGGGACGAGCCAGCAGACGCCGGTTGCCTTCTCCCACGGAGAGAGAGCTCACCTTCTGCACACCCAGTCGACACCCCCCGACTTTTTTGTGAAACGAAAAACCCCGACATAATGTAGAGTGTTGTCCATATTGGCATTATGCCCAAGACACACGCGTACGACGCGATCCACGGGTTGACCCTCGACCAGCACGGCCTGGGGAGCCCCGAGGCCTTTGAGAACCGGTGACCCGGAATTATATTTCAATACGCTCAAACCGTCCTCAGAGACAACAATGGCGTATCATAATATCATAAGTCTGAGCCATGCCGAGGCCATCTTTCTCACGGAGTTGGCCGCCAAGGGGAAGGACATATTCACAACCCGGGACGCCTACCGGATCCTGGGGCAGGGCAGATCCACCCGGGACACCCTGGAGCGCCTCGTGGACAAGGGATGGCTGGAGCGGATCGAGAGGGGGAAGTACCTGATCGTCCCCCTGGAAGCTGGACCTGATCGAGTCTGGACCGAGGATGCCCTTGTCATCGCCAGCCATTTGGTCAATCCCAGCATGGTCGCCTACTGGTCCGCCCTGAGCCATTGGAACCTCACCGACCAGGTGCCCCGGGTCACCTATGTCCAAACGCCGGCCCGGAAGGAGAACCGTACCCCAGTGGTGCTGGGCATGCGGTTCCGAATCGTCCGGGTGAAGGAAGAGAGGTTCTTCGGAGACCACACGGTGCGGGTCGGGGAATCCCCGGTGCATGTGACCGACCCAGAGAAGACGCTCATCGACTGCCTGGACCGACCGGAGCTGAGCGGAGGCGTGGCCGAGGTGGCGAGAGCCCTCAGAGACGGGGATGGGGAGATAGACTGGATACGGGCCACCGGACACCTCCGGCGTTTCGGTTCGGGAGCTGTGGTCAAGCGCTTGGGATTTCTCATTGAGTCCATGGGGCTTTCCCACCCACCGGATCCTGGGCTCCTGGACCAGTGGCAGGGTCTCCTGACGGCGGGAATCAGCCCCCTGGACCCCTCGAGTTCGCAGGACACGCATCGCATCGCCACCCGGTGGCGGATCGGGGTGAATCTGCCCGAAGGCGGGCTCGGAGCGGAGGCATGATCCGTGACGCCGAAATCCGGCGCCTGGCTGGAGCGGCGGGGGTCGAGCCCCGCATCGTTGAGCTTGACTACGCCCTGGGCTGGGCCCTCGGGGGCATTGCCGGAAACGAGTATCTCTCGGGACGCTTGGTATTCAAGGGAGGCACTTGTCTCAGGAAGTGCTATTTCCCGGACTATCGCTTCTCTGAGGATCTTGATTTCACCGCCACAGAGTGGTTCGGATGGAAGGAGCTGCAGGAGGCGGTGGCCCAGGCCTTCTCCACGGCTGCGGACCTGAGCGGGATCGACTTTTCCGCCCAGGAGCCGAGGGTGAGGATCATCGAGGAGGAATACGGCCGGGAGACCCTCCGGCTCACCCACTACTGGCGTGGCCCGCATACGACCGCCGGATCTCCCCCTGGTATCCGGCTGGACATCACCCGGGACGAGGTTGTGGCGTTCGATCCGGCCCTCAGATCGGTGGTTCATCCCTTCAGCGATTTTGAGAACCTCGCCCCACTTCGGATCCGGTGTTACGCCCTGGAGGAAGTGATGGCTGAAAAGGTCAGGGCAGTTCTGGGCCAAAGGATCTTCGCCGTATCCCGGGATCTCTACGACATCTTCTCCCTCCTTGACCAGGTGGACGAGAGGAGGGTACTGGGAGTTTTGCCGAAGAAACTCGATGTCAGGGGGCTTGGCCCAGAGGAGATCGGTGCGGGCCGCCTGATCGATCGACGGGAGGAGTTCCGGGCAGACTGGGAGCGAAACCTGGTCCACCTCCTCCCCCCTGGAGGCGAGAAGGGGTTCGACGAGGTCTGGGATCCCGTATCGGAATTCATTGCACGGGTGATCGCGTCCCTGTAGTGGGCCCGGGGGATTGACTGAATTGACGTTCCACGCCTCCAACACCAGACGCGGTGAGGGCCCCACCTCACGTCGACACCAGACACCCCGAGGGGTCTACAGATTCTGCCATTGAGAAGCCCCGCCGGACCGGAGAAGGTCAAGCGGGGCGTTGGTTTTCAATGGGCCTGGGTAGACTCGAACTACCGACCTCACGCTTCTGAGAAACGACTTCATGCAGCCTCCACTGGAACGAGGCCAAATGCCGGCAGTTTGCCGTCCTTCTCACGAGGAGGACGCGCGATCTCTGGCCTCCTCGACTTCGATCCGGCCTGGGTGACGGTCCTGGGGCGCCTGGAGGGGATCCCTTTCATGGGGCTCCTCCACAGGTACCCGGCCAAGATCTTGTTCATGGGAAAGGCAAGAAAGACCAGCTGGCTGTGGCGCAAACCCTTGGGGAAAACCTCATGACCTGGGGTTTCTGGGAGAGCGGAGGCCCAGGTGCGGGCCAAGAAATACCTTGACTATTTAACGCTGTTTCATAATCTGGAACACAGAGCATATCCAACAGATCTCGTCCTGATTCCC
>CAZSDD010000116.1:0-6367 GCA_964605505.1 uncultured Gemmatimonadaceae bacterium | reverse complement strand
TCGTCCTGATTCCCTTTGCCTGTAGCGACACCGCCCAGGACTCTCCCATGGGCCCAAACAACGCCATGGAACCCCTGGCCGCGGTCCTGGAGGGACCCGGAATCACGGTCATGACCCAGAACCTGTACCTGGGGGCGAACATCGACCTCCTTCTCACAGCCTCCACTCCAGCCGAGTTCCAGCAGGTCTTCATGCAACTCCTTACCAGCAACGCAGGGGGATTCGGCCGGGCCCAGAAGCTGGCTATGCAGATCGTGGCCGATAAGCCACATCTGGTAGGACTCCAGGAGGTGACCCGCTACACCTTCACAACCCAGGCCGGGACCCAGGTGATGGACTTCCTGGAGATCCTGAAGCTGTATCTGGATGGCATGTACCTGGCGGGGGCCACCCCCCACACCTGGTCGGTGATTCGGAACGATATGGCCTTCCTGGGTCCCATCGTAATTCCGGAGCTCCCCGTCATCACCTACGAGGACGCCGACGCCATCCTGGTGCGGGATGACGTGTCGGTTCTGGAACCGCCCACCCTGGTGACCTATGATGTCTTCGAGATCTACTCGCTGGGCGGGATTCGGTGGTCAGAGCAGGGTCAAGATTATCGGTGAGGAGGCCGCCGACCGCTTCGAGGTGATCGATCCCATGGTGGGTCCGGTAACCCTCTGGCCTTCGGACCACGCCGGGGTAGTGGCCACCTTCTGGCCGGCTCCGGGGCATTTGAAATAGCAGGACCCCGACCTGCCCTGGGTGGGCCGTTCTTGCCCCTGGGGCCAGAACACCCGAACGCCCGTCCCTGGGAGGTGCCGCGGACGTTCCCAGGGCCGCCAGAGCCGCGGGCCCTCCCCCAAAGGAGGGCTCGCGGTCTTTTCCAAAGGGCGTGCTCCGGGAAAACCTCATCCGCCTGGGCAACGCCCGTGCGGCCAATCGGTTCTTTCGGAAGGGAGATTCGGATCACCTCCTGTCCCAAGTCCGCTCCCGCCGCATCAAGTTGACAATACATGCGCGAGGGCGTGCCGGATCACGTGGAGGAGGATATGCTCTTGTGGGATCACGGGGGTGGCTTCAGCCTGGAGGCCAGGGGCTGCGTCGCCGTCTTTCAGGTCGTTTTTGATTCCGGATGAGACTCACGGCATAGTTGGATCGTCCGACTTCTACACTGCGGAAGGAGACGGCGTTCGGTTTCGGGACTGGCTGGCGCGCCTCGTTGCGGGAGAAGAGATCCAAACGGTGAATTGCGAGGAATGCCGTTAGCATATCTTGTTACGGCCAAGCCCGCTCATGAACTCGATGAAGGAGAAGAGTATGAGATCGGTATTTTCCGCCCTGTTTGTTGCTGTCGCCCTTATGACGTCTTCACAGCCTTGTTTGGGTCAGGAGCCGGTAGACTGGGATGTCGTGGCTCAAATCAGAGCCGAAGGCTTCGAGAATTCAAACGTCCCGGAGTACGCGAGCTATTTGGCCGACGTGATCGGCCCGCGGCTCACAGGGTCTCCAAACATTCGGCAGGCACAGCAGTGGTTGCTGGAATTGATGGAAGAGATCGGTCTCGACAACGTGAAACTGGAAGGGACCGACATCCACACGGTTGGGTGGGACCTCGAGCGCGCCTCGATACACATGCTGGAGCCCGACTATCAGATGGTGATCGGCTACCCGCTAGCCTGGAGTATGGGAACGGACGGGCCCGTGATCGAACGGGCGAAAATCGCCGTTATTCAGTCACGGGAAGATATGGAGCGGTTTCGAGGGCGCCTGAACGGGGCCATCGTCCTTTCCACTCCCGAGATGCCGGTAGCCCCGCGCTTCGTGCCGGACGCGTTTCGCCACACGGAAGAGTCGCTCCATGCATTCGAGACAGAGGGCATCGATCTCAACATGCGGCGCTACGGCGTTGGACAGATGCAGCAGACCCGCTTTCGCCTGAACGAAGGTTTGACCCAGGCGGAGGTAACGGAGTTCTTCAAGTCCGAAGGAGTCGTCGCCGTACTTCTAGCCAGCACCAGCAGTGACGGTACCGTTGCGGCGGGCTCGGTGCCGGGCATTGGGGGAAACCGCACACGCGAAGCCGTCGAGAACACACTCCCCACCATATCGGTGGCCGCGGAACACTACAACCGCATCTACCGAATTCTGGAGCGCGGTATCCCGGTAACGATGGAGGTCGACGTTCGGGTGAGGCTCGATGACAGCGACACCCAGGGTTACAACGTGCTCGGCGACATCCGCGGCAGTGACCTTGCGGACGAAGTGGTCGGAATCGGAGGGCATCTGGACTCGTGGCATTCCGGCACGGGAGCGACGGACAACGCCAGTGGCGTTGCGGTCGTTATGGAGGCGATGCGGATACTGAAGGCGCTGGACCTTCAGCCCAGACGAACGATTCGCGCGATGCTGTGGACGTACGAAGAAGGCGGCTTGCGCGGTGCGCGTGCATACGTACGTGACCATCTGGGCACCCCGGCTGACGGCACCAAACCGGACTACGACAAGTTCTCGGCTTACTTCAACATGGACAGCGGAACGGGACAGTTCCGCGGAATCCACATCAACGGCAATCTGTTGGTGATACCGATATTCGAAGCCTGGATGAGACCGTTCCACGATCTCCAGGTGGAAACGATTTCACAGTACCACCACATGGGCAGCGATCACCGGGCGTTCAATGAAGCAGGGTTGCCGGGCTTCCAGTTCGTCCAGGACCGGATTGATTACCGGGCTCGGACATGGCACCTGAACATGGACAACTATGACCATGTGCTACCTGAAGATCTCAAGATCAACGCCGTGGTGATGGCGGCCTTCGCCTACCACGCCGCCATGCGAGACGAGTTGATACCGCGGAAACCCTAGTCGCCACAGCCTACAGCGCGGACGCTGCCGTCAGTTTCCAAACGATGGGAGGGGTGGGTCTTGGAGCGGCTGAGAGAAGAGGGAAGGCTTCCATTCCGCCAGACATGCTAGGCACCCATAGTGAGGGCCGCGGTACCCGGATGGCCCTGGCCATGGCCATCGTGACGACCGTCGTGGCCCTGCTCATGGCCATGGGCCTCCTGGAGGTTGGAGCTTCCCCATGGGCCACAGTCCCTGCAGCATTTGGTCTCGGTTGGAGCGTCTACTGGTGGATGACCCGATCCCTGCGGCGTCGGCGCGAGATCCTGGCACAGGCGTTTCCTCCGGAGTGGGAAGCGGTACTACAGGAGGATGTTGTGTTCTACCGTTCCCTCGACACCGACGGTCGGGCTCAGTTTCAGAGCGAGCTCCAGGTCTTCCTGGCTGAAAAGCGAGTCACCGGGATCAAAACCACCGTCGATACCACGACCCTCGTCCTGGCGGGCGCTAGCGCAATCATACCGATCTTCGGCTACCCGGAATGGGAATGGGATCAGATCTCCGAGATCCTGATCTATCCCGGACGCTTCGGTCCGGACTTCCAGGTCGAGGAGGGGCATGATCGAAATACTCTGGGCATGGTCGGCGATGGGGTGATGAATCGGGTCATGATCCTCTCCAAACCGGACCTCCTCCGAGGTTTCCGGAATCCTGCAGACAAACGGAACGTCGGCTTTCATGAATTCGCTCACCTGGTCGACAAATCCGATGGCACCATCGACGGAATCCCAGCGGTTGGCCTTGACCGGCGGACAGTCGGACCATGGATCGAATTGATCCGGCGGAAGATGAACGAGATCGAAGTGGGGGACTCGGACCTGAGCAGGTATGCTCTTACCAACGAGGCCGAGTTCTTCGCCGTCGCAACGGAATATCTATTCGAACGGCCGGGTTTGATGCGAAACAAACACCCTGAGCTGTTCGGCTTGATGCAGAAGATCTTCCATCAGGACCTGAAGAGCCGACTGGGAGCAATGGGTCGAGAGCGGAGGAGAGAGGTGCCTTCCCTCGGCAGGAACTCGCCCTGTCCCTGCGGGAGCGGGGTGAAGTACAAGAAATGCTGTTACCTGTCGTCCACTGTCACCCCCCCTTCCTGACCTCCTGATCTCAACTTGCTCCAGGGGTCAGGAGGCCGGGGAGCAGATCACTCGCGGAGGGCCTCCTCGGCAGAGAGTGAGGCACGCCATGCATCGACATCCTCCTCGGAGAGCCCGTACCGACCCGCTACCCCCTCGGTGAGGTTCAAGAGGATGTCCATGGCTCGCTCGACGAACGCTTCCTGGCCCTCCTTCTCGATGTCGTGATCGTGGGCCCACGCCCTGAATTGGCTCCGCTTGATGGGGCCCCGGGAGCGCACGGTATCCCGGACCAGATCTGCGAGCTGGTCCCGATAGCGGAAGCGAACGGAGTCCGGTTCACCCAGTGCTTCGCGCAGGACCCGATACTGGTCGCACGACCGCCTGTAGGCCCACACGAACAGATCGCGCAGTAGAGCGATCTCCTTCCTCTCGTAGATCCCCATGGTCGCTTCGATGTACATCTCATGGGGAACGTCGACGAACGAGAGCGGACACAGGTTTCCCTTGATGAAGGGAATGTTCGCGGCGATACGCGACGTCCGCTTGTTCACATCGATGAAGGGCTGCAGGTACGGGATCTGAACCATCAGGAAGAACGCTTGCTCGAACGGATCGGGAATATCGCGGACCTTCGCGAGCAGCAGGTCGAAGCACTCCCGGATGATCTGCGGCACTCCGCTGGGCCTGTAGACAGTGTCGCTGATGTCCACAGGGCGCTGACGCAGGGCACCCTCCTCGCCTGGATTCCCCACGAGGTTCTCGGCCAACGCTGCGTGCAGGCCGAGCACCGTGCGGCGATCGAAGTTGATCTCCTCGACGTTGTCCACGAGCATGCGGATCGCCCCGCGATGATTGAGAATCATCTGGGCCTCCTGTTGGCTCTTCCCCTCGGCGTGGACGCCGTGCTCCAGCAGGTTTTGTGTGTCGATCCTCGAGTACGTGTTGCCCTCGAGCCTGCTCGACGCCCAGGAAAGGTCGATCAGGAGCCGACCGAGAATGTCGCGGGCGAAGGTCCCCGCGGGCCGTTCGGGGTTGGGCGTCTCACCTGCGGCCATGAGCTCATCACGAGTTTCCTCCGGCAGGTACCAGCTTTCGCCGGGTACGTAATCTTCGAGGAACGCCCGATCGTACGTGCAGGGTTCTCGTTGCTGACGGGGAAGACGGACCAGGCGTTGGACTTCGAGACCTCCGGGAGACAGGGCGATACCAGATTCTGCGCTCCGTTCATCCTGCCCGTCGGCCCTCGGCTCGCCACCCGAGCCCTCGCCGGTGAGGGGCGGAGCTCCATCCCCAGCATCCGTCGCGTGGTACCGAGTCGCACGGCTCTTTCCCTTGCGGACGAGGCGCCCCTCATCTTCCAACTGCTCGAGGCGCCGCCGCAGGGTACGATCGGCGAGGTCTTCATTGTACTGGGTGTTCAGTGCGTCCCGAATCTCGGCCCGCTGCACTCCCTCAGGGTGCTCTTGCAGGATCCCCTCGATGCGTTCGAGGGATGCCCGGATTTCGGCCCTCGTTGATCTGGGCATTTGCGCCCTCAATGAGTTGCTGGCCACATAGGTCTTGTACTGGCCGTAAAAACTAGCTTTCTGGCCATAGAATACCCGTTCTGGTCACATATGACAAGCTTACTGGCCATAAAATACCCGTGCTGATCATACATGACGGTCGCCCAAGCCCGAGCGAAAGACGGGGTTTCTACGTTGGGGGACTATAACGATACGAAAGCCCCGCTGAGGCCAAAACCTCAAACGGGGCAATCACTTAGGAAAATGGGCCTGGGTAGACTCGAACTACCGGCCTTACGCTTATCAGGCCCCCCTCAAATGGGCCAAATCCCGGCATTTTGCCGTACTTTTCACGGGTAGGGCGCACGATCTGCCGCACTTGCCGGCGAACCATGCCGGAATCTGCCGGGGTTAACCGGCCCAATGACGGGCCCAACACGACGTCGCCATCTACCCCGGTCTCGTCGGACGCTCCGCCCGCAGGCGGACGGCGAGCCATCCCTTCCTTCTTGGGCCCGAGGGCCCGGGCACCCTGGCACGGCCGCGCCAACGATCACCGGGACGATACAGCGAGCTCGGCCTCGGGCTCGGGGCGTCCTATCTTCCTTGCCGAATTCCTTGGTATGGTTGAATATTCGGGCCAAGGCATCCCCCCCTCCCCTCGTCGGAGTCGTCCAGCCATGGCCGACGACCTGGACCGCCTGAAGGCCGCCCTGGCCGACCGCTACGCCCTGGAGCGGGAGATCGGGGCCGGCGGGATGGCCACGGTCTACCTGGCCGAAGACCTGAGGCACCACCGGAAGGTGGCGGTGAAGGTCCTCCGCCCCGACCTGGCGGCATCCCTGGGGGTGGAGCGGTTCAACCGGGAGATCACCATCGCCGCCGCCCTCACCC
>CAZSDD010000115.1:5047-9152 GCA_964605505.1 uncultured Gemmatimonadaceae bacterium | reverse complement strand
AAATCCACTTTCCGCTCATTTTTTGTCGGGATAGTGGAATTGACCACCCCCGGGAGATCGCCTCGGGCCACGATCCGCGGTTTGAGAGTGCCATCAACGCCACGGTCCGGGGTGCCGGGGGGCCATCAAGGCGTGATCCGCAGTGGGAGAGCGCAATCAGCGCGCGTACCGCGGCCCGGGGTACGGGGGGGGAGCGTCACCCCCCCCGGTCCGGGTTCGAGGGCGCCATCGGCGGCCCACCGGCCCACCGGCGCCCGTCTCACCCTCACCGCGCGCGGTGCCCATTTCCCAGCTCAAGCCGTCCGTTCTCCCCCTCACCACCACCACCGCGCGCGGCGCCCATTTCCCAGCTCAAGCCGTCCGTTCTCCCCCTCCCCGCACCCGCCGCCTATTTCCCAGCGCAAGCCGCCTGTCTCACCGCACCGCCCGTCTCACCGCGCCGCCGTCCTGCTCACTCACCGCACCCGATTTCCGTGGACGTCCAGCACGATGGGCTCTCCCAGCCCCAGGCCCCGGAGGGCCGGCAACTGGGTGGCGGCGTCCCCCACTACCAGGTAGATCGTCCGGTCCGGGTCCAGGTATTCCCGGGCCAGGGCCCGGTGCTGCTCCAGGGTCATGCCCCGGGTGACCTCCTCCTCCCGGGACACGTAATCTGCGGGGAAATCGTAGCGTGCCACCGGGTCCAGCATACCCAACAGAGACCCCAGCGTCTCGAACCGCCGGGCGTTGGAGAGGATCATGGCGTCCCTGGTAAAGGCCAACTCCTCCCGGGTGATGCCTTCCCGGTACTTCCGGATCTCGTCCCGGATGATTTCAACCGATTCCCGGGTGGCGGTGGACTGGACGCTGGTGGATGCCGCGAACACCCCGGGATAGCTCCCGCCCCCGAAATAGGAGCGGGCGCCGTAGGTGAAGCCCTTCTCCTCCCGGAGGATCATGTTCAGGACCCCGTTGAAGCTCCCGCCCAGCTGGTAATTCATGACGGTGGCGGCGTGGAAGTCCGGGTCCGTCCGGGGGAGCCCCAGGTGGCCCACGTAGAGTTGGGACTGCCGCGCCCCGGGAATGTCCACGAAGTAGAGGGCGGCCCGGGCCTGGGGTTCAGGGGCGGGATAGCCGGGGCCTGCCACGTCCCTGGCCGGCCAGGCCTCTTCCAGGGGCCCGAAGAGCTGGATGGCCTCTGCCTGCGAGATGTCTCCCGCCACCGTGATGTAGGCCGCCGACGGAGAGAAGTAGGCGTCGTAGAAACTCCTGAGGTCGTCCATGGTGATGGCCTGGACCGACTCCTCCGTCCCAAGAGTGCTCTGGCCAAGGATGCTGTTCTCGCCGTAGACCAGCTTGTTGAACACGTTGGCCGCCACGGCTCCGGGGTTCACCAGCTGCCGGTTGATGGTCTCCACGGTCTCGTTCTTGATGCGGGCGAATTCTGCCTCGTCCCACCGGGGTTCCAGGAGGATTTCCCGGGCCAGGCCCGCGATGTCGCCGGCCTTCGTGCTCAATCCGTTGGCGCTGAGGGAGATGGCTTCCCGGGAGGTGTACATCCGGATGCTGGCCCCCAGCTCGTCGATGGCCTCTTCCAACTCCAGGGGCGTCTTGTTGGCCGTCCCCTCCATCATGACGTCGCTCATGAGGTTCGCCACTCCGGGCTTCTCCGGATCGTCCAGGAGCCCGCCCCCCTTCAGCGTCAGGGAGAACTGCACCAGGGGTACCTCGTGTTGCTCCACCCCGTAGAGTTGGAGGCCGTTGGCGTAGGTGTGGGTCCAGACGGTGGGAATCCGGATGGAGGGAGCCGGGCCTCGCTCCGGCTCAACCGAACGATCGAAGGAGGAGGGGATGGGCTCCACCGGGGGAACCTCCATCCCGGCTGCGGCGCTTTCCAGGTCCGCCGGATCTTCCGGAATCTCGAACAGATCCGACCCCTCCGCCACCAGCTCGGTCTGCCCCCTGGGCACGAAGCTGGTCTGCACGAAGGGCCTGTCCTTGATGTAGGCCTCGTAGACCCGCCAGATGTCCTCGGAGGTCACGTCCAGCGAGTTCTGGATGTCCTGGCCGATGAAGCCCGGGGCCCCGGCGAACTCGTTGTAGAAAGCCAGTTGGAAGGATTTGCCCAGCACGCTGGAGATGCCGTTGTAGAAGCTGGTCTCGAACTGGGCCTTGATGCGATTCAGGTCATCCTCCGTGAACCCTTCCTCCTCGAAACGGGCGAAGGCCTCCATGACGGCCGCCTCCACCTCCGTGAGGTCGGTATCCGGGAAGGCCAGGATGCGGATGCCGAAGGAACCGGTGATCTCGCTGCTCCGATTAAAGCTCGAAACCGAGGGGGCCAGCTTCCTCTCCTCCACGATGACCTTGTAGAGAGGGGCCTTCTTTCCGCTGGAGAAGAGGCGTCCGAACATGTCCAGGGCATAGGCGTCCGGCGCGTACTGCTGGACGGTGGGGTACACCATGTTCAGCTCGGGGCTTCGAGCAAAGTTGTCCTCGTGGTAGGCCCGGCGGGTGGCCGTCAGCTCCACATTCCACGGCTCCGGGTCCGAGACCGGCTCGCCGGAGGGAATCTCCCCGAAATACTTCTCCACCAGGGCCCTGGCCTCGTCGATTTCGAAGTCTCCGGCCAGGACCAGGGTGGCGTTGTTGGGGCCGTACCACATCCGGAAGAAGTCCCTCACGTCCTCCACAGTGGCGTTGGCCAGATCCTCGAAGGATCCGATGACCTGCCAGTTGTACGGATGTCCCTCCGGATAGAGGAGCTTGCCGATGACGTAGCTGGTGTGGCCGTATGGGCGGTTGTCCACCATCTGGCGCTTTTCGTTCTGCACCACCCCCTGCTGGTTCAGGAGGGCTTCAGTGGTCACGGTGGGGAGAAGGAAGCCCATGCGGTCCGACTCCAGCCAGAGGGCCATCTCCAGTGCGTTTTTCGGGACCACCTCGAAGTAGATGGTCTGATCGTTGGAGGTGCCCCCGTTCAGGGTCCCCCCGGCCGACTGGATCTTCTGGAAGAACTGGTCCTCCCCAACGTGCTGGGAGGACTGGAACATCATGTGCTCGAAGAGATGGGCGAACCCCGTCTTTCCCACCTCTTCCCGATTGGATCCCACGTGATAGAGGATGGCCACCGCCGCCACCGGATCGGACCGGTCCTGGTGGAGAACCACCGAGAGGCCATTGTCCAGCTGGTAGGCCTCGTAGTCGATGTCGAACTCCGGGCCCTCGCTCTGACAGCTCAGGAGGAGGGAAAAGAGAAACAGGTTGCCCAGTAGCGCGTTCAGCCTCTGACGTTGCATGATGCCCCCAGGGTGGTCACGTCCCTCGTGGGAGCCGAGGGAAATTTCCGAATCGAAGATGGTCAACCATGGAAGATTGGTATTTTGACCTTCCTCCGGTCTGTGCGCCAGTGAAATGCTAGAATCCGCCGATTTTTCGGGCTTTCTGCTCTCTGCAGCAGGAAATGGCCCGCCATGACCCTGCTTGTTCTGGCGTTCGCCTTCTGGATGGGATACCTGGGGGTCGAAGCCCTGAGCCTCCGGCGCTGGCGGAGGGCCATTCCCCTGAGGATCACCGTCACCGGCACCCGGGGAAAGACCTCCGTAGCCCGGATGGTCGCGGCCATCCTCCGGGCCGACGGACGGCGGGTCCTGGCCAAGACCACCGGATCCCAGCCCCGTTACATCCTCCCGGACGGAACCGAGCGTGCCGTGAGGCGACGAGGCGTTCCCTCCATCCTGGAGCAGATCCAGCTTCTCCGCCTGGGTGCCCGGGAAGGCGTCCAGGTGGTGGTGGCGGAGATCATGAGCCTCCACCGGGAGAACCACCTGGTGGAGTCCCGGAAGATCCTCCAGCCCCGCCTGGTCCTGGTGACCAACTTCCGGGTGGACCACACGGAGGCTGCGGGATGGACCCGGGAGGAGGTGGCGACCCTGCATCTGGCCGACGTCCCGGCCGGAGCCACGGTGATGATCCCCGAAGCGGAAGTGGTCCCCGGCTTCGCCGAGTCCGTGGAGCAGTTGGGGGGCAACCTGGTTCGGGTGGCGGTGGGGAAGGAAGATCCTTCCGGCGCCGGGGCCGCCGCCCCGGGCTCCGGAGCCGCCCCTCCCGCCCCCACCCCACCGTT
>CAZSDD010000115.1:0-4947 GCA_964605505.1 uncultured Gemmatimonadaceae bacterium | reverse complement strand
CCGGGGCCGCCGCCCCGGGCTCCGGAGCCGCCCCTCCCGCCCCCACCCCACCGTTCCTGGCCGAGAACCTGGCCCTGGCCCGGGGGGCGGCCCGGGAGCTGGAGATCCCGGAGGAAGCCGTGATCCGGGGGCTCCGGGAGGCTCGAGGGGACCTGGGGACCCACTGGCTCCGGCGATACCGTCCTGCCGGCACCGACGGAGCTGCACCGGAGACTCTGGGCTCCCCTCGCGCTCCCACAGGGCCGGAGGCCCGGCCTTCATCCCATCCCGATACCGCCCTCACCGTCAACGCCTTCGCGGCCAACGATCCGCAGTCCACGGGGCTTCTCCTGGATTGGGCTTGCGGGGAAGCCTGGGCTCCCGAAGTTATCGGCTCCCACGGATCTCCCCGGGAGGTCATCGGCATCCTGAATCTCCGTGCGGACCGGGGTGACCGGACGGTCCAGTGGCTGGAGGCCATGGCTGGCGGCTTTCGCCAGCGCTTCCATCGGCTCTACGTGGCGGGCTTCCACGCTCCGGCCTTCCGCCGGGGTCTGGGCAGAAGGGGGATGGGCGACGGTGTCGTCGTGCTCCGGGAGACAGACCCGGGAAGGGCCATGGCGAGAATCCTGGCCGAGTCGCATGACCGGGAGCCCCTCCTCTTCGGTTTCGGAAACTTCGGGGGGCTTGGAGAGGCCATGGCGGCCCACTGGCTGGAGTGGGGTGAGGGAACCGGCGCGGCAGGCCGTCAGGACACCGAAGCTGCGGGCTCGAACGGGGAAGGCGCGGGCCCGGACCGTAAGGGATCGGACCCGGGCCCCCCGGGACCACCTCCCCACCACCCGGAGGAGGGCGCCCATGGGTCTTGAGCTTCCCTTCGTGGGCCTTCTGGTCTCCCTGGCTTTCATCGCCCTGACGGGGCTCTACCCCGGTGGGATCATCGTCCCCAGCTACCTGGTCCTGTTCCTGCCGGAGCCGGGACGTCTGGCCGGGACCCTCGCGGCGGCGTTCCTGACCTGGGGCGTGTACCGGGTGGCTTCCCGCTGGCTCATCCTCTTCGGCCGCCGGAGATTCGTCTTCCTCATTCTGGCGGGCGGCATCTGGGCCCTGGCGGGGCAGACGCTCCTGCCTGCCTTCTTCCCCCTGTCCCTGGAGTTCAGCGTCATCGGCTGGGTCATCCCGGGACTCATCGCCAACCACTTCCAGCGGCAGGGAGTGGTGGTGACCACGGCCTCCCTCATCCTGGTGACGGTCTTCATCGGGTGGCTGGGGCGGATATGGATGATGGTTTGAAGGACCGAACCCGATTGATCGTTGCCGGGGCCCTGAGCCTGGCGGCCTGGATCCTCCTTCAGTGGATCTCCCCACCTCCCGTCCTCCACTGGACTCCCGCCATGCGCCGGGCGTCCGAAACCATGGCGGCGGCTCTGGACGCTACCGGCAGGCATTGCCGGGAGCACCAGATCCCCGTGGACCCCCTGCTGGATCCGGCGGGAACCTGCCTGGTGGGGCCGCAGGTGACCCCTCTATTCACTACCCTCGGCCAACTGGCCGCGAAGCGGACCACCCTTTCGCCGGACCTGGCCGGTCTCCTGGTCCGCTTCCTCCGGGATGCCGGCGTCCAACCGGGAGACACCGTGGCCGTGGGGGCTTCAGGTTCCTTTCCCGGGCTCCTGGTGGCCACCCTCTCGGCTGCCGAGGCCCTGGACGCCGTCCCGGTGACCATCCTCTCCCTGGGTGCGTCATCCTATGGGGCCACCAGGCCCGAATTCCATCTCCTGGACATCCACCTGCTCCTGAATGGGGAGGGGCTCCTGAGCACTCCTCCGGCGGCCGTGTCTCTGGGCGGGGGAGGAGATGTGGGACGGGAGTTTCCCCCGGAGCTTCGCAGATCCCTCATCCGCCAGGTTCGAGCCCTGGGCATCCCCTTCCTGGAAGAGGACTCCCTGCCGGCCAATGTGGCCCGCCGGATGGATCTCTATGGGCGTCCTGCGGCCTTCGTGAACGTGGGCGGAGCCCTGGCGAACCTGGGCACGAGCTCCCGGGTCCTGGACGTTCCTCCGGGCCTCAGCCCGGACCTCCCGTCCCGGGTGGATGTCCCTCCGGCCCGGGAGAGGGGCGTTCTCTTCGAGATGGCCGCCCGGGGAATCCCGGTCATCCACCTCCTCCACGTCCGGGGGCTGGCGCTGGAGCATGGCCTGCCCTGGGATCCCCTCTCCCTGGCCGAAGCCGGGTCCACCCGCCTGGGAGACGGAGGGCGATCCGGGAGCCTCCGTTTCTGGCTTCTCACCGGAGCCTATCTCCTGAGTCTGGCTCTGATCCTCAATTCCGTGTTTTCTCATCGGCACACGGTGCGGGGACGGCCTTCTTTCCGTAGTTTCAACGGGATGTCGTGAAACGAATCACACAGGGAGGTTCAGTCATGTCGCCACGCGGCCGTTGGGTCCCTTCTGTGGCTGCCGCCGCTCTTCTTCTCATTATCCCCCAGGCTCCTCTGGACGCCCAGGATGCTCCCGTTACCGCGGAAGAACCCATTCTTCTGACTTCATGTGGGCAGAGCCCCGGTCCCACCCGTATCCAGTTCTTCCTGAACCGCCTGGACATGGACCACGAGTTCACGGACATGGCCACGGCCCAGGACCTCAAGGACCGGCAGGCTGCCGGGAATCCGGTGGAAACCCTCATCATCGTCACCGGCGCCAGCCTCAAGGGGATGGGCGCCGCGGGGGTTTCCATGCGGGAGGAACTGATGCGGACGGAGAACCTCATCCAGGAGGCCAGGGCCCAGGGCATCACCGTCATCGGCGCCCACGTGGAGGGAATGGCCCGCCGGTCCCAGGGGGCGGCGGCGGGAGACAATTCCGACGAGCAGTCCATCGACGCCGTCATGCCCCATTCGGATCTCATGATCGTCCGGGCCGACGGAGATGAAGACCGCCGCTTCAGCATCATCTCCGAGAATGAGGGCGTCCCTCTCCTCCTTTTCGAGAAGAACATGGAGATGGGATCGGTCCTGGAGCGCGTCTTCAACAAGTAGGCGAGTCGTGACCGGATTTCCCGGATCCCCCGAGCCCGGCGCCCATGCGGCGCCGGAGGAGCCCTCATGAGCGTCTCCCCGGGCGGTAGCCTGCCATGAGCATGTTCACCCTGGCCGGGATCGTCCTGGCCGTAATGGTGGCGGTCTACATGGCCGCCAAATTCTTCCGGCTTTCCACCGAGCTGGCCATGTTCGCCGCCGCATTGGGCGGGGCTCTGGCCGGCGGGTTCGGTCTTCCCCCCCGGCACATCGCCGAGGGGGCCATGACCTACCTGGACATCAATCTCATCTTCATCACCGCCACTCTCTTCATGAACATCCTGAAGGAGTCCGGCGGAGTGGCGTTCACGGTCCGGGGAATCCTGACGCGGTTCTACTGGAGCAGGACCCTTCTGGTCATCCTCCTCACCCTCCTCCTGCTGTTGCCCGGGGCCCTCACCGGTGCCGGAAGCGTCACGGTGCTCATCACCGGCGGCATGGTGGCGGTGGTCCTGGAGACCATGGGCGTGTCCCGGGTCCGGACGGCGGCCATCGTGTTCATCATCGCCGGACTCAGCGCCGCCGCCCCACCGGTGAGCCTCTGGGCCATGATGACGGCGGCGGGCGTGAACATGCCCTACGTGGGCTTCTTCTGGCCCCTGCTGATCCCCTGCGTCCTCCTCTCCCTCATCACCATCTTCCTCCTGGGCTGGAAGGGAGAGAAGATCGATCTGGCGAAGGCCCTGGCCGAGCTGCCGGAACCTCCAGCGGGGATGGGCTGGTTCAGGGTCTTCCTTCCCTTCGTGGTTTTCGTGGCGCTGATCTTCATGGGCCGGCAGTGGCCTTACAGCACCCCTGTCATCGGGCTTCCCATGATGTTCGTGGCGGCGGCGGCCACGTCGTTCTTCCTCTCTCCCGTCCGGCTGGATTTCCTGAGAATCTCCCGGGACACCATGGAACAGCTCCTCCCCCTGGTGGGCACCCTCACCTGTGTGGGGGTCCTGGTGCAGATCATGACGCTGACGGGCGTCCGGGGGCTTCTGGCCGTGACGGCGGTGACGCTGCCGGTGGTCCTGGTCTTCGCCACCCTCTTCCTGGTCCTCCCGGTCTCCGAGGCGGTCCTCATGTGGGGTGCCGCACCGGTGCTGGGAGTGCCCCTGGTGCTCCTCTTCAACAACATCGGGCTGAACCCCGTCGTGGCCCTGGCGGGGATGAGCGTCATCTGGCCCCTGGGCGACGCCCTGCCGCCCACGGCCATCATCGGTCGGCTGACGGTGGATGTGGTGGGATATCGAGAGCGCTACGGTGATTTCCTGAAGGCCTGCCTGGTGCCGGCGGTGATCATCATGGTGGTGGGGACCGCCATGGTCATCTACAGCGACAGCCTCTCGTTCCTCACCGGCTTCTAGAAAGGAGAGGACGGCATGATCCATCTGCAGACCTTCATCTCGGTCCTCTACGGACTCCTGATCCTCTATGTGTCCGTCATCCTGATCTGGAACCTGATTCGAAGTCGGAAGTGGGAGGAGGAGATCCTCCTGGTCATCGTCCTGGTGCCTTTTCTCCTTCGCCTCTTCGGATTGAAATGAGATGACGGACGTGAATGTGGATATGGGCCCGGATAGGATTGACGTCCCCGACGGAGCTGAAGGGGCCGGCAGCAGCGGGGGAGCTTCCATGATCCGGAAGTCCCTCTTCGCCGCCGTGGGCCTGGTGCTCCTGGTGACCTCCGGCATGAGCTTCTACCGGCATCGCCACATGGAAGAGCCGGTGGTTCTGAGTTCCGGCGTGACGGAAGTGAAGAAGCTCTCGGACTACTGGGGCGGCATCGAAGGAAGCATCAACGACTGCAACGTCTACGTCCTGGAAGGAGATGAGCCCGGGGCCACGCTTTTCGTGATGGGCGGCAGTCATCCGGAGGAGCCGGCGGCCCGGCTGGCGGCGTGGATTCT
>CAZSDD010000114.1:0-9210 GCA_964605505.1 uncultured Gemmatimonadaceae bacterium | reverse complement strand
TGGTCTGGATTCTGGGATTCATGGAAGGGTGGATGGGAGAGATGGTCCGGGGGGCTACGGCGGTGGAGACGGGACAGGTCCAGGTCCACACCGTGGCCTACGCCGAGAGCCCCCGGGCTTATCGGAGCTTCGCCCTGGACCAGGCCATGCTGGACAGCCTCCGGTCGGTGGACGACGTGGTAGCCGTGAGCCCCAGGATCAGCCTGTTCGGCCTCATCGGCCATGAGGAGAAGTCCCAGGTGGCCCGGATCATGGGGGTGGACCCGGTCCTGGAGGCGGAGACCACACCGGTAGCCGAAGGAATCCAGGACGGCCGCTGGCTGGCCGAGACTCCTCCCGAGTACCCGGCTCCCCGGGAGGTGGTGCTGGGAGAAGGGGTGGCGAGACAGCTCCGGGTGGAAGTGGGAAGTGAGCTGGTGGTCTTCTTCGAAGCCGCCGATGGATCTCTGGGGAATGACCTGCTGCGGGTAGTGGGGGTCGTTCGGACGGGGAATTCCATGGTGGACCGGCAGACGGTCTACCTGCACCTGGAAGACACCCAGTATCTGGGGGCCCTGGAGGGTCAGGCCCACGAATTGACCATCAAGACCGACAACCTCACCAGGGCCGTGGAGACAGCCCAGGCCCTGGCAGAGACCCTGGGCGCCCGGACCTCCATCCCGGAAAATGTGGAGGATGCTCCGGACGAGGTGAAGAATGCCCTCCTGGTTCGTCCCTGGCAGGAGATCCTTCCCTCGGTGAACCAGATGCTGGTCATCAGCCGGCAATCCTACTTCATGACCTACATCCTCATCTACCTGGTGGCTGCGGTGGGGATCCTGAACACCCAGCGGATGAGCGCCCAGGAGAGGAAGCGGGAGTTCGGCGTCCTCATGGCCATCGGGATGAGGCCCAGGAGGATGTTCCGGATGATCGTCACCGAATCCCTGGTCCTTGGGACTCTTGGCGGAATCTTCGGGACCCTTCTGGGATTGGCCGTGACCTGGTATCACTCGGTATCCGGTCTGGATCTGAGCATATTCACCGATCAGGGAGGGTTCACCTGGATGGGCGTGTCCTTCAGTGGCAGGATCTTCGCCGTCCTCAACCCCACCATCATCTTCCAGCCGGTGGTGGTCATGGTGGCGGTGGCCTTCCTGGCGGGACTATGGCCGGCCCTGAAGTCGGCTCGCATCGACCCGGCTCCCACCATCGCCGGAAGGAACTGACCAGGAGGGCAAGCTGGCGTCGTCCTGAAACGGAAGGTACGTGGACCCCGGAAGGCACCCGGACCCCGGAAGACAACCGGATCCCGGCTGCCGCAGGTAGGAGAGGCTGATGCTCTGGCGAATGGCGTGGCGAAATCTCTGGAGGCACCGGACCCGGACCGTCATCATGACCTCGGCGGTGGCCTTCTCCTACGCTCTCTTCCTGGTCTCCATGGGAATGGGAGACGACGGCCACCAGCAGATGCTGGACGCTGCCGCGGAAGGCGCCGGCGGCGACATACTGGTCCATGCAGACGGCTATTGGGCAAGCCGGTCCAGTGATCTGGTCATCCGGAACGCGGAGGAGATCCTCCCCTCCATCGCCTCCACTCAGGGTGTGGAAACGGCAATTCCCAGGGTCATCGTCAATGGCCTGGTGAGCTCTCCCGTGGGCAATCGCCCCCTCATGCTCCAGGGAATCGACCCCATGCGGGAGTTGGCCCTTCGAGATTTTTCCGAAGACATGAAGGAGGGGGAATATCTGACGGAGAGCACCCGGGACGATCCACTGGTTCTGGGGGTCACCATCGTGGAAAAGCTGGAGCTGGAGTTGGGAGACCGGGTGGTGGTTACGGCCAGCGGGCCTGACGGGGAGATCACCCGGGCCCTCTTCCACCTCACGGGTATACTGGAGTCGGGCCTGCCGGAAATGGACGAGAACATGGGCCTCACCACCCTCGAGGCCGCCCGGGAGGCCGTGTCCATGGAGGGCATGCTCACCCAGGTGGGCGTGGTTCAGGATCCGGACTTTCGTTCAGAGGAGGTAGCCCAAGCCATCCGGGACTCCACTGGAGCCGCGGGAGATGGCCTGGAGGTGCTGACCTGGCAGGAAGCCATCCCTGAAATGGTGGGATTCATCGAGATCGACGATGCGTTCCTGTACATCTACCTCATCGTCATCTTCGCCGTTGTGGCCTTCGCCATCGCCAACACCTTCCTCATGGCCGTCATGGAGCGGGTTCGGGAGTTCGGGCTTCTGAATGCCCTGGGGCTCCGGGGGAGCGGGGTGGCCCGGCTTCTTCTGGCCGAGACGGTCCTCATGACCCTTCTGGCCATGACCGTCGGCTTCATTCTGGGCTATTCGGGCCACCTGGCCCTGGACCATTACGGGCTGCCCGTGGCCATGTGGGGCGTGGAAGACATGGAGGTCTCCGGGGTGGACTTCGCCGACATGGTCATGCGGAGCACCATCACCCCTGTCAAATGGGTGGCCGCCTCCCTCATGGTGGCCCTTGTCACCCTGGCCAGCGCCCTCTATCCGGCGCTGCGGGCTTCCAGGCTGGCTCCAGCCGAGGCCATGCGTTTCTACGAATAGGAGAGGTCGCTCCCGGGGTCGGCGGGCTTCCGCCCCAGGCACCCGGTGAGCCACCAGGACATCTCCGACGACGAACGGATCGTGAAATGAGCAACGAGAAGAAGAGCAACGGGTCAGGAGCCGGGGGGGCTACCTGGGATAACGGGGCCCTGATCCGGGTTCGGGGCCTCACCCGCATCTACCAGGAAGGGGACCTGGAGGTCCACGCCCTCCGGGGTGTGGATCTGGATGTCGCCCAGGGTGAGTTCACAGCGCTGGCGGGCCCGTCGGGATCCGGGAAGACGACGCTCCTGAACATCATCGGGGTCCTGGACCACGCCACCAAGGGTACGGTGGAGGTGGACCGGAACGATGTATCCCGGATGGACAGGGGGGACGCGGCGGATTTCCGGCTGGCCAATGTGGGGTTCATCTTCCAGGCGTACAACCTGGTTCCGGTGCTGACCGCTCTTGAGAATGCCGAATTCACCCTCCTCCTCCGGGGGAAGGATGCCGGGGAACGCCGGGACAGGGTGGTACCGTTGCTTGAACGGGTGGGGCTGGGCGAGCACCTGGACCGGAAGCCCCATGAGCTCAGCGGCGGCCAGCAGCAACGGGTGGCCATCGTGAGGGCTCTGGCCACCCAGCCCAAGATCGTCCTGGCCGATGAGCCCACGGCAAACCTGGACTCGGAGACTTCGGCGGGTCTTCTGGATATCATGCTGGAGCTGAACGACGAGCTGGGCATCACCTTCCTCTTTTCCACACATGACCCCGTGGTCATCGAGCGAGCCCGCAGGGTGGTGCGGCTGAAGGACGGCCGGGTGGACGAGACGGAGGGGGATTCAGGCCCCGGGTCGTGAGTCTCAGCCGTGACGAGGTAGCCTTTTCATGATCTTTCGTGCTCCCATTCTACCCAGCGGCCCCCGGAGCCGCTCGGGACAGGGTCATGGATTCGATAGCCGCCGTATCCCATGCCTGGCCCTCCTCGGCCTCTGGGCGCTCCTCGCACCCTCACCTGCCGCTGCCCAGTTCACTCTCCTGCAGGGAGAGAAGGCTTCCCTGGAGATGGGGGGGTATCTCCGGAATCTGACGGGGATCTACGACCTGGGTTATGACACCCCGGACTCGGAGTCGCCGTTGGGGTTCAACGCCCAGGTCATCCGCCTCAAATGGACCTCCCGCTTCGGCGAATCGGCGGTCCTGGAGGTGCACGACCGGTTCCAGACCCAGCTCTCTTCGGAATATTCCACCTTCGGCGCCTCCCAGGCCGGTTTCGGGGTCAGCGTGGTTCCGGGCCGTTCTCTGGACCTCCGCTCCGACCTCATCCAGAAGGACCGGGTCCAGGCCTGGCACGATGTGGACCGCCTTTCTCTGACCCTTTATACGGGGTTCGGGGACATGACGGTGGGACGTCAGGCCATCACCTGGGGAATCTCCAACCTCTTCCCCGTAGCGGACCTCTGGGCCCAGTTCAGCCCCTTCGAGCTGGATACGGAGGAGAAGCCGGGCATCGACGCCTTTCGGCTCCTCTCCTACCCGGGCTCCGGCCTGGAACTGGACGTAGTGTTGGCGGATCGGGGGTCGGCTGAAGACCTGTCGGCGGGAATCCGGGGAGGGTGGATCCTCCCCTGGGCGGACGTCTATGCCGCCGGCGGGAAGTTCTGGAACGAGATCCTGGGCATGGCCGGGATTTCGGCTCCCCTGGGAAGCTGGAAGCTCCGGGGCGAAGGGACCCTGCCCTACGATCTGGACGAGGATTCGGGAAAGCTCCCGCGGGTGACTCTGGGAGTGGACCGGCTGGGGGGGGAGACCATGTTCACGGCCGAGTATCACTTCAACGGCGTCGGCGCCACCGGGAGCCAGGGCTACGCCCAGGTGCTCCAGGACCCCCGGTTCGCACGGGGAGAAAGCTATTACCTGGGCCGGCATTACCTGGGGGGCATGGCCAACTGGACTCCTGGAAACGACCGCCTGGCCCTGACCCTCTCCGGGATGGCCAACCTCCAGGACGGAAGCACCATCTGGACCCCGGTCCTGACCTACGACTTCGGACAGGAGACCCGGATTTCCGTGGGTGGCCTTCTTTCCACCGGCGAAGCTCCCACCATGGCAGGAACACCCGTGCTCCGGAGCGAGTACGGGATGTACGGAGACCTTTTCTATACCCGGATGTCCGTTTACTTCTGAGGTTCAGACCATGACTCTGCCCCGATTCGCCCTTCCCCTCATCCTTCCGCTTCTGGGCAGTCTGCTTTTCGCCGTCCCCGCCTCCGCCCAGGATGAGACCATGGTCTTCCTGGTCCGCCACGCCGAACGAGCCGACGACGGGGCCATGACCGGGTCCGAGGACCCGCACCTGTCCCGGGCGGGCCTGGATCGGGCAGAGGTCGTAGCCCATCTCCTGCAGGACGCCGGGATCACCCACGTACACTCCACCCACTACCGGAGGACCCGGGAGACGGCCTTGCCCCTGGCTCGGCTCCTGGATCTGGACGTGGCCACCTACGACGCCGACAACCTGGAGGTCTTCGCCGAGACGCTGCGTGCCATCCCCGGCCGTCACCTGGTAGTGGGACACAGCGACACCACGCCGGCCCTGGTCTCGGCTCTCGGGGGGCATCCGGGAGGGGAGATCAGGCCGCTGGAGTACGACCGCTTGTATCTCCTTCGGCTGGGACCGGGCGGGACGGAAACGGTCCTGCTTCGGTTCGGTTCACCCTTCGAAGGTTGAACCGGCACCGAGATGAGGAACAGGGGGTCCGGCCCTTTCGGCCGGACCCCCTTTTTGAGTTCCCTTGATTCAGGGAGGAGCGGACCTTCCGCTACTTCCCCTTTTCCAGGGTCTCCAGGACCTGCTCCCACTGGAACTTGTCCCCTATGCCCCGGACGTAGTGGTCCATCCAGGCCATCTCGCTGACCGCCTTCACCAGACGGTTCCGGGGATCCGGAATTCCGTGGCTGCGCCCGGGATACATGAACAACTCGGTCGGTACCTCCAGCTTCTTCAGGGCCATGTGGAGTTCCACGGACTGGGGGCTGGGAACCCGGGGGTCCCCCTCCACCACGTGGATCATCGTGGGGGTCCTGGCGTTCATGATGTACTTGAGGGGGGACTGGTCCCAGTAGGTATCGAAGTCTTCGTAGAGGAAGCCGTCCCCCACGTAGAACTGCCGATTCCGCTGCACGTCGCTCTGGGCGTACATGCTGATCCAGTTCATGGTGCCGGCGCCGGAGCTGATGGCCTTGAAGCGATCCGTGTGGGTGAGGATCCAGTTGGACCAGTGCCCGCCGGCGCTCCAGCCGAAGGCCCCCATCCGGTCCCCGTCCACGATGCCCTCGGCGATCAGGTGGTCCACCCCCGTCATGATGTCGTCGAATCCCAGGGTGAAGTAATCCCCCACGATGTCCGTCCGGTGGGCGTTCCCGTAGTTCCGGGAGCCCCGATAATTGGGCTGAAGGACGGCGTACCCGGCTCCGGCGTAGACCTGGGCAGTAGCGTCCAGCTCCAGGAGGTCGGCGCTGGCCGGTCCTCCATGGATGGAGACCACCAGGGGATACCGTGTCCCTTCCTCGTATCCCACCGGATAGGTGAACACGCCCCCTACCGTTTTCCCGTCGGTGGAGGTCCACTCCACCTCCACCATGCGGCCGAAGGCCATCTCCCGGAGCTGGGGGTTCACGTCCACCAGCTGAACCCACTGGTCCCGGTCCGTGACCTCGTCCAGATCGTCCACGGTGAAGACCGTCGAATACGTATTCGGATCCCGGTAGCTGATGAGGATGACCCCGGTGTCCTCGTCACGATCCACCCGAACCACGCCCTCCTCGTCAGTGACCTGCCGGACCTCGTTACCGGGGATGTCCAGGGCGAAGAGCTGATTTGTGACTTTGATTCCGGCGTTGAAGTAGATGGTGTTGCCGTCATCGGACCAGAAGCCCCCGCCAAGGGAGTTGTCGAAGTCGCCACCCAGCATCCGGAACTCACCGCCCCGGTCATCCACCTCCCGGAGGTAGAGCCTGGTCTCCGTCATGGTGTATCGGGTCATGTCTTCCGGGGCGGCAAAACCCACCCATCGGCCGTCCGGGGAGAATTCCGGGCCGCTCTCCCCTACCTCGTGGTTGTCCGTGAGGCGCTCTATCTCTCCCGTGGCCGCCTCCATGAGAAAGAGGTCGGCGTAGAGACGGCTGGCGGTGATGTTCCGCTCGTAGCGCTTGGCGGAACCGCCGGTGAACCCCACCCACTTGCCGTCGTCGGAGAGGGTGAATCCCACCACGTCCACTTCCGGATCGTCGGTGAGCTGAACCGCCCCATCCCCACCCAGGTCCATGCGCCAGAGGTTCGAGAGAGGTGTCTCCTGGTTTTTCACATCGACAGTGAAGCCTTTCTCCCGCCGCTCTTTGTCCGCCTCGTCGAAGGAATCGGCCCGGATGAAGTAGATGCTCCGGGAATCCGGGGCCCATTCCCATTCCTGCACTCCGGCCTCGTGTTCGGTGAGCTGGTCCGGCTCGGCCTCTACGATTCCATCCACCGGGAGCGTGTAGAGCTGGGCCTGCCCCGAGGGGCCGCTCCGGTAGGCCAACCACTTGCCGTCAGGGCTGAACCCGAAGCCGGAAACCCCGTCCTCGGCCTCCGTGATCCTCTGAGCCTCCCCGCCGTCCACCCGCATGAGGTAGAGCTGGCTCCCCCGCATTCCGTTCCCGGCGTCCCGATTCGAGGAGAAGAGGAAGAAGGACCCGTCCGGGGCCCAGGTGGGGGATCCTTCGTCGGCGTCTTCGGTGAAGGTGAGTTGCCGACTGGAGGTGTAGCCCTCCTGCATGTTCACCAGGTGGATGTCACTCTGAGACTCAGCCTCCTCCCAGTCCGGGGTGGATACCGTGTACAGCATCCACTGGCCATCGGGAGACGGCTCCCAGGATCCGGCCCGCTTCAGGAGCTGGACGTCCATCCAGTTCATGGGCCGGCTTCCGTCCTGGGCGGCGGCCGGATGTGCGGCGGTCGTCAGGAGGAGAAGGCCCAGGATCAGCATTCTCGGGAGGTTGGGAGGAATGGTGGAAAATCGGTTGGTCATGACGCCTCGTCCTATTCTGGGTGCATTCAACGGAAACGGTCGGCGGGGACACGTCCCCCCCAAAGCCCCCTGGGGGGACCCGGGCAAGATCGGTGGTGGGGGGCGAAAGGGCCAGGGTTTCTTCGGCTCTGCTTTTCCACCTGAGCCCCTCGTCAGGGCCCACTCCGCCGGAGGGAGGACCATCCCATCCCGGCACCTCGAAAAATCCTTGCACCCGCTCGAGAAAACGTCAGCATTTGGGGCGAGAGGTCGGCCAACCCCAGAATCGAGCGGAAAATGAGCACGGTTGTCACCGAGAGCCGGATCAAAGGTGTCTTCAAGGGTTGGACCGGGCGGGAGGTCCACGAACTGGTGAACGGCCAGAGGTGGGAGCAAGTCAGTCGCAACCATCAATACCGCTACCTCTTCAGTCCACCGGCCCGGGTGGTGGCCGACGGGGGATCCTACTGGTTGGAGGTAGAAGGAATGGAAGAGCGGGTCCAGGTTCGTCGGAGGTGAAGACACAGGGGGAGGCTCATCTCCCCCCCGCCGCCCCGTAGTCCCTGGGATCGCTTCCCCCCGTGAGGAGCCCGGTCTCCGGATCCACCAGCACGGCGTGAACCCGGGCGAAGTATCCGTCCAGGCCCTCGTAGGGCCGGATCTCGTATCCGTAGCCCTCCAGGGCCTCTCCCACCTCCCAGGGTAGTCCCGCCACCTCGATACGAAGTTGGTTGTCGGCGATGTACCAGCGCCGGGAGGCCAGGGCGTTCTCCAGGCTCATGCCGTGGTCCACCACGTTCACGATGGTCCGGAAGATGGACCCGGGGATCCGGCCGCTCCCGGCGGACCCCAGGACCAGGAAAGGCTTCCCGTCCTTCAGGAGCATGGTGGGGCTCTGGCTGGTCTTCTCCCGCTGGAAGGGGATGGGATCGTCGTTCATGTCGTAGCTGTACGCGTAGAAGAACCCCATCTCCCGGCTGGCCACCTTGGAGCCGAAGCTGGGTCCGATGGACTGGGTGATGGCCACGGCGTTTCCGGCGGCGTCCACCACCGAGAGATGGTTCGTGTCCCCTTCCGGATCCGGACCGCCCCCCTCCGCCGTGGGAAGGGCCCGGTCCAGATCGATCTCCCGGACCCGCCGGGCGGCGTGGGCCCTGGAGACCTGCCGCCAGTCCGGCACGTACTCGTCGGTCCGGGCGATGTAGATGACCTGGGCCAGGATGTGGATGTACTCCGGGTCCGTAAGCTCGTACTCCGGGACGTCGAAGTGCTCCAGCATGTGGAGCATCTCGATGACGGAGGCCCCGTCGCAGTTTCCGCCCCGGGCGGCAACCTCGAGCCCCCGATAGGCTCCGAAGACCACCTCCCCGGGCCGGGGCCGATACCGAGTCAGGTCATCGTGGCGGATGAGGCCTCCGTTGGCTTCCATCTCCGCCACCAGGGCGTCGGCCAGGGAACCCTGGTAGAGGGCCCGGGCTCCCTCCCGGGCCAGGGTCCCCAGGGTCCGGGCCAGAGTCGGCTGCCGGAAGATGTCCCCCTCCGAGTAGGGAGAGCCATCCGACTTGAAGAAGTGGGCCCGGGTCCCGGCGTACTCCTTCAGAGTCTCCTCATGGGTCCG
>CAZSDD010000113.1:0-9301 GCA_964605505.1 uncultured Gemmatimonadaceae bacterium | reverse complement strand
CCCGGGATGCGGATCTCTACCTGGAGGACGAGTTCGAGGGGGATCTGGTCCAGAAAATCCGGAAGAGCCTGACGAAGCGGGAGACCGGGCTCCCGGCCCGCTTCCTCTACGATTTCCAGGCTCCGTATGCCCTCATCTCCTTCCTCAAGGAGCACCTGGGATTGGAGGACGAGGATCTGGTTCCAGGTGGCCGGTATCACAACCTCCAGGATCTTTCACAGTTCCCCAGGCCCAGGGATGCGAACGGTCTGATCCGGGAGCCACTGGACCCTCTTCCCCACCCTGAGCTGGGGAGGGCCGATTCCATCCTGGACGCCGTAGCGCTGAAGGACCGGATCCTGCACTTCCCCTATCAATCCTTCGAGCCCGTCCTTCGCTTTCTGGGAGAAGCGGCGGAGGACCCGGAGGTGGATCGGATCTGGATCACCCTCTACCGGGTGGCCCGGGATTCGGCTGTAGTGAATGCCCTCATCCGGGCCGCCCGAAATGGTGTTCGCGTGACGGCCTTCGTGGAGGTGAAGGCTCGGTTCGATGAGGCCCAGAACCTCAAGTGGGCCGAGGAGATGACGGCGGCAGGCGTACACACCGTCTACAGCATGCCAGGGATCAAGGTTCACGCCAAGTTGGCTCTGGTGTCCCGAAAGAAAGGAGGCGCACGGCAACTCTTCGCCTATCTCGCCACCGGGAATCTGAATGAGATCACCTCCCGCCTCTACTGCGACCACGGCCTTCTGACCTCTGACCCCCGTTTGACCCGAGACGTGGAAGAGGTCTTTCGGTTCCTCTGCCACGAAGTGGATCATCCCACCTGCCGGCATATCCTGGTGTCGCCATACTCCCTCCGAGACGGGCTCACCACCCTCATGCGGCATGAGATGACCGCAGCCGAAGCCGGGGAGCCGTCCGGCATGGTACTCAAGATGAACAGCCTGGAGGACAAGGAGATGATCACGACTCTCCTGCAGGCCGGCGCGGCCCGGGTTCCCACAAACCTCATCGTCAGGGGGATCTGTCGTTTTCCGCTGGGACAGGACGGGCGGATCGGCTCCATTCGTGGACGGAGCATCCTGGACCGGTTCCTGGAGCACGCTCGGGTCTTCAGGTTCGTGAACCGGGGCGACCCCATCCTCCTCCTCAGCTCCGCAGACCTGATGAAGAGAAACCTGGACCATCGTGTGGAGGTGGCCTTCCCCATCTATGACCCCGGAATCCGGGAGGAGATGGATCACCTGCTACACTTCCAACTCTCGGATAACACCAAGGCCCGGATCCTGGACGCTTCCATGGACAACAGCTATGTGGGCCGGCGTGCAGGCGAACCCCGGGTGGAGGCCCAGGCGGCATTCTACCGGTGGTTGGAGAATCGCCTTGAACCCTAGACGATTTCAGAGGATCCGGGAGGTCCTGGCTCGGCGGCAGCCTGATCTCACGGTTCTCATGGAGAGTGTGAACAAGCCCCACAACTTCGCGGCTATCCTCAGGAGCTGCGATGCCGTGGGGGTTCTGGAGGCCCACGTGGTCCCCCCGGAAAAGGGGTTCAACCTGAGCAAGCACACCTCCGCCGGCACGGCAAAATGGGTTTCCGTCCAGACCCACCCGGATGTCCGCCATGCAGCCGCCCGGCTCAGGGGGGCCGGCTTCCGGATCCTGGCCGCCCATCCCGCCGAAACAGCCCTCGATTTTCGCTCCGTGGATCTCACCCGATCCGTGGCGCTCATGGTGGGCGCCGAGCTGGACGGCCTTTCGGAAGCAGGCCTGGCTCTGGCCGATGAGCAGGTCTCCATCCCCATGTCGGGTATGGCTCGCTCTTTGAATGTCTCTGTGGCGACAGCCCTCATCCTCTTCGAGGCCCATCGCCAGCGCGTCGCCGCCGGAATGTACTCGAGCTCCCGGTTACCCCGAGAGCGATTTGAGGAGCTTCTGTTCGAGTGGTGCCATCCTGAGCTTGCGGCGCTTCTCCGGCGTCGGAATATGCCGTACCCGCCTCTCTCCCCTGAGGGGGAGCCCCTGTTGGAGCCTGGCGCGCTGCAGGGCTGAGAATCCCCGGTCGCCGTACCCGCCGTTGCACGGGGACCGCTCCCGGATCTTCCGCCGGTGCCCGGGAACCGCTCGTGGATTGTCCGCCGGCGCCCGGGGACCGCTCCCGGATCGCCCCCCGCTCAACTGGTCAAAGCAGACGTAAGCGTCCCTCGCAGGCTCCTCCTTCTTCCTTTTCCTTCCCCGGCTTTCCGTTCACCTGCCGCCACTCCTGACTCGTAGATAGACAACAGATATACAAGCTATTGACATAGTCCGAACACACCGTCTATATTCGTTTCTTGAGCGTTTCTTTTTCGCACCTTACACATTTAAGCAGATCTCAACCGCTCACGGAGCAGGACATGCACGGACACCGGGCTCATCTCCTTCTCTCCACCTCCCACGCCGGCGAGCTCCTGGGGGTTCACCCGTCCACGGTGAAACGCTGGTCCGATCAAGGGCTTCTCCGGGTGACTCGAACGAGGGGCGGGCACAGGCGATTTCACCTTCGTGACGTTCTGGCCGGTGCCAGGGGCCAGGGCATCGCCACCTCCCTGGACCCCTTCCACCCCTGGGAGGCCAATGTCTGGCTGGCCCTCCGGGCCTGCCGGGAAGAAGGCGACTTCTCCGTACTGATCTCCCTCGCCCTTTCCTGGCTGAGACAGGGAGACACGGATCTACTGGGTCGGCTCTTTTACGAGGTGGGTCGGACAGCCGAGATCCCCTTCCCCCGTTTCCTGGACCTGGGAGTCCGGGGGTTCATGGTCAGGGTGGGGGAGGAATGGCAGGAGGGGCGCCTGCAGGTGGGAGAGGAGCATATGGCCACGGAGGTCATCCAGGAAGCATTCATACGCCTCCGGCTGGCCCGGGAGTCTTCTTTCCGGCCCGATACCCGTGCCGGGGAAACCTCTCCTGTGGCTGTGGTGGGCTCCAGCGAGGGAGACCATCACGATCTCGGCGCCCAGGCCATACGGGCCATCCTGGAAAGAGACGGATGGCGGGTCTATTTCCTGGGCGCAAACGTGCCTGCGGAGGACTTCGCCCGGATCCAACGGGCCCAGGTGGCGGAGCTGGTCTGCATCTCCTTTTACTCCGGGGCCACTCTCCCGGATCTCCAGAGGGACATGGGCACCCTGCGCCGAAACTACTCCGAGAGAACGCCCTATGCCCTGGCAATGGGTGGTGCCTTCCAGGGCGTAAGTGCTGAAGAGCTGCCCGGGGATGGGTTTCAGGACTTCACCCTTTCCGGGTCGGCCCAGGAGTTCCATGCATGGCTTCAAAGCCGGTATTCCCACAATTCCACGAGCCTCGCCAGGAGGATGGCCTGATGAGCTTCTCCCGTTTTTCAATTATCCGGAGCCAGGATCCGGTGGACTGGCTGGGGCTGATTTTCCTGGCCCTTTTCACCCTGGTCGCCGTGCTGGGATACGGCGTCTTCGCATTGAACCCCGGACTCATCCCCGACTCCGACTCGGCCCGGCGCTTCTACGGAGCATCGTTCCCGCTATTCGCCAGGCTGCACATCGTTCTGACGGGGGTCGCCCTGGCCGTTCCTCTCTTCCGGAAGGCGGGCATTCGATGGCTGCCGGCCCTGCTGGCAGTCTTCGCGGTAAGCTTTCTGAGTGAGTTCGCCGGCACCGGATACGGGTTCCCCTTCGGCCGATACGAGTACACCGGCCTCCTGGGCTACAGGTTGGGGGGACGGGTCCCGGCCCTGATCCCCCTGAGCTGGTTCTTCATGGCCCTTCCCTCCTGGATCCTGGCCAGAGCACTCTTTCCGGGACGGTCCGGGATCTGGGGACGAGTCCTGCTGGGGGCCTACCTCCTGACCGCCTGGGATCTGGCCCTGGATCCGGCCATGAGCTACCTGACCCCCTACTGGATCTGGGAGAGCACCGGCCCCTTCTACGGAATGCCCTGGGTGAACCTCCTGGGCTGGATGGGCACCGGGATGGTCCTCATGGGACTCCTGGAGATCCTGGGCGCTGGCCGTTGGTCGAAGGGAATCTCGGCCCGGTGGTCTCTGGCCTATTACGCGGTGGTGCTTTTCATGCCCCTGGGCATGGTGGTGGCGGCAGGCTTGTGGTGGGCTCTCTTTGCCACTCTTCTGGCCCTGGCCCTGCCCGGGGGGGCGTTCCTCCTCTCCCGCAGGGTCCCCGAGCCGACTTTTTCCCTTTCCCCCATCCGAGAGCGGGTGAGCCCATGATGGCCGAGACTCTCTCTTCCACCCCGACTCTGGGATCCGGAGTCGACCTGGACGCTCTCCGGTCCACCGTGCAGGCTCGGTTGGAGGATGCAGCCAGGGACCTCCGGGAACAGGGACTCCCCATTCCGGCACTGGACGGGAAGTTCCTCCGGCCCCTGGCTGCGTATCTCTCGGTTCCTCCTCACCGGCGGGCTGAGCTGGACCATCGGTTCTGGAAGGGAGCCCTTGCCGTGGAGATGGTCCACGAAGCCTCCCTCCTCCATGACGATATCCTGGACGATGCCCCGGAGCGCCGGGGTCGGCCCACGCTTTCAGCCCTTGCCGGGGTCGGCCCCGCTCTGGTCCGGGGCGACCACCTCCTCACGGCCGCCTACAGGGTGGCCCTGGAGTCCGGGTCCTCGGCCTTTCTGCAGGTCTTCATCCGGGCGGTGGAACGGACCGTGGCCGGGGAAATCGCTCAGGAGGAATCCCAGGGGAGGATCCTGTCGGACGCCCAATACCGAGCTGTGATCACCGGCAAGTCCGGGGAGCTCTTCCGGGCCGTCTTCTCCCTTGCACCCCACCTTCTGGAAATGGATTCGCCGGAAGCCGTGGGGGATATCGGCGCACGCCTGGGCTGCCTCTACCAGATGGTGGACGACTTTCTGGACTATTGCCCCGACGCCCAACGGGGAAAGTTGCCGCTGCAGGATTTCAGGCAGGGCAAGTGGACGTGGCCCCTGGGTTTTCTGCCCTTTCCCGCTCTCCAGGCGCCGGAAGAACAGGTGCTGAGCGCTCTATTCAGCCGTCCCTCCCCTGAGGTCCTCTCGCCCATGGAAAACGCCGCACGGCGCCTGGAAGAGGAGGTTTCCCGCCTGCTTCACGACCTCTCAGATGAAGGGATGCAGGCCGAATGCCTGGCCGAGCTTCTGGGCGTGTGGGTGCGACAGGTCCGGGAGACCGCCCGCATGGAAGTGGAGGAGATCTCCAGGGACCGGAGCCCCGGGCAAGCCGTATTCTCCGGGCAAGCCGTATTCCCCGCGCAAGCCGTATTCCCCGCGCAAGCCGTATTCCCCGGGGAAACCCCTCCTCACGTCGGGGAGGAGATCGTGAATCACCTGATGGAGCGGGCCAAGCCCCTGGGGTCTCCTGCGGCTCGCCTGGCCTATTTCGGCCACCACGGCAAGACCTTCCGTTTTGCCTCCCGGCTCTTTCCGGAAGAGGCCCTCCGGTCCGTGGCCGGCGTGTACGCATTCTGTCGTTTCACGGACGATCTGGTGGACGAGGCCGCCGGAGCTCCACCGGAGGTGGTCCTTCGCCAGGTAAACGCCTGGGCTGCGCTGGCCCGCCAGGCTTACGACGGCCCCCCCACGGGAATCCCTCTCCTGGACCAGGTCATGGGGGAGATGCGGTCCCGCTCCGTTCCGTTCCGGTATGCTGAAGAGCTTCTGGAGGGGGTCAGAATGGACCTCCAGCCAAGGAGGTACGCCAACCTGCAGGAGCTTCGTCAGTACTCCTTCCGGGTCGCATCGGTGGTGGGTGGGTGGCTCACGGAGCTCTTTGGGATCCACGATCCCTGGGTACTGGAGAGGGCCTATTCCCTCGGCCACGCCATGCAACTGACGAACATCCTCCGGGACGTGGGCGAAGACCTGGCAAACGGCCGAATCTATCTGCCTCACGATCGCATGGAACGCCATGGGGTGGACCCGGCCCTGCTGGAGGGCATGGCCCGTCACAGCGCCCACACGCTCCCGGGTTACCGGAGTCTCATGGAAGAGCTCATGGCGGAGGCTGACTCGGAGTACCAGCGAGCCCTCTCCGGCATTCCCTTCCTTCCCTCTTTCTTTCGGGGGCCGGTGGCCGTGGCTTCCCGGGCTTACCAGGGGATTCACGACGAAATCAGGAAGAACGGCTACGACAACCTGAACCGCCGGGCCCATACCTCCATGCCTCGAAAGGTGAGCCTGGGCATCCGAGCCCTGTGCCAACTTCGTGGTCTTCTCCGGCGCCGTCCGGGGTCCGAAGCGGCGGAAAACCGGCTCAGCGGGCCCGAACGGAGCCACGGAGCCATACCCGCCGGAGACGGCCAGGAGGCTCCGGCATGAAGGAGGGACACGGACTCGTCGCCGGGCTCCTTCTGGCCATGGCTCCCCTCTTCCCGGGAGGAAGCTCCGGAGCCGCTGGCCAGGAACCACCGGTGCGCACCATGTCCCGGGAGGAGTCCCGGGCCCTGGAGACCTGGGCCCGACACCTCCTTGCGGATCTTCCGGAGGCCTCCGCATCCGCCGGTGAGCCATCCTTCCAGGAGAGGGAAACCAGGCGCCTCTGGGCTCTGTACTTCCTGACCGTGGACCATCCCAGGCGCCTGGACGAGGCCCGGGAGGCAGCGGAGGCCCTGGTGGGATCCGGCTCGGCTCCTGAGCAGAGAGGAATCGTGGAAGCACTGGCGGGGGCGCTGGAGGTAATCCGAGCCAAGCATTCCCGATGGCCTCCAAACAAACTGAAGTACCTGGATGCCGGGATCACCGCCCTTGACGACCTGGTGGCCCGGTATCCGAAGGCACCCGGAATCCGGTATCTGCGGCTGGTCAGCTGCTACTACCTCCCCTTCTTCCTGGAACGGGGTGAGACGGTGGCGGAAGACTTCCGGGCGCTCTCCCACCTCCTCCTGGAAGGTCCGGGCGTTCTCCCCGGCCCGGTGTTTACCGCCGCGAAAGAGTTCGTCATGGAGAACGGCGGCCTGGACGCGGAGACCCGCAAACGCCTCCAGGAGGCTCTGGAATGAAGCGATGCCGGAACGGGCGGGTGACGGCCCGCCTCGACTCTACCCTCCGGACCGGGTCGGTGACGGCCCGCCTCGACTCTACCCTCCGAAACGGGCAGGGAAAACGGAAATGAACAAGGATCATCAGATGACAACCAGAGAGTTTCAGTCTTCCCGGCCCCAGGGCTCTCCTTCCGATCCTGGCGCCCAGCGGGCCGTCGTGATCGGAAGCGGCTTCGGGGGATTGGCCCTGGCCATTCGCCTCCAGGCTGCCGGAATCCATGTGACACTGCTGGAGAAGAGGGAGAAGATCGGAGGCCGGGCCTATCAGATCAAAGACCGGGGGTACGTGTTCGACATGGGCCCCAGCCTCATCACGGCCCCCCACGTGGTGGATTCCGTCTTCCGGGCAGCGGGCCGACGGCTGCAGGATTACGTGGACCTCATCCCATTGGACCCCTATTACCGGATCTATTTTCATGACGGCTCCCACCTGGACTACGTCGGGGACCCGGAGGGGATGAAGTCCCAGATGCGGCGTTTCAACGTCAGGGACGCAGCCCGCCTGGACGCCTTCATGGAAGCGGTCCGACCCATTCACGACGCCGTCATCGGCGACCGCCTGGGCTCAAAGCCCTTCGACTCCCTCGGAACCATGCTGGGCTTTCTTCCCCGAATGGCCAGGCTCAAGGCCTTTCTCCCGGTCACCACCTTCGTGAACCGGTATTTCAGCGATTTCCGCCATCGTTTCATCTTCTCCTTCCACCCCCTGTTCGTGGGTGGGAACCCGTTCTACACGCCGGCCATCTATCTCATGATCCCCTTCCTGGAGAGGGAAGGAGGGGTCTGGTTCACTCGGGGTGGCATGTATTCGGTGGTGGAAGCCATGGGAACGGTGTTCCAGGAGCTGGGCGGCATCATCCGCACCGGCACCGAGGTATCGGGAATCCGGGTGGAGGAAGGTCGGGCGGTAGGGGTGGAGGCCGGGGACGCCTATTACCCGGCGGAGCTGGTGGTGAGCAACGCCGATGTGGGCCACACCTACAAGCACCTGGTCCGTCCTGAGCACCGCCGCCGGTGGACCGACAAGAAAGTCGACAACACGGATTTCACCATGAGCTGCTTCCTTCTCTATATGGGAACCCGGAAGCAGTTTCCCCAGCTGAAGCACCACACCCTGATTCTTTCCGAGCGATACAAGGAGCTCCTGAAGGACATCTTCGACAGAAAGATCCTCCCGGAGGATTTCAGCATGTACCTTCACGTTCCCACCCGCACCGACCCCGGCATGGCCCCGGAGGGCTCGGAGAGCATGTACGTCCTGGTTCCCGTGGCCAACAACCAGTCGGGCATCGACTGGGAAAAGATCAAACACTCGTTCGCCCGGCGGATCCTGGCCTTCCTGGAAGAATGGGGATTGGAAGGTCTGACCGAGAGCCTCGAGGTCCTGCATCTCTTCACTCCCGACGACTTCGCCGGTGAGCTCAACGCTTTCCATGGAAATGCCTTCGCCATCGAGCCCAAGTTCACGCAGACCGCCTGGTTCCGCCCGCACAACCGGAGCGAAGACGTGGAACGCCTCTATCTGGTGGGTGCCGGAACCCACCCCGGAGCCGGCGTGCCGGGGGTTCTCATGTCAGCCGAGACGACCTACGGGTCCATTGCCGAGGATTTCCATCTCCCGGACCAGTGGGACTGGAGCCAGAAAGGACAGGTGGCCTTCACAAAGGACGAAGTGAGTGAAATCCTGGAAAAGCTCGAAGCCCGGGGATTCGCATCGGAAGCGGCTCCGGGGTCCGGGAATTCCGGGAATGCCGGGAATGCCGGGAAAGAGAAGGACGTGAAGGTTCCGGCGTGACCCGGGAGCCTGTCCGACTCGTCCCGGCTCCTGGCCCCCGAACCGGCTCCTTGTTTTCGTCTCAGGTCTCGGGCCGGCCCAGCTGGAATCGCAGAGACTCCTCCAGGGAGGGGTACCGGAATTCATAGCCGGTGTCCTGGGCCTTGGCCGGGAGCACCCGGGCCCCGAAAAGGAGAAGCTCCTCCCCCATTTCTCCGAAAAGGGCTTTGATGCCCAGAGACGGGACAGGAATCAGCGTGGGCCGATTCAACACCCGGCCCAGGACGGAGGTGAAGGTGCTGTTCTGCACCGGGTGCGGGGCAGTGGCGTTCAGGGGACCCTTCACGGCATCGGTGGCCAGGGCATGGTAGATCAGGCCCGTCTCATCGTCCAGATCGATCCAGCTCATATACTGGCGCCCCGAGCCCAACCGCCCTCCGACACCCAGTTTGTAGGGAAGGAGCATGGTTCCCAGGGCACCTCCCGCCGGGGT
>CAZSDD010000112.1:0-9444 GCA_964605505.1 uncultured Gemmatimonadaceae bacterium | reverse complement strand
CTGTTGCTTTGCGCCATCGGGTCCGGAGCCTTCCGTCAATGCTCATTCCGTACCCTCCGGCAGGAAGGCCACCATCCGAAGAGGACCGCCGCTCCCGCCTTCGATCTTCATGGGGAGAGCCACGACAAAGGCTCCCCATTCGGGGAGGAGCTCCAGGTTCGCAATGTTCTCGAACCCGGCCAGGTTCTCGGCGTAGAGAATCTGGTGGGTTTGAAAGGTGGAGGACTGGCCGTAGTCGATGCTGGGGGTGTCGATGCCCAGGGAGGCGATGTTCCGATTCTCCACCAGCCACCGTGCGGCCTCCGGGTCCAGCCCCGGGAAATGGAGCTCCGGGACGGCCTCGGGCCCGGTCTTGTCGGTCCCCAGATACCGGAGGGGATCAGGCCAACGCTCTCCCCATCCGGTGCGCAGGAGGAGGATGACGCCGTCAGGTAATGGTCCGTGCCTGGACTCCCATTCCTGGATGTCGGCCACGGAAACCTGATAGTCCGGGGTGGCCTTTTCCGTCACGTCCACCACTGCGGCGGCGCCGATGAGACGGCTCAGCGGCACCTTTTCGTTGGTGTCCCGGTCCCGGGCGAAGTGGATGGGAGCGTCGAAGTGGGTTCCGCCATGCTCCGACGCCGAATAGTTGTAGGAAGAGTAGAACCACCCGCCTTGCGTTTCCCCGTAGGCCACCTCCTCAAGGCGAAAGCCCTCGGCTGTGGGCCAGAAGATGGCTTCTTCCGAGTAGGCGTAGGTCAGGTCCACCCAGTTCCCGGAAGAACCGTCGAAAATGACGGAGAGGTCGGGTTCCGGCTCCGGGTCCGTTTGGCAGGCGGCAATGGCGACGCTGCTGAAGATGAAGAGGGCGAGGCGGCGCATGGCTGGATTCCTCCTTGGTCCGGGACTGGGACGAGTAGTCCTCAAGCTACCCTCATCGTCCAGGTTTCCACCACCGGGTTTCTCGAGTACGAGGCCCAGAGGAGCCCCCTTGGGCCCATCGGAGCGAAAGGCCCACCGCCACCCCGGTCAGAACGACCAGACCAGGATGATCAGCGGGACCGCCACTACCACCACGAGGACGGACAGGGGCAGGCCCAGCCGCCAGTAATCACCGAAACGGTATCCGCCGGGGGCCATGACCAGGGCATTGGACTGATGACCCACCGGTGTGAGGAAGGCGCAGGACGCCCCCACGGCGACCGCCATCAGCAGAGGATCAGCGGAAACGCCCATCCCACTGGCCAGGCCCACGGCGATGGGCGCCATCAGGACTGCGGCGGCGGCGTTGTTGACCACGTTGGAGAGGAGCATGGTGGTCACCAGGAGCATGGCGAGGCTAACCGAAGGAGGAAACCTGTCAGAGACGCGTAGCATCGTCTCAGCGATCAACTCAGCCCCGCCTGTTGTTTCCAGGGCGTGACCCAGGGGGAACATGGCTCCGAGGAGGATGATGACGGGCCAGTCGATTCCCTCATAGGCCTCCTTCGCCGGGATCAGGCCGGTCAGTACCATGACCAGGGCCGCAGCCGGAAAGGCGACCTGAACGGGGAGCACATCGAACGCAGCCGCCGCCATGGCCGCACCGAAAATGCCGACGGCCTGCAGGATCCTCTTGGGCTTGAACAGCCTGATGCCTCTCTCGGCAAGGGGAAGGCAGCCCAATGCCGCCATGGCCTCCTTCAAGGACTCCTCTCCGCCCTGGAGGAGCAGAATGTCACCCACGGCGAAATGGATCTTTCCCAGCCGCGACTCGAGTCGCTGGCCCTGGCGGGCCACCGCCAGCAGGTTGACGGAGAAGTTGCTGCGCAGCTTGAGGCTGATGGCGGTCTCTCCGGTCATGCTGGAGCCCGGCGCAACGATGGCTTCGATGATCCGGATCTCGTCCGATTCCAGGGCATCCGGGTGCTCGAGCCGACTCTCGGCCAGCTCCAGCCCGAGCTCCTCGATGAGAGTCATGAGATCATCGGAATTCGCCTCGACCAGGAGTATGTCGCCGGTCTGGACGACATCGTGCCAGGAGGGCGATGGGATCCGTCGGTCGCCACGTACCAGGCCCGCCACCACGGCGTCCACCTCGCCGCTCAGGTCGGTGGCGAGTTGGTACAGGGTGTGGCCCACGATCTTTGAGGTCTCCGGGACCCGCACCTCGCTGACGTACTCCTCGATCTGAAACAGGTCACCGGACTCGGAGGCGGCCTGGCGACAGGGGGAGAGTCTCCAGCCCAGCAGTGCGATGAAGATCCACCCCGCGATGGCTACACCTGCGCCCACGGGGGCGAAATCGAACATGCCGAAGGGCGGCGTCCCGGTCTCCATGCGGTAGGTGGCGATGATGATATTGGGTGGGGTTCCGATCAACGTAATCAGACCCCCGACGAGGGACCCGAAGGCCAGGGGCATGAGCAGAAGCGAGGGCGATCGCCCGCTGTCACGCGACATCCAGATGGCCACCGGCATGAGGAGCGCCAGGGCCCCCACGTTGTTCATGAAGGCAGAGCTGAGCACCACCACACCCGTGAGGGTGGCCACCTGCGCCGTGAGGTTCGACCCGACTCTGTCCAACTGACGGGCGAGAGCGTCCACCACCCCGGCATTCATGAGGCCGCGGCTGATGACCAGGACGGCTGCCACGGTGATCACGGCGGGGTGGCCGAAACCCAGAAACACCTCACCCGCCGGCACCAGGCCGGCGAGGTAGACGGCCAGGAGCGCTCCCAGGGCCACGATGTCGTAGCGCCAGCGTTCCCAGATGAAGAGGACCAGGGTCGCGGCAAGGATCGCGAAGACGACCACCTGATCGAGAGTCATGCCTGTGGCGCCTCCACCTCCGAGCAGGTCTGTAGCCCGACGAGAGCTTCGCTGCTCGAAGGAGACGTTCGTGGGTCGAGCAGAAGTTCGCAGGTCGAGCAGAAGTTCGCGGGTCGACCAGAAGTTCGCAGGTCGACCAGAAGTTCGCGGGCCGACCAGACCTTCGCAGGTCGACCAGAAGTTCGCAGGTCGAGCAGAAGTTCGCGGGTCGACCAGAAGTTCGCGGGTCGGCCAGACGTTCGCTGCTCGAGCAGAAGTTCGCAGGTCGGCCAGAAGTTCGCAGGTCGACCAGACGCTCGTGGGTCGACCAGAAGTTCGCAGGTCGACAAAAGGACCCCAGGTCGACAAAAAAACCGTGGATCCACCGGTCATAGCCCGTCCAGGCCGCCGGGGGGGTCGCTGCCACTTCACTTGAGGATCCGCCGAAGACTAGGTTCGATGGGAGACGGGGGCAAGGAGCCTGTCGATCCGTCGCAGAATCCTCATGGCACGACCTCTCGGGAGGTCTGTGGCGCCTCGGGAGGGTATTCTGGGAGCCCTGGGCCCCTGAAGAACTGGGCCCGCAAACACGTATAGTCGGCACACGAAGGGGAAAAGGCCCGGCCCTCCCGAACTCGGGACGAAATCCCGGGGTGTCCTTTCCTTTACCCGAAGCTGACTCCAGCCGCAGGAAGCCATGTACTCCACCTGCATGTTCTGCAATCAGGCCCTGGGCCGGAATGAGGTGATCGAGCACTTTCCCATCGGTCGTCGCCTCTCCTTCGATGCCGAGAAGGGTCGCCTGTGGGTGGTGTGCCGGAAGTGCGAACGGTGGAACCTGACGCCCATCGAGGAGCGGTGGGAAGCCATCGAGGATTGTGAGCGCCTCTACCACGGAATCAGGACCCGGGCCTCCACGGAGAATGTGGGACTCGCCCGCCACAGAGAAGGGCTGGAGTTGGTCCGGATCGGCGCCCCCCTTCGTCCCGAATTCGCAGCCTGGCGGTACGGCGACCAGTTCGGCCGGCGCCGAAAGAAGGCCATCATCGTGGGGGTGGGAGCCGGCGCTGTCCTGGGAACCGTTCTCGTCGCCGGGGCGGTAACGGGAGCCATCAGCGGGGTCTTCATGGGCCAGTTCGGGAACTTCTTCAACCTCTACCGAAATGGCCGGACCCTTGTGAAGGTCCGGGAGGAGGATGGAACCCTCCTGAAGCTGAAGCAGCCGGACCTGGACAAAACCAGGATCCTATCCGCCGGAGAGGCGGACGAGTGGGTCATCGAACTGAAGCGAGGAAAGCTGAACCGGCGGTGGGGGGGAGAAGACGCCCTTCGGATGGCCAATCGCATCATTCCCGCCATCAACCGGTCCGGAGGGAGAAAAGGCGTCGTCCAGGAGGCGGTCCGGGAGATCGAGGAAGCCGGGCACCCCACGGAATTCCTCCGCCTGGCCTCTCTCACCGGAATCGATGGCACCGGCAATCTCTGGAAGCGCTCCCCGGGTAACGGCAGCTGGAGAGCCGTCAAGGACAAACACCTGGGTCTCATCGGCCGCCTCCCGGTTTCTTCCCGGATGGCTCTGGAGATGGCCCTCCACGAGGAGCAGGAGCGCCGGGCCCTCCAGGGAGAGCTCAAAGTCCTGGAGGCGGCCTGGAAGCGGGCGGAAGAGATCGCGGCCATCTCCGACGACCTCCTTCTCCCTGAGGGAACGAGCGAGTTCCTGGCCGAGCACGGAACCCGAAACGAACCGGCACCCCGGCGACAGGCGGGAGGGACCCCAACGGGAACCCTGAAACCGCCCCGCTGATTCATTTCCACTCAACAGGGTTCGGTAGACTCAGACCTCCCACCTCCCGTTGCCGCGGTATTCCCCCAGCGGTAAGATCCGCCATGCTGCACGTTATGCCCCATGACGCGCCATCGGCGCGAGCGGTCTTCCTGGCCCTCCTGGTTCGTGTCCTCTCCCCGGGCAGTCGCCCGGTTCCGGCCCCTGACACAATAGTCTCCATCGTCATTGGGAAGGTCGTTATCGTCATTGGGAAGGTCGTTATCGTCATTGGGAAGGTCGTTCGTGCAAGCTCTGGGGACGTCGCCAAGCTGCAGGGGCTGACGATTCAAATGTCGGTCACAAAAGAGGGAAACAGATATGCGTAAAGAATCGTGGAACAGGCTCCGGGCTCTGTTGCTGATATCGGTCTTCGCCCTTCTTCCCCTTGCGGCAGCTGCCCAGGATGTGGAGACGGGCACGAAGGGGATGGTGGCGTCGGCCCACGAGCTCGCCTCCCAAGCCGGCGCCGAGATCCTGGCAGCAGGTGGCAACGCGGTGGACGCGGCCGTGGCGACGGCCTTCGCCATCACCGTCGTGGAACCGAACGCGTCGAGCCTGGGCGGAGAAGGTTATATGGTTCTGAGCCTGGCAGACGGCCGCAACCTGGCCATCGACTTCCGTTCCTGGGCACCGGGCCGGGTGTCCCCCTCAACCGACGCCAGTGCCATGACCGGTCCGGAATCCACCTGCATCCCCGGCCTGGTGGCCGGCCTCACCCTGGCCCTTCAGGAATTCGGAACGAAGCCCATCCATGAAGTCGTGGCACCGGCCATCCGGCTCGCTCGCGACGGATTCCCCCTGGATGCGGTCCTGTACGATCGGCTGAGCGAGCTCTACGGCTTCACCGATTATGGAATGGATCCGGTCGTTGGACCCATCTACTTCCCCGACGGGCTGGTCCCCGAAATCGGTACCCCGGTGGTCAACGAGGATCTCGCCCGGGCGCTGGAATTGATTGCCCAGGAGGGGGCGTATGCCTTCTACCGTGGAGAGCTGGCTGACGCCATCGTCCAGGCCATGAACGGCTGGTTCACCAGCGCCGACCTGCAGCGCTATCAAGCCGTGGAGCGGGACGCCATCGTGAGTGAGTACCGGGGGTACACCGTCATCGGCACACCCCCGAATGTGGCCGGAATCGTCGTGGCCGAGGCGCTGAACATCCTGGACAACTTCGACCTCTCCCAAACGGGTGGCTGGGACGATCCGGAGGCCATCCACCTCATGGCCGAAGCGTTGAAGTTGGCGTCGGCGGACCGAGGACCCTACGTGGGAGACCCGGACTTCTACGACGTTCCGCTGGCCGGGTTGCTCTCCGAGGAATACGCCACGGAACGAGCGTCTCTTATCGATCCCGATGCGGCCATGGTACCGCCGAGGGCGACGCCCGCCGGCAATCCCTACCCCTTCACGGCCGTTCCCGTCGGCGTTGGCCCCGGAACCGAATCCCTCTCCACGACCCACCTCAGCGGAGCCGAATCCCCGTCCACGACGCACATCAGCGTACTGGACGAGGCTGGAAACGCGGTGGCCATTACGCAGACCATCTCCAGCTTCTGGGGGTCCCAGGACATGATCCCCGGCTACGGGTTCTTCATGAACAATGAGCTCCACAACTTCAACAGCTTCAACCCGGACCGTCCCGAGGACGTGAACGTCCTGGCTCCCTACAAGCGGCCGCGAACAGTCATCGCACCCACCATCGTCCGGACCCCGGAGGGGGAAGTATTCCTCGTAATCGGAACGCCCGGGGCCGGACGGATTCCATCCACCGTCGTGGAGACCATCGTCAACGTCATCGACTTCGGAATGTCATTGGAGGATGCCATCAAAGCCCCGAAGTTCACGAGCCGGGTGGGCTACCCCGTGCTTCACATGGAGGGCGGCTACCCGGATGAGACGATTGCGGCGCTGGAGGCTCTGGGACACACGGTGGATGCAACCCACGGAGAGCTCGACTACTTCTTCGGAGGCATCAATGCTATCATCGTGAGCGACAGCCTGATGACGGGCGTAGGATCGTTCCGCCGGGCTGGAGGAGCGGCGGGGGGGAGGTAAAGGGGAGGCGAACCTGATTTTCCGCCCGGAGGGGCTTCCTCTCCGGGTGCTTCGCATATACTAAGGAGAAGAGATGCATATACGCCACGGATGGATCTTCGCCCTGGCGCTGATCGTTGTGGTCAGCCCCGTGCTCACGAAGGAGCGCGGCGTCGCCGCTCAGTCATCGACCTTCGAACAACCCGCCTTCATCGCCTCCGTCGGCCAGAGCGCCGGCGCCCAGCAGGCCAGAGTGCTGGCCATGAGGGCTGGGCTGGAGTTCACCTTCGAGGCCCGCCCCGCCCCGGAGATGCTGGAGGGACACGAGACGCTCATCGTGGTCCTGGGCGCCAGCACCAAAGGGCTCGGCGCCGCCGGAGTGGACATGGACGCCGAGATCGCCTGGGCCACCGGGTTGTTCGAGAAAGCCCGGGAGCTGGGGATGTCCATCGTCGCCATGCATATCGAGGGTGGCACCCGCCGCGGCCCTTCCAGCGACCGGGTCAACACGATCTTCGCTCCCCTGGTGGACCACCTCATTGTCAAGGGCGCTGCTCCTGGCCAGGAATGGGCGGAAGCGGAAGAGGCCAACGGCAATGCCGATGGGCTGTTCACGAGCATCGCCGCCGAGCACGGGATTTCCATCACCTACATCACCAGAACGTTGGAAGCCGTGGGTGCACTGCAACAGCTGTTCGGCGTCGAGGCCGGCCGGTAGGAGCCTGTCTGAGAAATGGAATCGCATCGAAGCAAATCCAGGCCCGGCGGCAGGTTGCTCGGGCTGACGGCCGCCCTGTGCATCATCTCCGTGTCGGCGGCCCTCGCCCCAGACCCCGCGTCAGCGGCGTTCGCGGCCGGCCCCGTGCCCGTAGCGTTCGCTGCCGATCCGGTGTCGTTCGCCCTCGACTCGATGCCCCGCGAGGCCTCCGCCGTCGACCCGGCATCCGTATCCTTCGCCGCCAATCCGGCGTTCCAGGAGGGTGATCCCCCCGCCGATCCTGCGGAAGGCCCGGCATCCCACGACATCCGTCCGGGCTACGGCGTCACCGAGACCCGCTGGCTCAGCGACTACCTCCCTGCCCTGGCCAACACCTCCGGAGACACGCCCATCTACGTGATGCAGGGCGACAGAGAAGGCGGCACCCTGCTGCTATTGGGCGGAACCCACGCCAACGAGATCGCCGGCGTCATGGCCGCCACCCTCGTCGTGGAGCGAGGCGCGGTCTCCCAGGGGACCGTCATCGTCGTTCCCCACGCCAACAACAGCGCCGCCCAGTACAACGACGGAACCCGTCACTCGGGGACTCCGGATTGGATCGAGCTCACCACATCCTCCGGTGAGACCCGGCGGTTTCGCTACGGGAGCCGCCGGACCGCCGTGGAGGATCAGGCCCCGGATCCCGAGGTCTTCGTGCACCCCCTGGGAGGCGAGATCGATGGACCGGAGGCCCGGAACCTGAACCGCAACCATCCGGGCAAGGCCGACGGTACCCTGACGGAGCAGATGAGCTACGCCCTTTTCCAGCTCGCTGAACGGGAGAGTGTGGACGTGGTCATCGACATGCACGAGTCCTCCATCAGCTCACGGCTGGCGTACATGCTGGTCTGTCACCCCCGTGCCATGGACATCGGGGCCATGGTGACCCTGGACCTGGAGATGGCCGGGATCGCCCTGAAACAGGAGGTGTCCCAGGAGGAGTTCCGTGGCCTGAGCCACCGGGAGTTCGGCGATCACACCGATGCTCTGGCGTTCCTGGTGGAGACGCCCAACCCGGGGCAGGAAGACGCCATCGAGGATCCGGATGTGGTGAACGATCCCGAGGCGCCCCTCTCCGGCCGGGTCCACACGCACCTGAGAACGGTGGACGCCATCCTCCAGAACTACGGGTTCACGGTGGACCCGGATGAGGGGATCGAGATGGGATACCCCTTCTCGCTGGACGCGCTCAAAGGGGCCGATCTGGGGACATTCCTCAGGTGAGTGAATTTCTCCCGGAGCTTTGGCCCCTCCTGGCTATGGTGGGGGCCTTCGTCCTCGGCACGTTCGCCTTCAAGCTGCCGGTCTCCATATCGCTGGTGATCGCATCCGTGGTGGGAGCGGCGGTGGGTGGCCAGGGCTTCCCGCTGCGACACCTGGTGGAAGGCACCCTGGGCTACCTGGATCCGCTGTTGATCATCGCCACCGCCATGGTCTTCATGCGCATGATCCAGGCCTCGGGGTTGCTGGACACCGTGGCTCACGGCATGACGACTCGGCTGCATCATCGGCCTGCCTCGCTGCTGGTCCTGATGATGCTTTTCGCTATGTCGGCCGGGATGATCACCGGGTCGTCCACCGCCGCCGTGTTGACCACGGGAGCCATCGTGGCTCCGGTCTTCATGGCCCTGGGCATCTCCAGGGACAGGACGGGAGCCATCATCGCCATGGCGGGGATCCTGGGGATGATCGCCCCCCCGGTGAACATCCCCGTCATGATCATCGGGGGCGGCGTGGACATGCCCTACATCGGCTTCACCCTGCCCCTCCTGGTCCTCACCCTCCCGTTGGCGGTGGTCATCGTCCTCTTCCTGGGCTTGCCGTCGGCCAGGGTGGCGGAGATCGAGCCGGAGATGCTGCCCAGGTCCTACCACGACCGGTACGGGCTGAAGCTCTATCTGCCCCTGATCCTCCTGGTGGTCCTCATCGTCGGCGAGCAGGCCCTCCCCGGAATCGTACCGCCCCTGGGGATGCCCCTGATCTTCACCATCTGCGCCGTCATCACCCCCTTTACGGGCCGACGGTTTCCGGCTCTCGCCGCGTCCCGGGAAGCCAT
>CAZSDD010000111.1:9098-9496 GCA_964605505.1 uncultured Gemmatimonadaceae bacterium | reverse complement strand
GGCCCGAGGCGGTCCCCCGGGGGTGGTCAATTCCACAATCCCGACAAAAAATGAGAGGAAAGTGGATTTCACTGCGCTGAGCGAGGTCAAATCCCCTGGCGTCCAGCGAAAAGGCCGTGCCGAGTGGATTTGACCACTCTCACAGTGGTGAATTCCCCTGAGCTCCTCAACTCTGTCCGCAAAAGTGGATTTCACGTCGGAGGTGGATGGGGATTTCCGTCATTCCACCCGCGGATTGCCGACATTCCCGCCCGACGGCGCCCATCGATGCCAGAACCGCCGACAGTGGGCCCCACAGCGACCACCGATGGGCAGATTTCCGACATCCACGCCCCCACGGGCGCCATGAACCCGGAAGCCGTCGGCATTCACGCCCCCAAGGCCGCCTCCGACCCGCG
>CAZSDD010000111.1:0-8998 GCA_964605505.1 uncultured Gemmatimonadaceae bacterium | reverse complement strand
ACCCGCGGCCCGAAATACTGTCTCTCTCCGACGGCCTGTTCGGCTCACCACCGACACGGAAACCGCCGACATCGCATCTCCACCCTTCACGCCCCCAAGGCCGCCTCCGACCCGTGACCCGCGGCCCGAAATACTGTCTCTCTCCGACGGCCTGTTCGGCTCACCACCGACCCGGAAACCGCCGACATCGCATCTCCACCCTTCCCGCCCCTCCGTTCTGGACACGGTGGTATCCGGAGCCTGTCCGAGCGGTCGCGGCTCGCCGACATCGCATCGGGAATCGCCGATATCGACCCGCGGTTCACCCCATTACTCGGTCAGGCTTTCACCCTTCCCGAAAACCCCCTCGATGGGGCACCACTTCGTGAAGCTGGATTGGAACAGGTTCAACCCCACGAAGGCGGTGATGAGATAGAACCAGGGGCTCACCCAGTAGCCCAGGGCCAGGCTCGCCAGGACGAAGACCCCGGCCAGGCGCCGAATCAGGTAATGCGTGTCATTGCTGCACATGGTCAGATTATCGTCTCCGCTTCGAGGGCAAAGGCGAACAGGCCCTGCTCTTTTCCGGCCCGCTCGTTCAGGTCCCTCAGATCCTCACAGAGGGTCTCACAGATGTCGCCGTCCACCGCCGTGAAGTACAGCGTGCTGGACCCCGGAAAGGCACGACTCCCCGACTTCCTTCCCGTCTGCCCCTTTCCCAGGACATTGGAAAGCTCAGTGAAGCCCGGAACGTTGTGCTCCTCCAGGATCTTTTCCACGTCGTTCTTATGGTTCGAGTCCACCACGATCATGAGTAGCTTCATTTGTTGTGCATCTCGTAGTAGAGGAGGGGAATTGCAACCAGGGTGAGGGCCGTAGCCACCACGGCACCGCTGATCAGAGCGATACCCAGCCCCTGGAAGATCGGATCCCTCACCATGACCATTCCGCCGATGACGACGGCCAGGGCCGTGAGGATGATAGGCCTGGATCGGATGAGGCCGGACGACACCACTGCCTTTCTCAGGGAGTGGCCCCGCTCCAGACCCAACTCCACGAAGTCCACCAGGAGGATGGAGTTCCGGACGATGATCCCCGACAGGGCAATCATCCCGATCATGGAGGTGGCGGTAAAGAAAGCGCCGCTGAAGGCATGAGCCGGGAGAATCCCGATCAAGGTCAGGGGAATGGGCGCCATGATGACCAGTGGCACCGCAAAGGACTGGAACCAGGCCACCACCAGGACATAGATGAGGATCAGGACGGCGGCGAAGGCGATTCCCAGGTCCCGGAAGACCTCCAGGGTGATCTGCCACTCCCCGTCCCAGACCAGGAACGGCTCCTCCGTGAGGGTGGGGGATCCGGCCCAGTGCCGTTCCACATCCGGAAGGGCCTCTTCCAGGAGGTCCCCCATCTCGATCATGGCGTAGGCCGGGCTCTCCAGCCTTCCGGCCACGTCCGCCGTGACGTACACCACCGGCCGGAGGTTCTTGTGGTGGATGGGCTGGGGGGCCTGGACGCTGTCCAGCTCCGCCAGGGTCTCCAGCCGCCGGGCACCGCGGGGGGTGGCGATGGGGAGCGCCCCCACATCGCCGATCCTGGCTGAAGCCGAATCAGCCAGCTGAAGGCGGATGGACACCGGCTCCGCCGCGTCTTCGTCGTGGAGGAGCCCCACCGGGGCGCCTCCCAGGGACGCCGCCACGGACTGGGCGATCTGCTGGGGCGTGGTTCCGGCCCTCAGGGCCTCGGCCTGGGAGACGGCGGCCCGGACCTGGGCATGCTCGGCAGCCACGGTCCAATCCACGTCCACCACCCCGTCCACGCTCTCGAAGACGCCCTTCACGGCTTCCGCCACCCGGATCTGCTCCTCGTAGGTGGGCCCGTAGATCTCCGCCGTCAACGTGGCCATGACCGGCGGTCCCGGGGGAATCTCCGCCAGCTTCACCGAAGCGCCGTAGGCCCGGGCCACCGAGTCCACCGCCGGACGCAGCCGTAGGGCGATCCCGTGACTCTGCTCGGAACGATGGTGCTTGGCCACCAGGTTCACCTGCACGTCGGCCACCGTGGGCCCCCGGCGCAGAAAGTAGTGCCGGACCAACCCGTTGAAGTTGAAGGGAGCCGGCACGCCGGCGTAGGTCTGGACGTCACTGACGGCATGGTCCCGGGCCACGGTAAGGGCCAGGGCCTGGGCCACCTCCGCCGTCTGCTCCAGAGACGTGCCCTCAGGCATGTCCACGATGAGCTGGAACTCACTCTTGTTGTCGAAGGGGAGCATCTTCACCGTCACCAGGCGCAGGGGCACCAGGGCCATGGAAAGGCCCAGGAGAAGCACCATGACCCCGTAGGTCACCCGGCGGCGTCCTCTGTTGTCGATGAGGCCGTCGATGAACCGGCCGTACCACCGGGCCAGGGCTCCGTCGGGGACGGCCTCGTCGGCCATCTCCACCGGCTCCCCGGAGGGGGGCCCTTCATCGTCGTCCTTTTTCGCCAGCCTCACGGCCAGGTAGGGGGTGACGATGAAGGCCACGGCCAGGCTGAAGAGCATGGCCACGGAGGCCCCCACGGGGATGGGCCGCATGTAGGGCCCCATGAGGCCCGAGACGAAGGCCATGGGGAGGATGGCGGCGATGACTGTGAAGGTGGCCAGGATGGTGGGATTCCCCACCTCGTCCACCGCCACAAGGGCCGCTTCATCCGGATGCCGCTGCTTCAGACGCAGATGCCGGGAGATGTTCTCCACCACCACGATGGCGTCGTCCACCAGGATCCCGATGGCGAAAACCAGCGCAAAGAGGGTGATCCGGTTCAGGGTGTAGCCGTAGAGCCAGTACACCAGGAGGGTCAGGGCCAGGGTGACGGGTACCGCCACCAGGACCACCACCGCTTCACGCCAGCCCAGGGCGAACCAGACCAGGAGGACCACCCCCAGGGTGGCCACGAAGATGTGGAAGAGAAGCTCCCGGGATTTCTCCGTGGCCGTCTCCCCGTAGTCCCGGGTGACCGTCACCCGGACGTCGTCCCCCAGGACCTTGCCCCGGAGCTCGTCCACCCGGTCCATGGCCGCGTGGGCGATGGTGGCGGCGTTCGTCCCTTCCCGCTTGGCCAGGGCGATGGTGACGGCGGGCTCGAAGTCCTCGCCGATGCCACCTCCCGGCAGAAAGGACACGTACTGATCCGGCTTGGCCGGGCCGTCTTCGATGGTGGCCACGTCCTTGAGGCGGATGGCCCGGTCCTGGACCACCGCCACCACCACCTCACCCACGTCTTCGGCGCTCCTGAGAAGGTGCCCGACGCGGACGGGGACGCTGCGGTTCCCGGAGACCAGGTCTCCGGCCGGGAGATCGGCGTTGGCCTCTCCCAGGGCCTTGAAGACCGCCCCGCCGGAGAGCCCCCGGGCCGCCAGGGCCTGGGGGTCCAGGGTCACCGAGACCTCCCGGGGGGCCCCGCCGATGACCCAGCTCTCGGCCACGTCGGGCAGGCGCTTCAGCTCACCGGCCAGCTCCACGGCCTGCTGCCGGAGGATGTAGCCGTCCCCGGCGTCGCTTCCGCCGGAGAGAGTGAGGGTCAGGATGGGCACCTCGTTGATGCCGTGGAGGGTGATCAAGGGCGGCGTGGCTCCGGCCGGCATCCTGTCCATGTTGGCCATGAGCTTTCCGTAGAGCCGCGTCAACGCGATCTCCGGATCCGTCCCCACCTTGTACCGGGCCGTCACCAGGGCCCCGTCGGACTGGGCGGCGCTGTAGACGTACTCCACGTCCGGCACCTCCCAGATGGCCCGCTCCAGAGGCTCCACCAGGCGCCGCTCCACTTCTCTGGGAGTAGCTCCGGGCAGTCCCACGGCCACGTCGATCATGGGGACCCGGATCTGGGGCTCCTCCTCCCTGGGGGTCGCCATGACCGCAGCGATGCCCAGCACCAGGGAAAAGGCCGTCAGGAGCGGCGTCAGCTTCGAATTGAGGAACCGCTGAGCGATTCCCCCTGAGATTCCAGTCTTCATAGTACGATCTGGTCTCCGGCGTTGAGTCCGCTGAGGACCTCCACCCGCTCACCCCCGGCCACGCTGCGGCCCAGGCGAATCCAGCGGAGGGCGACACCCTGGGGGGTGACGACTCGAACACCGGTGAGCTGGCCGCGGTGAACCACGGCCTCTGACGGAATGGTGATGGCCCTGGACACACCGGCAGGCACCAGGGCAGTGACGCTGACCCCGGTGGGCCAGTCCTCCGGAAGGGTCACCCTCACGGCCACTGTCCTGGACATGGGGTCCGCACCGGAAGCTACGGATTGGACGGGGGCCAGGGCCTCGAGTCCACCCGTGGCCATGACCCGGACCGTGTCGCCGACCTGAAGGCTTCTGGCGGCGTCCACGGAAACCGAGAGCCTGCCCTCCCTGGGGCCCGAATCCTCGAGCACCAGGAGGGGCATGCCCGGCGCCGCCACGTCTCCCTCATCCATGTAACGAGCCACCACTTCTCCCGCGAACGGAGCACGGATGGAGGAGTAGCTTCCGGCGGTCTCCACCTCTCTCAGGGCGGCCTCCGCCATGGCCAGCTGGGCCTCTGCCTGGGTCAACGTCAGGTGCGCCTGGTCCCGTTGAACCTGGGGCACCACGTCCTGGGCCAGGAGCGTGTCCATGCGGTTGGCCTGCTTGGCAGCCTCGTCCCGGGCCGCCCGGGCCACCATGACGGCGGCCTCGGCCTTGGAGCGGTTGGCGGCGATGTCCTCGGTGCCCAGACGGACCAGGAGGTCCCCTGCACCGACCCGGGACCCGACGTCCACGGCCACATCGCTGATCCTGGCCATCATCCGGGTCGTGATCTCAGCCCGATTCTGGGCCGTCACCGTTCCTTCGGCGGGAACGTGGATGGCCACGTCTTCCATCTCCACGGCCACACCCTGGGCGGGAGCCTGGGCCCGGGAGGCTTCCGGAGCGTGGGATTCCCCGCATGCGGAGAGGAGGGCTGCGGCCCCGAGAATCACAAGTCCTTTTTTCATCGGTCGAATACTCCGTATGCAAGGTCCAAAGCCGCGTGCGCGACCAGGAGATCCCGGCGGGCGGCGAGTTCGGTCATGGTTGCGTTGGTGGCTGCCGCCTGGACGTCCAGCAGCTCGATGATGGATGAAGTTCCGGTCTGGTACCGGAGGCGGGCCTGCTCCAGGGCCACCCGGGATTCCTCTGCGGCGGCAGCCGCAACACCGACCCGTTCGCCGGCCGCTTCCAGCATTCGCCGGGCCTGGAGAACCTCCAGCTCGGCCTGCCGGAAGGCCGCTTCCCGCTCGGCCTGGACCGCACGCTCCTGAGCCCTGGCCTCCCGGACCTTTCCTACGCCGGAGAGGCCCTGAAAGGGGTTCCAGCTGAAGCCGATACCGATGGTCCAATCACCGCTTCCATCCTGAAACGGCGCGTCCTGGGCATAGTGTCCCAGGGCCCCGAAGGCGGCCAGGGCCGGAAGCTGGGAGGCCCAGGCCTTCTTCACACCGCTGGAGGCGGCTTCCGCCCCCGCGGTGTAGGCCTGGAGGTCTCCCCGGTCCTGCCAGGAGCACTCGGCATCCGTCCCCGTGCAGGCGGAGGCGGAACGGGTTGTGGCCAGGTCGTCGGTGAGGGCGATCTCCACCGAATCCGGGAACGCCAGGATCGTCCGGAGCCCGGAAAGAGCGTTCTCGGCCTGGGCCCGGGCCGCCAGCCGCTGCACCTCGATCTCCGATGCCTTCAGGTTGGCCATGCGGGCGTCGAGCCCGGTGGCCAGACCCTGATCGCGCATGGCCTCCGCCTGCTTCACATGGGCCCGAACGGCCAGAAGGGCGGTGTCCAGGGCCGCTACCTGCCGTGCCGCCAGAACGGCACCGGTATAGGCCTGAATGGTGAAGAAACGGGTGGCTCCGGCAGCCCTGCGGGCTCCGGCCTCCTCGGCCTCTGCAGCCTTCCTGGCCGCGGCGAATCCATAGAGACCCTCAGGGGCCAGGATGGGCATCTGAACCGTTGCAGTGGCGTTGTATCCGGAGTAGGCGTCGGGACGATTCAGCGCATCCAGGGCCAGATCCTCTTGCTGGAAGCTCTCCTGCCGCAGCTTCAAGCCGAAGACCGCCACCGGGTCCGTGGTCCGCATGCCCTGGAGCCCGAGAGAAACCGAGGGCAAAAAGGCCGGCGTCGCCTGAAGGGGCAGCTGACCACGGGCCTCCGCCTTCGCCTGCTGTGCCCTCAGCGTCGGGTTCGCCTCCAGTGCCCGCGCCACGGCCTTCTCGAGCGACAGCTCCAGGGGACCCCCGTCACGGGGAATGAGCTCCTGGGCCGCCGTCGTCTTCCCGAAACCCATGGGGTTCAGGAAGAGGCCTGCCATCAAAAATAGGGGGATATAGATTTTCATATGCGTTGAGGCCCAAAAAAAGAGAGATTGATTGGCGGGTCAGGTGATCTCGTCCTGCAGGTCACAGTGACGGATGCATTCCAGGATGTGCTTCACCTTGGGCTCGATAATGTGGTAGTAGACGTGGATCCCGTCCCTCCGGGACTCCACGATGTTGCACCCCCGCATCCTGGCCAGGTGCTGGGAAACGATGGCCTGGGGAAGATCCAGGCACTCCTGGATCTCTCCCACAGCCTTCTCTTCCTCTTCCAGGAACTCCAGAATCCGGAGGCGGTCCGGGTGGCCCACCACCTTGATGACGTCTGCGGCTTTGCTCAGAGCCGCCGGATCGATGGAGCGAATCAGGTTCTCGTTAGACATGTCGGATAGCATAATAGTTATGTTTCTATGTGTCAAGCGCTCCGTCGGCCTCTCCTCCGACCCACTTCCCAGGGCGTGTGCCCATCACTTAAGGTTTACCTGAGATCGTGTCGGGGTGCGCCTCAGAGTACGTCGGGGTTCACCTGAGATCGTGTGGCGGACCATGGCCGTGGCCGGAGTTCCGGTATCGGCCATGAGGGAGTTCCGCTATCGGCCATGAGACAGGGTGGGGAACAGATTTCGGGCGGACCCGGTCCGTTCTTGCCCCGTCCGTTCCCGCCCGGTCCGTTCCCGCCCGGTCCGTTCCCGCATAATTCTCCATGAAAGGCGGAAGAGGAATGCCGAAGGAAAACCGATCACTCGCGCCGGGCCGCAGAGATTTTCTCCGGGGCCTGGGTCTGGCCGGGGCCGGAGTGGCCCTGGGCCTCGGGCCGGAGGTCGGAGTCGTCTCCGGTCAGGACGCTACCGGGCTGGGGCCCGGGCCGAGTCGGAGGCCCCGGAACCGCCCCGGAAAGACGGCCCGGAAACGCCTGCTGATCCTGGGCGGCACCGGCTTCATCGGTCCGCACATGGTCCGTTACGCCGTCTCCCGGGGGCACGAAGTGAGCATCTTCACCCGGGGGCGGGCACAGGCGGACATTCCCGACGTGGAGCATCTCCTGGGAGACCGGAACGGAGACCTCTCGGCTCTGGAGGGCCGGCGCTGGGACGTGGTCCTGGACAACAACGCCCGGGACTACCGATGGGTCCGTCTCAGCGCCGAGACCCTCCGCCATGCCGCGGATCAGTACATCTTCACCTCCTCCATCTCCGCCTACGCCGGAGAGGCCACGGGCTTCGAAGGGGGAGACCGGGTCTTCATGGAGCCGGAGGTGGATGAATCCTCCCCCCTCTTTTCCCGGCCTCCCGGATTCCAGGAAGGGGACGAGGCTCCCTATGGGCTGACCAAGGCCCTGGGAGAGGAAGCCGCCGAAGCGGCCTTCCCGGGTCGGACGACCGTGGTGCGCCCGGGGCTGATCGTGGGGCCCGGAGACCGGACGGACCGGTTCACCTACTGGCCGGTCCGCATCGACCAGGGTGGAGAGGTTCTGGCCCCGGGGACGGGGAAGGACGCCACGCAGATCATCGACGTCCGGGATCTCACGGAGTGGATCGTCCGGCTGGCGGAGGGCGGGATTTCCGGTGTCTTCAACGCCACGGGCCCCGAGGCCCGCCTCTCCATGGCCGAAATGCTCTACGGCATCCGGGCCATCACCTCCGCCCCGGTGCGGTTCACCTGGGTTCCGGTCCCGTTCCTGGAAGACCGGGGCGTTCGGCCCTGGTCCGACATGCCGGCGTGGATTCCGGGAGACCCCCTCTCCTTTGTGAACGTATCCCGGGCCGTGGAGGCGGGCCTCACCTTCAGGCCTCTGGCCGTCACCGCCCGGGACACCCTGGAGTATCAGATAAGCCGGCCCGCTCAGGAGCAGCAGGAGCTTCAGGCGGGAATCACCCGGGAGCGGGAGAGAGAGGTCCTGGCAGCCTGGCGGGCCGCCGACCGCTCCCTCATTCAGCCGGCCCTCCACCCATGACCCAAACGCCCCCGGAACGACTTACCGTCGCCCCCCACCCCCTCCTCCGTCCCGTGGCCTTTACCACGGAATTCCCCGCCCCTCTGGGTCGGAGCCCGACCCCACCTGAGGTTCTGGCACTCCTGTCCGACGAGGCTGAGACACCCATCCACCGGGACGAGGAGCACCGCCTGGCAGTCCGGGACATGCTCCGCTACTGGGGCCACAAACCGGCGGGACGGGGGAAGCCCGCCGCCGAGTACCTGGTCCGGGCCGTGGAACGGTGTGAGCTGGACAGCATCAACCTGGCCGTGGATATCTGCAACGTGATCTCCCTGCACAGCAACCACTCCATCGCCCTGGTGGACCTGGATAAGTCCACCCCCCCCTTTCGGGTGGACAAAGGCCCCGAGGGGGGAAGCTACGTATTCAATCCATCGGGACAGGAAATGTCCCTGGAGGGGCTCATCTGCCTCTTCGACGACCGGGGGCCCTGCGGAAACCCCGTGAAAGACGCCCAGCGGGTGAAGACCGACGAGGGGACCACCCGGACCCTTACGGTCATCTGGGGGGTGGCCGGCTTCCAGGAGCGGCTCGATATGGCATTCCAGTGGTATCGCCGGCTGCTGGAGGAGCACGGCGGGGTCACCCGGGAAGTCCATGTGGTCCTGGAGGGGCCCGAGGGTTAGCGGCGGGCACGAGGGGTGGCGGCGGGGACGAGGGTGGGCGGCGGGCCCGTGGGAT
>CAZSDD010000110.1:0-9688 GCA_964605505.1 uncultured Gemmatimonadaceae bacterium | reverse complement strand
GGTTGTCGGTGGTGAGGTCCGGGGAGATGGTCTCCCAGCTCATCCCCCCGTCGGTGGTCCGGTGGACGTACTGGGAGGCGTGGTACACCACGCCGGGGTCATGACGGGAAATGAGGATGGGGGCATTCCACTGGAAGCGGTAGCGGGCGTCCCGGGGAGCCACCCCGTCCCCCATCTGGGGGTAGAGGATCATGTTCCGGCTCTCCCCCGTCTTCAGGTTGGTCCGGTCGATCTGCCCGATGTAGTTGCCGGCCCAGACGATGTGGGCCGAGTCCGGGTGGGGATGCACCGAGATGTGCCCGCTCTCGGCGCCTCCCACGCTGAACCAGTCCTGCTCCGGCGAGAGGTCGCCGCTGACCCGGGAGGAGACGGAGATGGTGGAGTTGTCCTGCTGGGCGCCGTAGAGGCGGTAGGGGAACTGGTTGTCCACCTCCAGGCGGTAGAACTCGGCGGTGGGCTGGTTGTGCATGGTGGACCAGCTCCGGCCCCCGTTCAGGCTCACCTGTGCGCCGCCGTCGTTGCCGACCACCATGGCGTCGGGGTCATCCGGGTGGATCCAGAGGTCGTGGACATCCCCGTGGGGGACCCGGATGAACGTCCACTCCTCGCCTCCATCCACCGACCTGTACGTACCCGTGTTCATGACGTAGACGGTATTGGGGTCCCGGGGATCCGCCTCCAGGTGGGAGTAGTACCAGTGCCGCTGCCGGAAGCGCCGGTCCCGGTTCACCTTTCGCCAGCTTTCCCCGGCGTCGTCGGTGCGCCAGATCCCCCCGTGGGGGTCCGGGGCGCTGATGAGGGCCCAGACCCGCAAGGGGTTAGCCGGCGAAATGGCCAGGCCGATACGGCCGAAGAGGGTCTCGGAGGGGAGGCCGTTGTCCAGGGAGGGATCCGTCAGGCGGGTCCAGGTGTCGCCCCCGTCCACCGTCTTCCAGATACCCCCGTCACGGGAGGCGTCGATGAGGGTCCAGGGCTTCCGCTCCGCCCGCCACATGCCGGCGTAGAGCTCCCGGGGGTTCTTCGGGTTCATGACCAGGTCCACGGCCCCCACCGAGTCCGCCACGAAGAGGACCTGTTCCCATGACGTGCCCCCGTTGCGGGTGCGATAGACGCCTCGTTCCTCGTTCTTCCCGAAGCCGTTGCCCAGGACGGCAACGAGGGCCACGTCAGCGTCCCGGGGATCCACCTGGATCTTGCCGATGAGGCCCGCATTCTCCAGGCCCATGAAGCTCCAGCTTCTGCCCCGGTCGGTGGAGCGCCAGACACCCCTCCCGGTGATGACATTCCCCCGGATCCCCGCAGAGCCCGTGCCCACGTAGATGACGTTGGGGTCCCCGGGGGCCACTTCCACGGCGCCCACGGAGGACACGTCCAGGAAGCCGTCGGTGACGTTCACCCAGCTCTCCCCGGCGTCGTCCGTCATCCAGACGCCACCCCCGGTGGTTCCCATGATGAACTGGTGCGGGTCATCGGAAAATCCGCCCACGGCCGTGGATCGCCCCCCGCGAAACGGCCCCACCTCCCTGTATTCCATGGTTTCCAGGAGATCCGGGTGGACCACCTGGTTGGCTTCCAGCTCCTGGGCTGTCAGGCAGCCCCCACCGGACCAGGCCGGGCCGGGCAGGAAGAGAGCCGGGAGAAGGATGGCCCAGACGGGGAACGGGAACGCCGGCCGGGCGGCACCGGATGCGGTGTGCCGGGATCCGGAGGAGGGCGAAGGGATCATGATGACTCCGGGACTGGAGGCCACCGGTCCGCCGGGGGCCTCTGATGAAACAGAAGCTCCGGGAGGGCCGGCCAGGCCGTCACCCCCGGAGATCGCATGTGCAGGTAGGAATCTGGGCTTGCCGGGGGGGAGGGGCAACGGCTGGTGGCCGTGAGTCTCCGGAATGGGTGGCCGGAATGGGGAATCCCCGGGTGAGGGGGGCATCCCGGCCGCCCGGCCGGGGGAGTTATTCCCTGCGGAGGGCCTCTCCAGGGTCCACCCTGGCGGCCTGTCGGGCAGGAAGAAGAGTGGCCAGGAGGGACACGACCACGAGAAGGACCGCGACACCCGTGAAGACCCAGGGGTCCCGGGGATCCACCTCGTAGAGGAGGCGCCGCATGACGTCGGCCCCCAGGAGGGAGGCGGCCAGGCCGATCCCCACACCCAGGAAGGTGGGAAGGGCTGCCTGCCGGACCACCATCCCGGTCACCCGGGAGCTCCGGGCCCCCAGGGCCATGCGGATGCCGATCTCCCGGCGGCGCTGGGAGACCATGTAGGCGGCCACTCCATAGAGCCCCACGGCGGCCAGAGCCAGGGCCAACCCCGCGAACACCGCCAGAAGAGTCAGAACGAACCGGGTGGGAGCCATCTCCTCCGACACCAAACGGGCCATGGTCTCCACGTCCCTGAGGGGGATGTTGGGATCCAGGGTCACCACCTCTCTCCGGATGTTTTCCGCCAGAGCGGCCATCCCGGGACGGGAACGGACGGCCACCGTCATGTAGCCGGGGCCCGCCTGTCGTTGAGGCACGTAGAATCCCCCTTTCGGCTCCCGGGTCAGAGCCACGTTCCGGGTATCGGCCACGACGCCTACGACGGTCCGATAGGGGAATCCGAACCCGAAGCTCACGGTTACCCGGACCTGTCTTCCCAGGGGGTCCTCTCCGGGAAAGAGGGCCCGGGCCAGGGTCTCGTTGATGAGGGCCACCTCCACGCCTCCGGCCCGGTCCGAGTCCTGGATGCCCCGGCCCTTCAAGATGGAAATCCCCATGGTCTCCAGGTACCCCGGTGTGATGGGCCGCATCTGGGCCTGGATCTCCTCTCCCGGAAGCGCCTCGGGTCGTCCTTCCACATGAGCGGTTCCAGTGGCGCTGGTGGATCCCAGGGGCGCGCCGAAGGTGGATCCCACAGATTCCACGCCGGGAATGGCTTCCAGTCGATCCTCCAGGGTCTCGAAGAATCCTGCCATCTGCTCCAGCCCGGGATAGGCACTCCGGGGGAGGGAAAGGGTGAATCGGGTGATCTGCTCGGTCCGGTAGCCGGGCTGGATCTCGCTGATCCGGGTGAGGGTCCGCAGGAGGAGCCCGGCGGCCGTGAGGAGTATGAGGGAGAGAGCTACCTCACCGGCCAGGAGAAGGCTCCGGGAGCGACTTCCGGCCCTTCCCGCGTCCCCGCCCCGGCGGGACCGGCCCAGGGCCTCCGCCGGGGAGGTCCGGACCAGCTTCAGGGCGGGGCTAAGGCCGAAGATGAGGGCTACCGTGCCGGAAAGAAGGAGGGCGAAGACCAGGACCGCCGGATCCACCGCGATTTCTTCCACCCGGGGAAGACTTGCCGGGGCCATCCCCTTCAGGATCCGGACGCCCAGGAAGGTGAGGCCGACCCCCAGGGCCCCTCCCAGGAGGGCCAGGACCAGGCTCTCCGTGAGAACCTGCTGGAGGAGTCGCCCCCGGCCGGCTCCCATGGCGGCCCGGATCCCCACCTCACCCGTCCGCCCCTGGCCCCGGGCCAGAAGGAGATTGGCCACGTTCGCGCACGCAACCAGGAGGACAAGCCCCACGGCCGAAAGGAGGATCCAGAGCTCGGTCCTGACCTCTCCCACGAAGTCCTCTTCCAGGCTCATGAGGTTGAAACGCTTACCGAGGCTCAGGTCGGGGAATTCTTCCTCCAGCCGGAGAGCCAGGGCTTCGGCCTCTTGCCGGGCCTGCTCCAGGGTGGCCCCGGGCGCCAGGCGGGCCACGGCGTCGTAGACGTGACACCCCCGTCCACATCCTTCATCGGTCCGGTAGTAGGGCCGCCAGAGCCGGGCTCCCCGGGGAAACTCGAATCCCTGTGGCGCCACACCCACCACCTCGTAGCTTTCGCCGTCCAGCTCCAGCGTCTGCCCCAGGACGTCGTTTCTTCCGCCGAACTCCTGCTGCCAGAATCCGAACCCGATGACCACCGACCGGGAAGACCCGGGGATGGACTCTTCCGGTGTCAGGTCTCTGCCCATGAAGGGCTCCAGCCCGAAGGTGGAGAGGAGCCCCCGGGAGATCCGGGCCCCGAAAACCAGGCGGGCGTCGCCCCGGCCCGTGAGGGTCGCCATGCCGTCGGCGTAGCCCACCACCGTCTCCATGGATCCGGTCCGGGCCAGGTCCGCCATATCGGGCCCCGACATATTCCCCCGGGCGGTGGGATAGTCCACGGGAGCGGCGAAGACCGAAACCAGGCGGTCCGGATCCTGGAAGGGGAGAGGTTTGAGAAGAACTCCGTTCACCACTGAAAAGATGGAGGTCGTGGCGCCGATCCCCAGAGCCAGGGTCACGAGAACGGCCAGGGAAAACAAGGGGTTCCGGCTCAGGGAGCGGAAGGCGAAGACCAGGTCCTGGCGCAGGTTTTCCATGGGGGTTCGTTTCATTCCGTGGAGAGGGTGCTTGCTCCGCAGGTTCATTCCGGCGGGCGAATCAACGTGGGGGCCGGGCCTCCGCAGACGTTCCCTGGAGCCGGAAACCGGCATGTCCAGGCCCGTCTTCAGGAAGAAGGACAGGAGTGTCAGGGGTCCCCGGTCCCTCCGCTCCCGGTACCGAAGGTCGAAGGTCTCCCGCATGGAGTCACCGAAACGCCTCCGGGAGTCGGGAGGAAAGGACAGGAGGAGAAGCTCGAACCAGGCCCGGGACAGGAGCCCCGGGCCCTTCGACGAAGACGGCTCACCCGTCTTCATCCCGCCACCTCGGGTCCCAGCCTCCGGACCTGCCGAAGGACCTCCTCCATCCTCCGGAGTTCGGCCCGGGCCACCGACAGTCCAGCATCCGTGATTCGGTAGTATTTCCGTGGCTTGCCTCTTCCGCCCTCCATGGCTCCCGGAGGAGGGGGAGCCTCGGCCGCCCAGCCCTGGTCCATCAGACGCCCCAGGACCCGGTAGAGGGAGCCGATCTCCGGAGAGAGAAGGCCGTCGGATCGGAGTTCCACTTCCTTCATGATGGCGTAGCCGTAGAGATCTTCCCGGGAGAGGACGAGGAGGACCTGGAGGTCCAGGGCCGAGAGGGGAAGACCGTCCGGTTGAGGGTGTGTTTCGGTCACAGCTGACTCCTGGGTCGTCCTGCCCGGTCCATGGATCCTGGTTGACCGGGTTCTGGTCCACCGGCTCTGGTTGAAGGGTCCCGGTCCACCGGCTCTGGTTGAAGGGCGGGCACCAAGCCCTCTGTGAGTCCCCCTGGATGGAATCCGGCGCCTGAAGGGCCGGGCGTCGGGGGAATACATGCGCCGTACATGTAATAAGACGGAGGAGTTTCCCGGAAGGTTGCCTCCGTTAGATTTGCACCTGTGCTTCCGGGCACGGTGCCCGCGTCTCCCTGGTCGAGATGGACCGGGACCCCCGGTTTCCAACCCCTCATTCCCGAAGACACCATGGCCGAACAGAAATTCATCTACCACATGTACCGCCTGTCCAAGATCGTCCCGCCCAGGCGTGAGATCCTCCGGGACATCAGCCTCTCCTTCTTTCCCGGCGCCAAGATCGGCGTGGTGGGGCCCAACGGCGCCGGAAAGAGCTCCCTCCTGAAGATCATGGCGGGGCTGGACACGGACTTTCTGGGAGAGGCCTGGGCCATGAAGGGGACTCGCATCGGGTACCTTCCTCAGGAACCGGAGCTGGAGCCGGGGCTGGACGTGAGGGGGAACGTGGAGTTGGGGGTGAAGCCCATCCGGGATCTCCTGGTGCGGTTCGAGGAGGTGAGCATGGCCTTCGCGGAGGTTTCGACAGATGAGGAGATGAACGCTCTCATGGAGGAGCAGGCCCAGCTCCAGGACCGCATCGAGGCCGCCGACGCCTGGGACCTGGACCGGAAGGTGGAGATGGCCATGGACGCCCTCCGCGTTCCTCCGGAAGACTCGCCGGTGGACACGCTGTCGGGGGGGGAGCGGCGCCGGGTGGCCCTCTGCAAGATCCTTCTGGAGGCGCCGGACATGCTCCTCCTGGACGAGCCGACCAACCACCTGGACGCCGAATCCGTGGCCTGGCTGGAGCACCACCTGGCCTCCTACCCGGGTACGGTGGTGGCCATCACACACGACCGTTACTTCCTGGACAACGCGGCGGAGTGGATCCTGGAGTTGGACCGGGGCCACGGGATCCCCTGGAAGGGAAACTACTCCTCCTGGCTGGAGCAGAAACGGGAGCGGCTGCGGCTGGAAGAGAAACAGGAGAGCGCCCGGCAGCGGACGCTGGAACGGGAGCTGGAATGGGTCCGGATGGCCCCCAGGGCGCGTCACTCAAAGGGAAAGGCCAGGATCAACGCCTACGAGGATCTCCTGAACGCCGATGAACGGGAGCAGGTGAGAACGGCGGAGATCCTCATCCCCAAGGGCCCCCGCCTGGGAAGCACCGTGATCCGGGCGGAAGGGGTGAAGAAGGGCTACGGGGACAGGCTTCTGATGGAGGATCTCCGTTTCGATGTCCCCCCGGGGGCCATCGTGGGAATCATCGGAGCCAACGGAGCGGGGAAGACCACTCTCTTCCGGATGATCACCGGCCAGGAGGAGCCCGACGGCGGGGATCTGGTGGTGGGGGAGACGGTGAAGCTGGCCTACGTGGACCAGTCCCGGGCCGCTCTGGATCCGAAAAAGACCGTCTTCGAAGAGGTGACCGACGGGGCTGACCTCCTCTACTTCGGCCGGGCCGAGGTGAACAGCCGGGCCTACCTGTCCTGGTTCAACTTCCGGAGCTCGGATCAGCAGAAGCCGGTAGGGGTCCTGAGCGGCGGGGAGCGAAATCGCCTGCACCTGGCCAAGCTCCTGAAGGAGGGGGGCAACGTCCTCCTCCTGGACGAGCCGACCAACGACCTGGACGTGGACACGCTCAGGGCCCTGGAGGACGCCATCCTCCGGTTCGCCGGTTGCGTGCTGGTCATCAGCCACGACCGCTGGTTCCTGGACCGCATCGCCACCCACATCCTGGCCTTCGAGGGCAACAGCCAGGCCTTCTGGTTCCCGGGGAACTTCCAGGAGTACGAGGAGGACAAGAAGCGGCGCCTGGGGGAAGGGGCCGTTGAGCCCCACAGGATCCGGTACAAGCCGTTCTCGGCCTGAGCGGGAAGGCGGTTCCGCGGAAGACGACTCGGCACCTGGCGTGGGCGGAGTCCGGGCCCCCCGCCGGCTACTCCGCCCTCAACGCCACGGCCGGATCCACCCGTGCCGCCCGTGCTGCCGGGATCAGATTGGCCAGGAGGGCCGTGGTGCCCAGGGCCAGCAGGGCCACGGCAAGACTCGGGAGGTCCATAGGGCTCACATACAGGACACTGCTCAGGGCTTTGGCGGCCAGGACGGCCAGGCCGGCTCCCAGGAGAAAGCCCAGGGCGACCATGGACATCCCCTGCCGCAGGATCATGCCCATCATGGAGACCTCCTCGGCTCCCAGAGCCTTCCGGATCCCCATCTCCCGGACCCGGCGACTGACGGAGTACCCGATGACCCCGTAGAGCCCCACGGAAGCCAGGATGAGGGTCAGCCCTCCGAAGATTCCCATGAGCCAGGCCCCGGCCCGGATGGGGAAAAGCCGGACATCTGCCAGCTCCTGGAGAGAGCCCGTGTCCAGGAATACCAGATCCGGATCCAGGATCCGGAGCTCTCGCTCCAGCCGGGGAACCAGGAGCTCCGCCGGAGTGGCCGCCCGGACGATATAGTTGGCGTAGATCCCCTGCAGGGGGAGGGGAAGATGAAGATAGGGCTTGGGATCTTCTCCCGGGGTGTCCACCCGGTAGTCCTCCACCACCCCCACAATCCGATAGGGCTCCCCCCCCCACTGGAGTCGGAATTCCCGGCCCAGGGCCCCCTCCTCCGGCCAGTACCGCAAGGCCATGGTCCGGGTCACCACGGCCACCCGGCGGCTCTCTTCCCGGTCGTCGGGGCGGATTCCCCGTCCCTCCAGGATCCGGAGCCCCAGGGCTTCGAAGTACCCCTCATCGACCCGAGCGCCGTTCAACGCGTATGGACGGTCGGAGCCGGAGGCCTGGTGTCCATCGATGAACACCCCGAATCCGTTGTTGTTCAGAGAGAGGGGGATCCGGCTCGTCAGGCCCACTCGTTCCACCTCCGGGACGCGTTCCAGCCTGATCTTCCCGGAGGAGAAGAAGGCGCCGGCCTCCTGGGCTTCGTAGCCGTTCATCTCCATGGCCAGACCCAGGTAGGCCGTCCGGGAGACGTCGTAGGGGTACTCCACCTGACCGGCGGCACCCAGGCTTCGGACCATGAGCGACCCGGCCACGAGCAGGACAACCGACACCGCAACCTGCACCACCACCAGGGCATCCCGGATCTCGATCCTTCGGCGGCCGCCGCCTCCGGCCTCTCCGGATGCCTTGAGGGCCGGCACCAGCTCGGTGCGGGAGGCTCGAAAGGCCGGCACCGTGCCGAAGAGGATGCCGGTCAGGCCTGCCGCCAGCAGGGTGAAGCCCACGACCCGCCAGTCCGGCCCCAGGTCGAGACCGAGATCGATGGGAAGGGGAGGCTGGAATCCGGCCAAAACCTCGGTGAGCCAGAAGGCCGCCAGGAAGGCCACGACCCCGCCGGCCAGAGCCAGGACCAGGCTCTCGGTCAACATCTGCCGAATGAGGCGGCCCCGCCCCGCCCCCAGAGCCATCCGGAGGGCCAGCTCCCGCCTCCGGGCCGTGGCCCGGGCCAGAAGCATGTTGGCCAGATTCGCGCAGGCCACCAGCAACACCAGGCCCACCGCACCCATCAGGACCAGGCCCGCCGAAGCCAGGGTCCGGTCGAAGTCCGGGTTGATGGCCACGTCACTGGTCCGGAGGACCGTCACCCGCTCCAGCTCGTTGGTCTCCGGGTATTCGGCGGAGAGTCGGGCGGCAATGCCCTGGAGCTCGGACCGGACCGCCTCCAGCTCCACCCCGGGCTTCATTCGCCCTCTCACCCACAGGAAGTGGGCTCCCCGGCGTTCCAGACGGGTGTCCCCGGTGCTGGTGCCGGAGGTTCGCTGGGACCCCATGGGCTCCACCTCCTCCACCATGGAGAGGGGGATCCACATCTGGGATGTCACCGCCGGAAACATCCCCCCGAAGCCTGGCGGGGCGACGCCCACCACCTGGTACACGATCCCGTTCATCCGAACGGTTCTTCCCAGGATTTCGGGATCTCCTCCGAACCGGCTCTGCCAGAACCCGTGACTCAGAATCGCCACCGGCCCCGCTCCCGGAGCCCGGAACTCCTCAGGGAGGAACGATCGTCCCAGGGCCGTCCCTATCCCCAGAACCCGGAAATAATCCTCCGAGACGATCTCGCCCACCACCAGCTCGGAGCTGCCCCGGACCGAGAGGTTCGCGAAGAAGTTGGAGTAGGCGAACATCCCGGAGAGGGTTTCGGTTCTCGCTTTGTAGTCCAGGAAGTTGGGATAGGAGTTGGAATCGTGACTCGACGACGTGGCCGAGTGGCCAAAGACGTCCACCAGCTCCTGAGGCCGCTCCACCGGAAGGGGCTTCATCAGGACGGCGTTCACCAGACTGAAGATGGTGCTGTTCACGCCGATCCCCAGGGCGACGGTGAGGATGGCCACAGCCGTGAATCCCGGTGACTTCAGAAGTCCGCGGACTCCGTAGCGAAGATCCTGGAACAGGTCGTCCACGTGAAAGGCCCTTTGTGAATGCATTGCCGGGGAAGATGGTAATCCCTACCGCCGAAGGGGCCCGAGGGTTTCAGGGGGGCTGCCGGGCCCTG
>CAZSDD010000109.1:4442-9726 GCA_964605505.1 uncultured Gemmatimonadaceae bacterium | reverse complement strand
ACGCCCAGAGTTGGGACGCCGCCTGGGACGTGGGCGCCATGTCCAACTACAACACCATCACCTCCATCGGCGAGAGTCCCCTGGACGAGGACCTGATCTACGCCGGCACCGATGACGGACTCTTCTGGGTGACGGAGGACGGGGGCGAGAACTGGCGCCGGATGGAGGTGGCCGAAATGGCGGACGCGCCGGACATGGCCTTCGTGAACGACGTGAAGGCCAGCCATCATGACCCGAACACGGTGTACGTGGCGCTGGACAATCACAAGTACGGGGATTTCTCGCCGTACCTGGTGAAGAGCACGGATCGGGGACGGTCGTGGACCTCCATCACGGGGAACATCCCGGACCGGCACCTGGTCTGGAGGGTGGTCCAGGACCACGTGGACCCGGATCTCCTCTTCGCCGCCACCGAGTTCGGTGTCTTCTTCACCGTAGACGGCGGTGGCGAGTGGACCGAACTGCCGGGAGCGCCCACCATCTCGTTCCGCGATGTCGTGATCCATCGCGACCGGGAGGACCTGGTGGCCGCATCCTTCGGGCGCGGGATCTTCGTTCTGGACGACTACACGCCGCTACGGGAGGGTGCAGAGGGGCTGGCCGGCGAGGCCATGCTCTTCGACACCCGTCCTGCCCTATGGTACGAACCGCAGAGCGTCCAGCACTCCCAGGGCGCGGACCAGTGGACGGCCGACAACCCGCCGTTCGGCGCGGTATTTACCTACTGGCTCCGGGAGTCCTACCCGTCGCTGGAGACAGAGCGAAAGACCCGTGAGGAGGACATCCCGGAGGGCCAGGACGTGCCGTTCCCCGGCTGGGACGCCCTGGAGGCGGAGATGCGGGAGCAGGGCCCCACGGTCCAGATCGTGGTTCGGGACCGGAACGGGACGGTCATCAACCGCGTGGATGGCCCGGCGTCCGCAGGGGTTCACCGCGTCGCCTGGGACCTGGAGTATTCGTCCAACGCCATGATCGGCCTGGAGGGCGGAGGCGGGTTCGGCGGCGGCTTCCGGCCGTTGCCCGACACCTACACGGCCACGCTGATCAAGGTCGAGGAGGGGGAGGTCTCCGAGCTGGCCGGACCGGTGGAGTTCCAGGTCGTGCCGGCCTTCGAGGGCGCGCTGGAACGGATCCCTGCCGATGTCGTGGCCGCGTTCCGTGAGGAGGTCGAGTCGTTCGCCCACGACCTGACCGAGACATCGAACCTGCTCCGGGAGCAGATCCAGAAGGTCGAGGCCATGCAGACTGCGTTGAGTCGGGCCGACTCTCTGGATCCCGAGCTGAACAGCCGGCTCTACCAGACCCGCCTCGAGCTCCTGGAGTTGCGCGAGCGGATGCGGGGCAGCGAGGCGAAGGGCGAGATCGGCGAGCGCAGCCCGCCGACTCCGTCGAGCCGGCTGTCCGTGGGCTACCGGGGACTGAGCACCACGTACGGCCCCACCGAGATGCACCGGCAATCGGTCCAGGCCGGGCGAGCTGAGCTGGCCCCGATCCGGGCCGAGATCCAGCGCTACGCCGACGAGGTCCTGCCCTCCCTCGCACAGGCGCTGGAGGGCACGGGGGCCCCGCCCATCGAGGGCGGAGGCGGAGGGGGAGCCTGAATAGATCGTGACCCTGGCCGGATCGCCCGGGCTCTCAGGCTTTCTGGGCCCTGTGGAAGACGCCCATCATGGCCCTCCTGAGGTCCCTGGCGTGGGGGCTCCGTAGGCCGGATCTTTCCGCCGCGTCCAGGTACAGCTTGCACCGGAGGAAGAGCTCATGGAGGTGAACCTGTGTCGCCGAGATGGGCTGTCCCCCTCCCCCTGCATATTTCTTCAGGAGGCGATGGAGTCCTCCCGGAGCCTGGAAGGGGTGGCGCACGCCCCGGGTGACGATGGCAAGGTCGTATGCAGGATCCCCCAGAGCGGCCTCTGCCCAATCCACCACCCCCGGCCCTTCCTCTTCCCAGGGTAACAACAGGTTCTGGCCCAGAAGATCCCCGTGGAGAATCCTGGACGGCTCCTCGGGGGGCAGGTGCTCTCTGACCCACGCCCGCATGTCCTCCCCCTCGCACCCCGAGACCGATTCCAGGACCCGAGCGAAGACCCGGGCATGGTCACGCCGCGTCGCGGGTCCCGGCAGAAGACTACGAAGCGGTTCCGGATCCAGCCCATGGATCGAGGTCGCGACCTCTGCCACCAGCTCCCACGGGCGCCCGCCGGGAAAGCGTGAGGCCCTGAGATCTGCAGGGATCCCATCCACCCACTCCTGGACGAGGGCCAGTCCATCCTCCACCGGGAGGGCCGCCATGCCCCGGGGAATCCGAAAGGGAAGTTCCACCGATGCCAGATATCGAAGGAGTTTCTCCTCTCGCAGTGCCCGGACCGTTTGATTCTCCCCGCCACCCGGCCGGGGAAGGCGAACCACCAGAGGGATTTCCCGTCCTCCCGGAAGGCGGCAGGTCGCTCCGTAGGTTACGTACGTCATCCCTTCGCCCAGGTAACGGACCCACCCCACGGTATCTCTATCCCCTCCGGCCCCCTGAGTGGCCAGAGCCCGTCGCAGCACGTCGGCCGCCAACGCCCACCCCTTCCCTGGGCTCATCCGGCGTTCCGCCTCCCGGAATTCGGATTCGGAAAGGCCATACGGAACATCTCCTTGGTTTCCAATCTCCTTGGGCTCATTCTGACGGAGCGGCGGACGGCAGTGGAGTCGAGGTCGAACCCGCCGCTGCCTGTCCTGTCCACGGACAAATTGCGGAGTGGGCCGGAGGAATCCAACTTTCCCTTTTTCCTCAGGAGGAGAAGAAACTGTGTTCAACGCGGTGAAGAGTCCTTACCTGGTTCCCTTCGACGGTAGCTTTCGAATCGGCCCTGCCCCTACTCTTCCTCCCCCGGAGTCACCGGGAAAGAAGAAGCTGAAGGACCGGTTGGAGACGTCCGTCGAGAAGCTGGACGAGCTTCAGCGAACGCTCTATGCCGACGACCGTTGGGGGGTGCTCCTGGTGTTCCAGGCCATGGACGCCGCGGGAAAGGACTCCACCATCCGGGCAGTGCTGCTGGGCATCAATCCGCAGGGATGTCTGGTGTTCTCCTTCAAGCAGCCCTCCGCCAGGGAGCTGGACCATGATTTCCTCTGGAGGGTGAGCACGCGGCTCCCGGAGCGGGGCCGGATCGGGGTCTTCAACCGGAGTCATTACGAGGAGGTCCTGGTCGTTCGGGTCCACCCCGAGTATCTGAAAGGACAGCGGCTCCCCGTGAAGCTTCCCCTGGAACAGCGGTGGGCCGAGCGATTCGAGTCCATCGTCGATTTCGAGCGACACCTGGCCCGGAACGGGTACGTGATCCTGAAGTTCTTTCTCCACGTGTCCAGGGAAGAGCAGGGGAACCGGTTCCGGCGGCGCATCGACCGACCGGACAAGAACTGGAAGTTCTCGAAAGGGGACCTGAAGGAAAGAGAGCTCTGGGACGACTACATGGAGGCCTACGAGGACGCCGTCGCCGCCACGTCCCGTCCCTGGGCCCCGTGGTATGCCGTGCCCGCCGATGACAAGCCATACATGCGGGCTACGGTCGCAGGGATCGTGGAGGAATCACTGGAGTCCCTGGACCTCCGCTATCCCCGGGTCAGCCAGAAAGGGAAGGAAGAACTGCTGCGATTGAGAGAGCAGATCGTCTGAGCCCGTCCCCCTGGCGATTTTTGGGTGGGAAGGGGGGGCCGCACCGGGCTAGCGGACCGGGCCGCACCGGGCTACCGGACCGGGCCGGTGCGGCTTCACCACTTCCGGACTCAGTCTTCAGTCGGGCAGGGGAGGGCGCGTTCATTCAGGCGATGAAGCAGGCGCTCTCCTCAGGTGGCGATGCTCTGCAAGATGAGGCCGCAGATCCAGGCTGCGTAGGTGCCCACGGCATAGCCCAAGACCGCCAGCAGGACTCCCACCGGCGCCAGGGTGGGGTGGAATGCCGCAGCCACTATAGGTGCGGAGGCCGCCCCTCCCACGTTCGCCTGGCTTCCCACCGCCATGTAGAAGAGAGGCGCCTTCAGGAGCTTGGCCACCAGGAGGAGAAGGGCGGCGTGGAAGCTCATCCAGATGGCCCCCATGACGAAGAGACCCGGGTTTGTGAAGATGGCCCCGATGTCCATGCCCAACCCGATGGAGGCCACCAGCACGTAGAGCATGGCGGAGCCGATGCGGGAGGCTCCCGCGCCCTCCAGGTTCTTCACTGGGGTGAAGGAGAGGATCAGACCCAGGGACGTAGCGATGACCACCAGCCAGAAGAAGCTGCTGGTGAGGCTCAGGCGCTCCAGCCCCGGAGCGTTGTCGGCGATCCATCCGGCGATCCCATCTCCCAGGAGGTGGCCCAGGCCCGTGACTCCGAAGCCCACGGCCAGGATGAACATGAGGTCCGGGAGGTTGAGGATCCGGGCGTGCTCGTCGTGGAAGGTCTCCACCCGGCGCTGAAGCGCCTCGATGGCTGAGGTGTCGGCTCCGGTGCGGGCGTCGATCTTCTTGTGCCGGGGGGCCAGGTAGAGGAGTACGGCCATCCAGACGTTGGCCACGATGACGTCCACGGCCACCATCTGGGAGAAGATGATGTCTCCCACCTGGAAGACCTCCTTCATGGCCGTCTGGTTGGCGCCTCCGCCGATCCAGCTTCCGGCCACAGTGGTCATGCCCCGCCAGACGGCCTCGGGGCCGGCTCCCCCAACGGTCTCCGGGCTGATGGCTCCCATGATGAGGAGGGCGGCGGGGCCCCCGATCAGGATGCCGAAGGTTCCTGTCAGGAAGAGAGCCACGGCCTTGTAGCCCAGGCGGGCGATGGCCGGGAGGTCGATGGAGAGGGTGAGGAGGACGAGGGTGGCCGGCAGGAGGTAGCGGGAGGAGACGAAGTAGAGATTCGATTCCTCGGCGCTGGCGATGCCGAAGGTGTTCAGGAGCGAGGGGAGGAAATAGCAGAGCAGAAGGCCGGGGATGTACGTGTAGAATTTCTTCCAGAAGGGGTGCTCACTCTTCTCCGTGTAGAAGACAAAGCCCAGGATGAGGACCAGCATCCCCAGGACGACGGCATCGTTCGTGACGAGTGGTGCGCTCTGCTCCATGAAGCTCCCCTGAGTTCCGAAGTTCCACTGTTTTCAGGACAGATCGACGTTCCCCGACCCTCCCGACCGCGGAGGTCCCCGAAGGGTTGGCCCGGCAATCCCAGCTCCTCCGGCCACGGAGGGCCCGAAGGATCGGCCAGGCGATCCGACGACCTTCTCCGCCGCGGAGGCCGCTGAAAAGTGGTCAAGAACCTGGGGAAGGGGG
>CAZSDD010000109.1:0-4342 GCA_964605505.1 uncultured Gemmatimonadaceae bacterium | reverse complement strand
GACCTTCTCCGCCGCGGAGGCCGCTGAAAAGTGGTCAAGAACCTGGGGAAGGGGGCGGGGCCGGGCAAGGGAGAGCGGGTCGGCGGATGAATTCTCTCCGGATGACCTTCCCGGGGTCTGGGGATAACTCTCGCGGGGTCTGGGGTCGACGGGAATCGAGTTCGCGCCAGTCGTAGGGGATGACCCCCGCGACGCCTTCGGTAGCGGAGCGGTTCATGGAGGAACACCTGGCAGAGGGATGAAGGCCCCCGCAAGAGTTGTGCATTCGGTTGAAGATCAGCCAGATTCCGAGGCGCCGGTACCGCAGGGAGAACCGGACCTTCGATGAGATAAGGAGCTTTTCATGAGGACGCAGAGGCTCGCACTGCTGGTGGTCTTTTTCCTCTTTCCCCTTCTCATGGCAAGCGCTGACTCGCCGAGGATCGCCGTGGCCTCCGAGGGCTCGGAGGCGGACTCGGAGATCAGCGGGATGGCGGCCCGTGCCCCCTTCCTCCTCATCTTCGACCACGAAGCCAGGCTGGTGGAGACGGTGGACAACCGGGATCTCCCCCGGGGGGGAGCCGGAACCCAGACGGCCCGTCTTCTGGCGGGGAAGGGCGTCACCCACTTCGTGGCTGTCCGCTTCGGCCCGAACCTCACCCAAGCCCTGGATGCAGCCGGAATCGAGTACGTGGAGATGGAGGGATCGGCCCTGGAGGCCGTCACGGAGATCTTGAACTCCAGGAGGTGACGGAAGAGGGGGAGATTCACTCGCTCCGGAAGCGTTCTTCCTGGATCGTGCCCTCTGATCCAGCACCGTGGGAGGCAGAAATCCAGATTGGAGCCGCTTCAGACGATTTCTCCGCCAGGAGTTCGGCAGGAGGCATCCCCCCCATCCTCTGGGGCATCGTCCTCCTTGGACTGGGGCTCAGGTTCTGGGGGATTTCCTTCGGGCTACCCAATCTCTATGCCCGGCCGGACGAGATCGAGGTCGTAGCTCGCGCCATCAGGTTCTTCTCCGGGGACCTCAATCCCCACTTCTTCCAGTATCCTTCTCTGTTCTTCTATCTCACTGCTGCCGTGTTCGCGGTCTTCCTCGGGATCAGGGGCCTCACGGGCCCGGGTCTGGAACATCTCCTGGCTGAAGCCGCGGTGGACCCGGACCCCTTCTTCCTACTGGCTCGAGGGGTGTCTGCTGTCTTCGGTGTCCTGACCATCATCGTCGTCTACCTGGGGGCGAAAAGATTCCTGAATCGGGAGGCGGGGCTCATTGCCGCCTTCTTCCTGGCCGTCTCCCCCCTTCATGTCCGGGACTCCCATTTCGCCACCACGGACGTGGTCCTGACCTACTTCACCATACTGGCCGGATTCGCCGTGCTCCGGGTCCTTGCGGAGGGTGGTTGGAGGGCGTACGCATGGGCCGGGGTCACTTCCGGCCTGGTTACTGCGACCAAGTACATCGGGATTCTTTTTGTGGCTCCCCTGCTCCTCGCGCACTTCCTGCGCCCGGGCGGTACCGGCGGGAGCGCACAGGAAGTGCCCACGCGCGTGGATCGCATCATACGAAAGCTGGCACATCCCGGGCCCTGGATCTTCCTGCTCTGTGCGGCTGCCGCCGTCTTCCTCACGAGTCCCTTCACGTTTCTGGACTTCCCGGTGTCCTGGTCCAATTTCCGCTTCCAGTTGGCTCACCTGGATTCCGGCCATCAGGTTCTCCTCGGCCCTGCATGGATGTATCATCTCCGATTCACGCTACCCATGGGGCTCGGTCTGCCCGTATTTCTGACGGCCATCGGTGGATCTTGCCTCCTCCTGTACCGGTACCCGGTCCAGACCCTGGTGCTCTTCGGGTTTCCGGCCCTCTTCGCACTGAGCACGGCTTCCGGGCAGACCGTCTTCCTGAGGTACATGCTTCCCCTCTTCCCCTTCGCCTCTCTGGCAGCCGGATACGGGGTCTGGTGGCTGGTCCAGCGCATGCCGATTCAGGGGAAACCGCGGGCGGCCATACTTATCACCCTCCTGCTGGCGGCTCCGGGTCTCTACCGCACGGTGAACATGGACGCCTTCCTTTCCCTGAAGGACTCCAGGGTGCTGGCTACCGAGTGGTTGCAGGAGAACTCGGATGGTGTGGTCCGTGTCCACCTGACCGGCTCCGAGTACGGACACCCGAAACTCCCTCCGCCCCCTGATTCCCTGAGAACCCTCCTGGGGCGCATAAAGAGTTCAGCTCCCCAGCCTGACTTCCTGGCCGCCCGGTCTTTCGTGGAAAAGCGCCTCGAAGCCCAGCTCGCCCATCGCATGGCGGAGGGGCCCGAGGAAGGTTTCCTCTACGTGCCGGAAAGTGAGATATCGCGCGCCGACTGGATCGTTGTTCAATGGAGCCCTCTGGGGGCTTACAGTCGGCCATCGACGGAGATGGAGGCCTATCTGGAGGAGTGCTGTCGGGAGGTTCACCGAATCCCTGGTGTTCCAGTGTCCCTGGAGCTGGGATGGTACGATCAGCAGGACGCCTTTTTCCTGCCGATGAAGAATTTCAGAGGGGTGGTCCGCCCCGGCCCGACCCTTTCCATCTACCGCCATAGATCCCCGGGCCGGGTGTCGGACCGAGAATCCCCCGGGGGTGAGAGGAGATGAAGGTCCGGGCAACGCTGTCGGTTCTCGGGCTTTGCGTTCTGGCTCTCACCACAGGCTGGCTCATCTCCCCTGACCTGAGAAACCCGAAGGAAGTTCTGGAATCCGATGCGAGGACCCTGGTTCGATTGCAGGAGGCGCACTTTCTGGACTTCTATGGGTACACTGCCCGGCCGGATCGCCTGGGCTTCGAACCACAGAAACACGTCCTCGTGCGGATTCAACTCAGTAGCGACCGCCTGGGATGGAGCAGCGTCCTGACGGATGAACGCCGACCGGGTGCGGGGTGCGCAGTATTCGGGGGTTCCGTCGTGGGCCCTCTTCCCTCCCCGGGAGGGGCGGTTCCCACCCAACCGGGCGTTCCAGTCTGCGACCCCGGAGCTTAGGATCTGTCCGAGGAATGGGGCGGGGCGGTGGGCCACGCCGAGCGACTGTCATGAAGCGCTTCCCGAGCCTGATCCCCCCGGGCTCGCCGGTGGTAACGAGGCGGCTTGGGGCGCAGCTGGCGTGATCGGGCCGCGGACCGCAATCAAGCCCCGGACCGCGGCCCAGATGGCACTCTCAAACCCCGGATCGCGGCCCAGATGGCACTCTCAAACCCCGGATCGCGGCCCGAGGCGGTCCCCGGGGGTCGTCAATCCCACTTTCCTGACAAAAAAACGGGAGCTTGGGGGATTTTACCGCTCTGAGCGAGGTCAAATCCCCTGGCCTCCAGCGAAAAGGCCGGGCCGAGTGGATTTTACCGCTCTCACGGTGGTGAATTCCCCTGAGCTCCTGAAATCCGTCGGCTTAGTGGATTTCACGTCGGGGGTGGATAGGGATTTCCGTCATCTGACCTGCGGATTGCCGACATTCACGCCCCCACGGCCACCGTCGACCCATGAACCGCCGGCATTCACGCACCCACGTTCGCCGCCCCCCCGCGAACCGCCAACATCGCATCGTGGGTCGCCGCCATTGCATCGCGACTCGCCCAAATCGACTCGCGGTTCGCGAACATTCAAACCCGGCCAGCCGTGCGGCATGGCTCCCAGCCTGACGGGATGGCTCCCAGCCTGACGGGATGGCCCCCAGCCTGACGGGATGGCCCGGACCGTTGACGGAAGGGAGCCGTGGCGATAGTGTAGTTCGTCATTCTACGAACACCGAAGAGAGTGAGAAATGGGAATGGACGCGACCACGGAAGAAACCCTCTGCCCTCCGGTTCCCCTGCCGGAGGAAGTTCCCGGCGGCGCCGAGGCCGACGAGGCCCTGGCGGTCCTGGCCAAGGCCCTGGGCCACCCGGTGCGGGCGGGGATCGTCCGCCTTCTGGCGGGGCAGGACCGCTGCATGTACGGGGACCTGGCCGACCGGCTCCCCCTGGCCAAGTCAACCGTCTCCCAGCACCTGAAGGCGCTGAAGGAGGCCGGACTGGTGCGGGGAGAGGTGGAGGGGCCCCGGGCGTGCTACTGCATCAACCCGGCGGGGCTTGAGCGCCTGAAGGCGTTGGTGGCCCGGATCTGAACGGGGAGGAGAATCATCCGATGAGTGAGCATGTTGGCAAGAAGTTGAGCTTCCTGGATCGCTACCTCACCCTCTGGATCGGGGTGGCCATGGTGGCGGGGATCGGCCTGGGGTACCTCTGGCCCCAGGGAATCACGGCCCTGAACGAGGCCACACATGTGGGAACCACCTCCATTCCCATCGCCGCGGGGCTGATCCTCATGATGTACCCGCCCCTGGCGAAGGTGCG
>CAZSDD010000108.1:0-9731 GCA_964605505.1 uncultured Gemmatimonadaceae bacterium | reverse complement strand
CCGGGCCATGGCGTATCAGATCGCCAAGGAGATCGGGGCCATGGCCACAGTACTCGAAGGAGAGGTCCAGAAGATTCTCCTGACCGGGGGGCTGGCGTCCAGCGATCTCCTCATGGACTGGATCCGGGAGCGGGTGTCCTTTCTGGGGCCGGTGGAGGTCTGGCCGGAGGTGGGAGAGATGCGGGCCCTGGCCCTGGGGGGCCTCCGGGCCCTCCGGGGAGAGGAAACGGTGAAGGACTATTGAATGCGCCCGGCTGGGGTGAAGTTGATGAAGCCCCGGGGCCGACCATGTGGAATCGAATGGAATCGAATGGAATCGGAACAGGACGCCCGATGAGTTTCTTTCTGAGGAGCAGGAACCCATGAGCCTTCCAGGATCCCTTCCGGCGGGTCCCATTCCCTCTCTGGAGATTCTCATCCGGAAAGCCCGGGCGCTTCCCACCCGCATCGTGGTCATCGCCGCAGCCCAGGATGAGGTCGCCCTGGAAGCCGCGGCCAGGGCCGAGGACGAGGGGCTGGCCCGATGCATCCTGGTGGGGGACCGCAACAAGATCCAGGCGGTGCTCTGGGACCTGGAGCGGGACCCGAAGGACTTCCAGATCGTGGATCGGCCGGAGCTTCAGGAGGCCGTGGCCACCGCCGTGGCCCTGGTCCGGGACGGCGAGGGGCACATCCTCATGAAGGGAAAGTGCACCAGCGGCGATCTCCTCCGGGAGGTCCTGGACCGGGACCGTGGACTGAGGAGCGGGCGCCTCCTCTCGGATGTCTTCCTCTTCGAGGCGCCCTTTCCGGGACAGGAGCGCCTCATGGGGATCACCGACGGCGGTGTGAACCTGGCCCCGGACCTGGAGGCCAAAGCCCAGATCCTGAAGAATGCCCTGGACGTATTCCGGGCCATGGACTACGAAGCACCGAAGGTGGCCGTCCTGTCAGCCATCGAGAAGGTCAATCATGAACTCCCCTCCACCGTGGACGGAGCCGAGTTGGCCCGGATGGCCAGGGAGGGGGAATTCGGGACGTGCCATGTGGAAGGCCCCCTGGCCATGGATCTGGCCGTCTCGGCGGAATCGGCGAAGCGGAAAGGGGTGAGCTCTGAGGTGGCGGGTGCCGCCGACATTCTCCTCTTTCCCACCATCGAGTCCGCCAACATCACCGCCAAGGCCCTTCAGTACATGGTCCCCTTCGAGCCGGGTCACGTGGTGGTGGGGGCTGCGGCGCCGATTCTGATCCCCTCCCGGGCCGAGAGCGCCCAGGCAAAGGTGAACGCCGTGGCCCTGGGGCGGTTGATGGTCAAAGGGTGACTCACCCTTCCAGGGTCGACGTGTCCCCCTCCGGGAGTCCCATGGCCCGGGCCTTCAACAGCCGTCGCATGATCTTCCCGGACCGGGTCTTGGGGAGGTTGTCCACGAACTCCACCCGGGCCGGCTTGGCGATGGGCCCCACCTCGTGGCCCACGTGGTCCTTCAGGGCCTGGGCCAGCTCCTGGGAGCCTTCCACGCCGGACCTGAGGATGACGTACGCCTGGATGACGTTCCCCTTCAGCTCATCGGGGATGGCGATGGCTGCGGCTTCGGCCACGTCGTCGTGGCTCACCAGCCCGGATTCGATCTCCGCCGTGCCCAGGCGGTATCCCGAGACCTTGATGACGTCGTCCATCCGGCCGATGATCCAGAAGTATCCGTCCTCGTCCACCTTGGCCGAGTCCCCTGTGAGATACTTGCCTTCATAGGTGGACCAGTACTGCTCCACATACCGGTCCGGATCCTTGTAGATGCCCCGGAGCATGGAGGGCCAGGGATTGGTGATGACCAGCTTCCCTTCCTCTCCGGGGGGGACCGGGTTTCCCTCCTCGTCCAGGACTTCGGCCCGGATCCCCGGAAAGGGCTTTGTGCCGGATCCGGGCTTCAGGGGATAGGAGGGAACCGGGGTGATCATGAAGGCCCCGGTCTCCGTCTGCCACCAGGTGTCGATGACGGGGCACTCCCCCCGGCCCACGACCTCGTGATACCAGCGCCAGGCCTCGGGGTTGATGGGCTCGCCCACGCTTCCCAGGAGGCGGAGAGTGGAGGTGTCCCGCTTCTTCACCCATGCGTCGCCGAAGCGCATGAGCCCCCGTATGGCCGTGGGGGCCGTGTACAGGATGTTCACCCCGTAACGTTCCACGATGCGCCACCACCGGTCCGGGTAGGGGAAAGTGGGGGCGCCCTCGTACATGATGGAGGTGGCCCCCAGAAGGAGAGGCCCGTAGACGATGTAAGAGTGTCCAGTGATCCACCCCGGATCCGCCGCGCACCACCACCGGTCCTCGGGCTTCAGGTCGAAGGCGTATTTCAGGGTGGTGGCCACTCCCACCTGGTAGCCGCCGTGGGTGTGGAGGATGGCCTTGGGCTTTCCCGTGGTACCGGAGGTGTAGAGGAGGAAGAGGGGATCCTCGGCGTCCATGACCTCCGTGTCGCACCTGTCCCCCGAGCTGGACCGGGCGATGGGCAGCGACATGAGGTCATCGTAGTAGTAGTCCCGTTCCTGTTCCATGTGGACGCCTTCACCAGTGCGGCGGATAACCACCACGTGCTCCACGCTTCCGCACCGTTTCAGGGCTTCGTCGACGATCTCCTTGAGCCCCACGATCTTCCCCCGGAGGAAGCCGCCGTCGGCGGTGATGAGGATCCGGGACTCGGAGTCTTCGATACGCTCCGCCAGGGCCTCCACGCTGAAGCCTCCGTAGACCACCGAATGCACGGCGCCGATCTTGGCCGACGCCAGCATGGCCATCATGAGCTCGGGAATCCGGGGCATGTAGATGGTGACCCGATCCCCTTTCCGGACGCCCATGCTCTTGAGGACGTTGGCGAACTGGCAGACCTCCCGGTTCAGGGCGAAGTAGCTGAAGGTCCGGAGGCTCCCGTCCTCCCCTTCCCAGACCAGGGCCAGCTTGTTCCGGGTGGGGCCGGCCTGGTGCCGGTCCAGGGCGTTCAGGACCACATTCGTCCTCGCGCCGGTGAACCACCTGAAGAAGGGGGCCTTGGAATCGTCCAGGACCTGGTCCCAGGGCTCATACCAGTCCAGGAGCTCCCTGGCCCTGGCCTCCCAGAAGGCCGGGGGATCGGCGTCCGCTTCAGCCCTGAGGGCGTCGTAATCCGGGACGTAGGCCGCCTCGACGATATGGCCGGATGGACGATAGAGCTTCGGGTCCTCGGGCATGGAGCCTCCTGAAGGTCCGGGGTGGAACGGGCGGATCCTCGCCGGGGACGCCGGCGAACCCGGCCCGAACGTTCAATTTTAGGGAGGAAATGGATTCCTCATCGAGTCTAGTCAGGGAATCCGGTGCCGTCCAGGGGAAATGGGCCGACGGGGAAGGGCGAGAGCCGCCATCATGCCCCCAGGTTCCGCTCCACGAGAGCCTCCGGGTCCGGGTCCCGTCCCATGAACTCCCGGAACAGCTCCCGGGGGTCTGCGCTGTCGCCCCGGGAGAGAATGGTGTCCAGGTACGCCCTGCCCGTCTCCGGATTGAAGATTCCCTCGACTTTGAATCGGCTGAAGGCGTCGGCGTCCAGGACCTCGGACCAGAGGTACGAGTAATAACCCGCGGCGTACCCCCCGCTGAAGAGATGGGAGAAGGTAGTGAGGATGTGGCTCCGGGCGAAGTCCGGGCCCGGGGAGAAGGGAAGGAGGCGTTCCACGGCGAAGGCCATGACCCGCTCCCCGGCTTCGGCGGCCTCCTCCGGTGCCAGCGGCCCCGGCTCCCCCCCCGCCGCGGCGCCTTCCCGGAAGAGCTCCGGGGCCAGCTCCCCGTGAAGTGCCAGATCCAGGGTTCCGAAGGAAAGCTGCCGCATCTGTTGCCACCCCCCCATGAAGCGTCGGGCCGCCAGCATCCGCTCCAGAATCTCTCCCGGCAGGGCTTCGCCGGTCTCGTAGTGCCGGGCGAAGAGGACCAGAGCCTCCTCCTCCCAGGTCCAGTTTTCCATGAGTTGAGACGGCAGCTCCACCCAATCCCAGGCCACGTTCAGCCCGCCCCGGCCGGGAATGGGGACCCTGGAGGTGAGGTGGTGCAGAAGGTGCCCGAACTCGTGGAAGATGGTCTGGACCTCCCGATGGTTCAGGAGGGAGGGCTTGTCGTCTTCCGGAGGCGCGAAGTTTCCGGCAATGAAGCCCAGATGAGGCTCGAAGGACCCGTCGGGACGGGGGCCGCCGCTGAGGAAGGCGTTCATCCAGGCCCCCTGGCGTTTCTCCTTCCGGGGAAACCAGTCCGTATAGAAGCTCCCCAGAAAGGTGCCGGACTCATCCCGGACCTCGTAGAAGCGAACGTCAGGGTGCCAGACCTCCGTGATGGACTTCTCCGTGACGGAGAGGCCGAAGAGGCGATGAACAAGGCCGAAAAGGCCGTCCATGACGGCTTCCAGGGGGAAATAGGGCCGGAGGATCTCGTCGTCGATCTCGTAGCGGGCCTTCCGGAGGGACTCTGCCACGAAGGCCACGTCCCAGGGCCGGAGCTCCGGGATCCCCAACTCGGCGGCATGCTCCCGAAGCATCTCCAGGTCCCCCTCCCAGAAGGGGTGGGTCCGGGCTACCAGGTCTGCCTCGAAGGCCACAGCGGCGTTTCCGGAGCCGGCCATGGCCTCCTCCAGCCGGTAGTCCGGAAAGTGCCGGTACCCCAGGAGCTCGGCCATCTCCTGCCGGAGAGCCAGGATCCGGGGAATGAGAGGGGTGTTATCGAACTCTCCGTCCCTGCAGCGGCCCACGTAGGCCTGGTGGACCTCCTGCCGGAGCTTCCGGTCTACGGCGTACTTGATGACGGCCTCGTAGGAGGGGAAGTCCAGGGTCAGGAGCCAGCCCTCCATCTCCTTCTCCTCTGCAGCCTGCCGGAACCGTCTCCTGGGTCCCGACGGGATGCCTTCCAGCCGGGTCTCCTCCGTGATCTGAAGCTCGAATGCCGCCGTGGCGTCCAGGACGTTCTCTCCGAACTTCTGCCCCAGCCGGGCCATCTCCACACGGATCTCCTCCAGCCGGGCTTTCTTCTGTGGGGGAAGGTCCGCGCCGGCCCGGCGGAACTCCTTCAGGGTCTTCTCCAGGTGACGGGCCGCCAGGCCGGCAAGGGCTCGGGCTTCGGAGGTGTCGGCGTAGGCCTTCAACTGGTTCCAGAGGTCCTGGTTCAGGACCAGGCGGGACCAGAACCGGGTGATCTCCGGGAGGACGGTGTTGAAGGCCTCCCGGAGCTCCGGGGTCTCGGCCACCGAGAGGAGGTGCTCCAGGGGCGTGAGGGTCTCCGCCAGCTCTTGAGTGATTCCGTCCAGGCGCTCCAGGGTGTTGTCCCAACTCCGGGGAGCCGGATCCCGGGCCAGGGCGTCCACCTCTTCCTGGGCCCGGGCCAGGGCCTCCCGGACTCCGGGTTCCACATGCTGGGCCCGGATGTGGTGGAAGGGGATGCGGTAACCTCGATCCAGGAGGGGGTTAACGGTCATTGATTCCACCTCCGGGCTTCGCGCTCGGCGGTCAGGAAAACGGTGGCTCTGATCGGATTGAACCCCTTCATCCCCTCGACTCCTGGATCTGAAGCCCGGCCGGGTTTACGCCGACCGGGGTTGGATTGATGGGCTGGCGTTTTGTCGACCCATCCCTTCGGCAGGGAATATCCCGGGCCGAACGGAGACGTTCCGTCCTGTCATTTCCCGGGGCCCAGAAGCACCGCGTTGATGAACAGAAGCATGGTAGATTCGGTGTATGCGCGGTAGTTCGGATCCTGCGTGAAGGCCACCAGCTGGCCTCTACCCACCGGTTGATGGATCAGGAACGGCTTGTTGGCCAATTGGGGCCGGGTATCCTCCCACACCACCCCACCCAACACCAGATCCTCCATGGGGGCATACCTTACCACATTCGTGCCCTGGTCCAGTGTAACGGGGGAGAGGATCGGAGACCCCTGGGAGAAGACGCCGATCTCTCCGTCGGTCCCGGCGGCCAGCCAGTGCTCCGGGTCCAGGATGGCTCGGAAGACCGCTCCGGACAGGTACTCCGGCCCCTCATCGGGGGGCTCGATGGCTTCCAGGTAATCGATGGGCTGTTCCGGGGTGCCGACTTTCGGCGGATCCGTCCCCTCGGGCCGCCCGCCCTTCCGTTCGATGGTCGCTGCAAGGAGTCCCACCTCTTCCTGGGCTGCCCAGTAGGTGGAGCGCCCAAGAGTGATCATGGTGCCCCCTTCTCTCATCCACTGCCGGAGGCGGCCCCTGAAGCCCTCGTCCACCGTTGTGCCGTAGCTCCCCGAAGGGAAGATGATGACGTCATAGTCGGCTAGTCTGACACGGCCCAGGGCGCTGGCCCGGACCACCGTGGTACGCTGGCCGTACCTCCGTTCCAGGACGTATCGGGCCCATCCCACCGACTGGCTGGAGCCGGGCTCGTCATAGACCAGAAGCACTGCAGGCTCATGGAGGGTGCGGGACCGCTCGCTCCCAAGCGATGTGCCTTCTCTAACGTAGGAGCCGTCCATGGGAACCACCTCGGCCCCCCAGGCTCCGGCGATTCGTCCCAGAGTCTCAGCCAGCGCCGGCCCGTTTTCAGAGACCCGGACGATGGCCGTGCCCAACCCGTACCGTCTGCCGTCCAGGGTGAATTCACCTCCGGCAGTGTGGACTCGAATGCCTTCCCGGAGAGCCTCGGCCACGGCCCCCGCCGTGTTCGTGCCCCAGGGAAGCAGGTATCCGACCCTGGCCGGGGGCAGGGCGTTCCCGGAGCTGCTGCCCCCTTCCGTCACCGGGGCGCCCTTCGCTCCGGTGGCTCTGGAGGCATGGAGGACCTCCACATCCCACAGAAGAGCCGGGCTCCAGGCCGTGACGTCGTAGATCTCCGAGGGCTCCCGATTGGCGCGGAGCTCTTCCTGCCGCTGGAGGAACGCCTCGTCCATGGGGACTTCGTCTTCCAGGAGCATGCGGGCCATTCGCGAGGCCGGCTGGCTGAGGGGGACGATGTAGGTGCTCTCGGGTGAGAGGCTCCGGTCTCCCACCCCCACTTCCCTCGACGCATGGAATACCTCCACGCCGTTGAGAACCAGGTTTCGGGCCAATCGTTCCACCATACCCGGATCGTGCCCGGTGAGGATGAACTCCGCGGGGCCCCTGTCACTCGCCCTCAGCCCGTCTCTGCGGAATTCCAGGTGGTCATGTAGAATGCGGCGTCGGTTCCTGGCCGCGGTGACCATAGTCTGGATGGCGGCCGTGAAGTGGTGGGTCACGCCGTCGCCGTAGGTCATCAGGTCTCCGTCCGCACGGCGCAGGACCAGGGCCCGGGGAGACGCCTGTTCGAAGGTCATGCCCAGGCTGCCATGGGTCATGGGCCACATGTCCACGTACCCCGGATAGAAGAGGTCGTAGGTGTCCCGATTGAAGTAGGCGAACCCCCGTTCGTCGAATGCTTCGGCAATGTCGGCTCCGAAGAGGTCCATCTGCTGGATCTGCCGGTCTCCGAAGAGGGGGTTGGACGGTGGGGCGGTGGGGGGGAAGAAATAGGTGGAGTTCCCGCCCATCTCATGGAGGTCCGCCACGATGTGGGGCATCCACTCCCGGTACACCCTCACCTTTCCCTGGACCTCGAGTTGGGTCTGAGCGAAGTAGTCCCGGTTCATATCAAAGAGATAGTGGTTCCCCCGTCCTCCGGGCCACGGTTCGTCGTGCTCCGCCGACCAGGTGTCGGGATCCGGCCAGCGCGATCGGGCGATGGTGTTCTGATAGACGAAACGCGCCCGGCCGTCAGGGTTCTCCATGGGGTCGATGAGGACGAGGCTCTCCCGGAGAATCAGATCCACGTCTGGGTCGTTTCGAGCGGCCAGCAGATGGTAGGCCTCCGCCATGGCGGCACCGGATCCGGTGGCCTCGTTTCCATGGATTCCATGGCCGATGAGGGTCACCACGGGAAGGCGGTCCAGGAGCGCGTCGGCATCCTCCCGGGAGAGGCCCCTTGGATCGCTCAGTCTCTTCAATTCCGTTCTGAGGTTCTCCAGATCCGCCATTCGTTCGGCGGATCCCATGACCATCACCACCAGTGGGCGGCCCTCCCAGCTCTCGGCGTATTGGAAGAGGAGCGTGCGTTCAGGGGCTGCGGCGTGGAGGGCCTCCATATAGCGGATCACCCCTTCCGGAGGGGTGATCTCCTCCCGGAAGCCGTGGCCCACCACCTGCTCCAGTGTGGGAATAGCCGGATCGTAGACCGTACCGGGAGCCAGTTCCTGGGCAGGAACCGGCACCTGGGTCAAGATGGCGAGAGCGAGGGACCAGAACATGAGGGCTCCTAACCGAAGGGGAAGCCAAGAAACCGAAGGGTTCCCCCCAATGTCTGCTCCCCTCTTCCGGTTCGCCAGCCGACCAGCAGTCGGAAGATGGAATTCGCCGGGCGCCGGCCTGGGCAGGAGCGGGGGTCACCCTCCTGTCGTCGCCACCTCCGTCTTGAGGTGCTCATCGTACCAGGCCAGGTAGCGCTCATGCAGGTCTCTCCGATAGTAGGGCAGGCTGATGCCGTGGTGCATGTTCGGGTAGACCACCAGGACCGCCTCTCTCCCCATGCTCTTGACCGCCTGGTACATCATCTCGGCGTGGATTATGGGCACATTCCAGTCTTCCTTGCCTCCCACCCACATGGTCGGTGTCGTGATCTTGTCCACGTCGTTATAGGATGACAGACCTTCGAAAAGCGCTCGGGCCTCCGGCTCCCAGGGATTTCCGAACTCCAGCCGGTACCAGCGCTGGTACTCGTCGTGCCCGTAGCTGCTGACCCAGTGGGCTCCGGAGGCACCGGCGATGGCTGCCTGAAAACGTTGTGTCTTGGTGATGACATAGTTGGTGAGGATCCCCCCGTAGGACCAGCCGCCTACGCCGAGCCGTTCCGGATCCGCCCAGCCGATCTCGATGGCATGGTCGACGCCGGCGATGACGTCCTGGGTGTCCTTTTCACCCCAGGACTGCCAGATCCCCATCTGAAACGCTTTGCCGTAGCCTGACGAGCCCCGAGGGTTCGTGGTCACCACCAGGTATCCGTTGGCCGCGAACAGCTGGGCCTCGAAGTTCCAGCCGAAGGTGTACTGCGAGACCGGGCCGCCGTGGATTCGCAGGATGGTCGGGTAGCGCATGCCCTCCTGGAAGCCGATGGGCTTGAAAATGAAGCCCTCGATCTCGGTTCCATCGGCGCTGGGGAAGTGCACATTCTCGACCTCGGCCAGATCGATGCCGGAGAGGAACTCGTCATTGTTGTGTGTAAGCTTGCGTAACTCGCCGGACTCCTCGCGGAGATAGAGATTCCCGGGCTCATGAGGTTCACTGATGAGGGCGACGATGGTGCCGTCGTCCCCGATGCTGACTGCGCCGACGGCACGTGGTCCTGCGATGACCCGTGTCACCACACCGCCCCCGATGGGAACCATTGCCAGGTGACGCTCGCCACTGTCGTCCACCTGGAAGTAGACGACGCCTCGTTCTGCGCTGAACATGGGGCTGTCGGTGCCTCGATCCAGATCTTCAGTGAGGATCATCGCCTCACTTCCAGGCTCGATCACGGCCACCTTCGAAATGTCGTACGGCGCATGGGCAGGGTCGGTTTGAGTGATGTGGGCGATGCGTGTGCCGTCGGGGCTCCAGACCGGGGAGCTGTCAGGACCGGGGTTCGTGGTCACCTGCATGAGGTCTGCCCCCATGTCGGGATTGTCGGCGTCGACGAGCCAGATGTTGGTGTCGAAGTTGTCGTCGGGGTTC
>CAZSDD010000107.1:0-9791 GCA_964605505.1 uncultured Gemmatimonadaceae bacterium | reverse complement strand
GCAACCTGGACCACGTGGAGATCGATCTCACCGGCACCTGGGGCATCATCAACGGTGCCAGCTCCACCAACGAGGGCTACTTCGTGGAGTGGGAGGCCCAGCAGCCCGCTACGCCGCCCTCCGGGTAGAGGGCTCAGGCAGGGGGGCGGTGCGCCTCCTGCCGGTACGACTGCGGGTCCACACTCCGCCCGAGTTCACCGTTCACCTGCAAGGGCGTCCCCGAAAACGGGGGCGCCCTTGCAGTTTTGGGGTCCTGAACACGACCCGTCCCGGGGCCGGGCGCCCGAAGGCAATCCTGGACTACCCGAAGACAACCCTGGGCCCGGGAATTAGCTTTTGACTGCCGACTCGTGATCACGAAGATTTCAAGGGCTGTCAGGATCCCGGTCTGCAGCCGGGAGAATTCACCTCGACAGATTTCACCGAGGTATGCGGACGTTGCCGGGAAAGGGAGGATCTTGAGCTTGTCATCACCCATTCGGACTTTGATGGTGAGCGACGACCCTGATTTCAGCCCCCTCATGGGAGGTGTTCTGGAGTCACGGGGCCTGGAGTACCGGGTATCCGGCGATGCGGCCGCCGCCCTGTCCCTCTTCGAAATCCACCGACCGGAGCTCCTCCTCCTGGACAGCGACCTGCCGGACGGATCCGGCCTGGAGCTGACACGGGAGATCCGGACGAGGCAGGAGGGAGAGATGCCCATCATCCTCCTCCTCGCCGGAACCCTCATGGAAGAGTCCCTGCAGGAAGCCCTGGACTCCGGCATCGACGACTACCTCGAAAAACGCCTGGGCCCGGCTACCCTGAGACTGCGGATGGCCGTCGCAGAACGGCGGGTCCTGGACGCCAGGAAACGGAGGGCCGGGCGGACCCGACCGGCTCCGAATGCCATGACGGACGGCCTCACCGGCCTTGCCACCAGGGCTCTCCTCCGGGATCGGATCCAGGGAGGGATCCATCGAAGCCAGCGGGACGACGGATACCTCTTCGCGGTCCTCAGGCTGGACCTGGATGACTTCCGGCGTCTGAATGAAGGGCTGGGGGAGGAGGTCGGCGACCAGATTCTGCTGGAGACGGCCAGGCGCATCCAGGACTCCATCCGCTCCGTTGACACGGCGGCCCGGATCACCGCCGACGAGTTCGGGGTGTTCCTGGACGATCTTCGTGAAGCCTCCGACGTGACCCGGGTGACGAATCGGATCAAGGAACGCTTCGCGGAGCCGATCCGGGTGGGGGAGCAGGCGTTCTTCGTGGGAGCCAGCATGGGGATCACCCTTTCGGGGTCGGCCTACGGCGACCCCGAGGGGGTCCTGAGAGACGCCTCGCGAGCTTTGCGGCAGGCCAAGGGAGATGGTGCGGGAGCCATCCGGATCTTCGATCCGGTCCACCATCAGGAGGCTTCGGCCCGGACGGAGATGGAGAAGCGAATCCGGGAGGCTCTGGAACGGGATGAGATGACCCTTCACTACCAACCGATTCTCTCCCTCTCCGAACATCGGATCATCGGCTTTGAGGCCCTCATTCGATGGCCCCGGCCCGGAGGCGGATTCGTACCCACGGAGGAGTTCATTTCAGTGGCGGAGAATTCGGGGATCATGGCCCACCTGGGCTGGTGGACCCTGGAGCAGGCCTGCAGGCAGGTCCGGGAATGGCATATCGCCTTTCCCGGGGACTTTCCCGTGGCGGTGATGGTGAACATCTCGGGAAGGCTGTTTTCGGAGCCGGAGCTGGTGCCCTCGGTAATCCGGATACTGGAGCGGACGAAGGTGTTCTCGGAGCACCTGCACCTGGAGATCACCGAGACTTCGGCCATGTCAAACCTGGAGAACTCCCTCCGGACCCTTCAGGCCCTGAAGAAGGCGGGAGTCCATCTGCACGTGGATGACTTCGGAACGGGACACTCGTCCCTCAGCTATCTCCACCGCTTTCCCGTGGACTCCCTGAAGGTGGACCGGGCCTTCGTGGCCGGTATGACCGACGGGCCCGGGAACCTGGCCATCGTGAAGACCGTGGTGGACCTGGCCAGGAGCCTGGGCCTCTCGGTGGTTGCCGAGGGGGTGGAGACGGCGGAGCAACTCGAGCTGGTCCGGAAGCTGGGGTGCGACTACGCCCAGGGATGGCTCTTCGCCAGGGCCATGGATCCCTCAGAGGTGCCCGCAGTACTCCGGAATCCGTCATCCGTCACGAAAAAGGCCTTCCCGATCTGACCTTTTCTCCACTCCCCTCCCCCCTTCCCCATCCCGTGGCCATGGCCAGGAGGATCACCAGGAGGAGCCCCCAGGAGTGGGCGTTGTGGAGGCCGATGGTCCAGGCCGAGAGCCGGGGGGCCCCGAAGGCTTCCAGCCCCGCCGTGGTGCTGGCGGCCAGGATGGTGGGGATGAAGAAGGGAAGGAGAAAGGGATAGGTGCAGACGGTGACGTCCAGGAGGTTCGCCCGCCGGTAGGCCGTGAGGCCGAACTCCCGGCCGGCGTCCCGGGTGAGTTCCCCCACAGCCAGAATGGCCACCGCCGCGTGGGTGGTAAGGATCACCGCTCCGGAGATGGTGGCGAAGATCCGCCACTCGGCCTGGCCCGGGGTGGTGGCTCCACCGGTAGCCGCCTTCACCATCCGCTCCACGATTCCCGCTCCCTCCAGCCCCGCCACCAGCCCCATGAGAAGGATCGTGAAGATGGAGACCCCCACCCCCCGCTGCATCCCCGCGAGGATCAGCCCGCTGGCGCTGAAGGCCTCGTAATCCACGTAGAAAAGCTGGCTCCAGGAGAACTGGCCCGTCACCAGCCCCAGGATCACCGCCGCCAGGATCCCCATCATGAGGCCCTCGATGAGGTGCCGGCGGCGGATCAGCAGAACGATGACCAGGGCCGGGACCAGGAGCATGACCAGGCCGCCGGGGCCGGCCTCCGCCCCGGACCGGGCTCCATCCGCCGCGGGAACGCCGCCGCCCCAGAACCCGAAGACCAGGACGGCCAGAAGCGCCGCCGGCAGGGCATACCGCATCCGGCTCCGGACCACCCCACCCATGTCGGCCCCCTGGGTGGTGGCCGAAGCGATGGTGGTGTCGGACACCGGAGAGACGTTGTCGCCGAAGGTGGCCCCACCGATGATGGCCCCCATGAGCATGGCTGCGTCAGCCCCCATTCCGGCGCCCCCGGGATAGAGCATGGGTGCACAGACCAGGATGGTCCCCAGGCTGGTGCCGGTGGCGGTGGAGACCAGGGCGGTGATGAGGAAGGCCGCCACCACATACCCCCCTCCCGAGACCGCCGTGGCCCGGCCCAGCCAGACCAGGGATTCCACCAGCCCGCTCTCGGCCAGGAGGGTGCCCAGGACCCCGGCCAGAAGCCAGGCCATGACCAGGACCATGACCAGAGGCCGGCTCATCCCTGCCAGCATGGTCTCGCTGTAGGCCTGCCGGTCCTTCGCCAGGAGGAGCCCCAGCATGAGGGCCCCCAGGAGGACGGGCCAGAATCCCGTCTCCACCGGAGCTCCGGAGAGGCCCAGGCTCATGACGCCGAAGAGGAAGAAGCCGAAGGGAAGAACCGCCCCCAGGGTTCCACCCACGAAGGTGAGGGGCTCGACGGTGTTCCCCTTCTCCGGCAGATTGGTCAAATCGAACACGCTCCTGTTGAAATCGGACCCGAAGGTACGGGGCCCGTTCCGGCTTGGGAAGGATAGGCAATGTCCGAAGACGACACCTTTACCCTCTACGACCTCCGGGTGGAAGTGGTGGCCACGGGCCGCCCCATGGTCTGCAATCACAAGGAGGGGGACTCCTTCGAGCTGTCCGGGGAGAACCTGCGCTTCCCCGACGGCCAGACCTTTCCCCTCTACCCCCTGGCGGCCCTCCTTCCCATTCTCCCGGCCAAGCAGCGGATGACGGATCCCGCCGACTGGATCACCACCGACACAGACATCGCCTGTCCGGATCCCAATTGCGGCGCCGTCTTCCGCATCACCCGGACCGGAACCCGGACCTTCCGGCACTCGGAGGTGACGGTAGTGCCTCTGGAGGAGGAATGAGGGGCAAGAGCATGGGACCCGACATGGAGGACAGACGCCCGGACGACGGCATGGCGGACAAACGCACGGACGACGGCATGGCCGACACCCCAGTAGGGGAACGGCGGGGGCCCGAGATGAACGACCGGATCGAGCTGGCTCCCGGGTACGACATCTCCCGGATCATCGTGGGGGGGTGGCAGCTCTCCCGGGGCCACGGGGGCGGAATCCCCGCGGGAGAAAGCCCCCGGAGCTTCCTCTCGGGGCTGGCGGAGCTGGGCTTCACCACCTTCGACTGCGCCGACATCTACACCGGGGTGGAGGAGACGCTGGGGGATTTCCTGGCCCACTACCGCCGGGAGCGACCCGGCACGCCCATCCGGATCCACACCAAGTTCGTCCCGGACCTGGACATCCTTCCCACCATCACCCGTTCCTACGTGGAGCGGATCATCCTCCGCTCCCTCGGGCGCCTGGGGGTGGAGGCCCTGGATCTGGTCCAGTTCCACTGGTGGGACTTCAACACTCCTGGATTCGTGGAGGCGGCCCGCTGGCTGGACGACCTCCGGCGGGCCGGGAAGATCCGGCACCTGGGGGTCACCAACGTGGACCGGGATCACCTGGCCCACCTGGTGGATGCCGGGATTCCGATCCTGAGCAACCAGGTCCAGTACTCGGTCCTGGACCGGCGGCCGGCCCGTGCCCTGGCCTCCTACTGCCGGGAGAAGGGGATCGCCCTCCTCTGCTACGGAGGCCTGGCCGGGGGATTCCTCACCGACGCCTGGCTGGGGATGGCGCGGCCCCCGGAGGAGCCGGCCAACCGGAGCCTGGTGAAGTATCGCCTCATCATCCAGGAGATGGGGGGGTGGGGGGCGTACCAGGGGATTCTGAAGGCTCTGGACACAGCAGCCCGCCGCCACCGGGTCTCCGTCCCCGCCGTGGCCCTTCGATGGGTCCTGGACCAACCCGCCGTGGCCGCCACCATCACCGGCCTGGACTCCCTGGAGCAGGCCCGGGAAACCCGACGGGCCATGGAGCTGGAGCTGGATGGTGAGGATCGCGCTGCCCTGGACGCAGCCCTATCGGCGGCCCGGATCCCCCGGGGCCCCGTCTACGGCCTGGAGCGGGACCGGGAGGGCCCCCACGGCCGCATCATGAAGTACGACCTGAACCGGGAGTGAGGCGCAGTTCCCCCGGGTGAGGCCAGGCCGAGGAGCAGGTTTCCGGCCGCCAGGGGAGAACGGTGGCCCGCGCCTTGGGTTCAGGGACCGGAGCTGAGGAAATCCTGGTTGAGGCCCACCGCAAAAGAGGCCAGCAAGAGGGCCATCGGAGACTCCGGACCGATAGAACCTCGTTCCGGGTACACTCGGATCGGATCTCGAACCGACCGCATGGGGAAGGACGGATTTGAAGACTCTGCTGTTCCTGCTGGGATGGTGTTTCTTTGCCCTGGGCGCGGTCGGCGTGGTCGTCCCGGGTTTGCCCACCACGCCCTTCATGCTCCTGGCTCTCTGGGCCTTCTCAAAGAGCTCTGACCGCTTCCACAACTGGCTCTACACCCACCCACTCTTCGGTCCGCCCCTTCAGCGTTGGGAACGGCACCGAGTCATTACGCTTCGGGTGAAGATCTTCGCCATCCTGGCCATGATGGGTGCTCTGGCCTACATGGTCTTCTGGAGCCATGTGCCGACGTGGGCGTTGGCCCTCACCGGCCTCGTCATGATCTACGGCGCTGTCTTCATCCTGGGGAAGCCCTCGAGACCCCCGGAGAATCACCGACCATGAACCCCACAATGCTTAAGGGTAGGAAGTCCAAGGACCCCATGAGCCCCTGAGCCTGCCGTGGGAATATGGACGTGGCGGAATCCGGCCTGTCGGACGGCTGTCTTGGACCGCAGGACCAACCCCTCGGGTGTCCGGGAGATCTCGTCCATTCTGACCCCCACCCTGGTTCCCTGCGGGCTTGCTCCACCCCGGCAGAGCTAACCGTGGCGCATAAACAGGACCATTTCCATTGGCGAAAAGACGGGATTCAGGATCGTCCGGCAAAGGTTGCCAGGGATGGTCGAAAACGGTGCCGAACGATCCCCGCCGGGCCCGGAGGCCCTGTGCCGACGGACCCGGATGATTCCCGCGAGCCGGAAAAGCGCGAAGCACTGGGTCTCAAGGTTGTCCGGGCGGCCCCCCGACCCCCTCCCCCGAGACATACGGAAACCCCATCTCCTCCAGCATCCGGTTCAGTGTCGCCAGCTCTCCGGAACGGATCTCCTCCATGCGGGCCTGGTGTTCGGCCAGCAACCCCTGGAGCCGCTGGTGAACCTCCAGTTGCTGATCCGTGGGAGGGAAGTCGGAGCTTCCGATGTAGCCCGCCAGGCTGGTGATCTTGGCGTAGAGCTGCCGGGGCCACCGGAGTTGGTCCTGGCCCGCGGTGCCTCCGGACAGCCGCAGGTCCGTCAGCTGCATCTCCAGGTCGACGAGAGCCTGGTCCAGGGCCTTCGCCGCCTCGAGAACCTGATCCACCCGATCCTCCATGGGCCGGCCGCTGCCCTCCCCCCGAACGGGACCGGTGCCTGCCGTCCGATCGGGATCCGCGCCTCCCCCAGCCACCCCCAGCCGCCCGTCCAGATCCATGAGCTGGGCCCGGATGATCTCGGCCTCGTTGATGAGCCCCACCACGGCATTGGCCTCCTCCCGGAGCTGAAGGACGACCTGGAACTGGCGCCGGATGTCGGCCTCCGACCCGGCGGAACTGGGGTCCTTCAAGACGTCCAACGTTTGCACCACCTCCGTGTCGCCCCGGGTGAGGCGAATGGTGTACGGCCCTGGAGGCGCCAGGGGTGTCACTCGCCCCGTCTCCCCCGCCGGCCGCCACCCATCGTCTCCGATCTCCACGTGGGAGTGCTCCAGGACCGGTGTCCGCATCCGGGGCAGCTCACTGGACTCGTAGCTCAGGTCCCAGAAGGCCCGATGGAGGCCGGGGCCTGAACCGGGTGCCCGGGGCGAGGCCACGACCTCCCCTGCCCCGTCCAGGATCTCCATCTTCACAGCCCCTTCCGTCTCCTCCCCCACCAGGTAGTGGATGGTGGCCCCGATCCGGGGGTTCTCCCCGGCCCCCGGGTCCTCGGGTTGGCTCACCGGAGCCTCCTTCCTGCGGAACCGGTAAGCGGGACGGGGTGCGAACAGGTGGAGATCGGAGTCCATGACCTCGTCGGTGAGCTGCTGGAGGGGGGTCACGTCGTCCAGGATCCAGAAGCCCCGGCCGTACGTGGCCACCACCAGGTCGTTGAAGTCCTCCTGGATGGTGAGCCAGTGGACGGGAGCGTGGGGAAGATTGCTCTGGAGGGGCACCCAGGCACCGCCGTCGTCGAGAGACAGGTAGAGGGCGTTCTCCGTACCCAGATAGAGTAGGCCCGGCCGGACCGGATCCTCCCGGATCACATGGACGTAGCTGAACACGCTCTTCGGGATGCCCTCCGTCAACAGGCTCCAGCTCTCTCCATAGTTCGTGGTCTTGTAGGCGTAGGGATCGGTGTTCCCGATCTGGTGGAAGTCCACGGAGATGTAGGCGGTGCCCGGGGCATGCCGGGAGGCCTCGATGTTGCTCACCGTGCCCCAGGGAGGAAGGTCCGGGATGTTCTCCGTCACGTTGGTCCAGCTCCCGCCCCCGTCCCGGGTGAGGTGGACCAGGCCGTCGTTGGAGCCGGCCCAGATGACTCCGTCCTCCACCGGAGACTCGGCGATGGCGAAGAGGACCGCAGCGTAGGTGGGGCTGGCGTCGTCCGGGGTCAGCCCCCCCGTCTTCTGCTGCTTCGACTGGTCGTTGGTGGTGAGATCGGGGCTGATGACCTGCCAGCTCTGCCCCCCGTTGGTGGTCCGGTGCACGTGCTGGCTCCCCGCGTACACCCGGTTGTGGTCGTGGGGAGAGATAGCCACCGGAAAGGTCCACTGGAAACGGTAGCGAAGGTCGGCGGCGGGCCATCCCTCGGGGTTGTCGGGCCATACGCTCACGTTCCGGGCGTGCCCGGTGTTCAGGTCGTAACGGTCCAGGATCCCCTCGTAGCATCCGGACCAGACGATGTTGTTCTCCACCGGGTCCGGAATGGCGAAGCCCGACTCGCACCCCCCCACCGAGTGCCAGGCCCCGATGGGGATGCTCCCCCCCGTGAGGCTGTTGCTGGGTCCCCGATGCGACGCTCCGTCCTGTCGGTTCCCGTAGACGAAGTAGGGGATCTGGTTGTCCGTGTAGACGTGATACATCTGGGCGATGGGCAGGCGGGGCCGGAGCCAGCTCTCCCCCCGGGTGGTGGAGATGCTCACCCCTCCGTCGTGCCCCACTACCATCCGGTCCGGGTTCCGCGGATCGATCCACATGTCGTGATTGTCTCCGCCCCCGGAGCCCCGCCTCACGGTGAGGCCCCCGTCCAGGGATGTGGTGTGGCTGGTGGCCAGGAAGTGGACCTCGTCCCGGTCGTCGGGAGCCACCACCACCCGGGAGTAGTAGTGGGGTCGCTGCACCAGGGTGTGATCGGCGTTGACCATCCGCCATGTCTCCCCGCCGTCGTCGGAGCGCCAGAGCACGCCCTGGTGATCCTCCAGGGGAGCGAAGTCCCGGTTGGAATTGGTCTCGATGAGGGCGTAGACCCGGTCCGAATCACGGCGGCTCATCCCCACCACGATCTTCCCCAGGGGGGGCCGGGGAAGGCCGTTCCCCTCCAGGCGCTGCCAGGTGTCACCCCCGTCCTTGGACCGGAAGAGCCCACCCTCCCCTCCACTCTGCCGTCCCCAGGTCCAGATGATCATCTCCCAGGTGCCGGCGAAGAGAATCTCCGGGTTGTTGGGGTCCATGATCAGGTCCGAGACCCCGGTGTCCTCATCCACGAAGAGGACCCGTTCCCAGCTCTTTCCGCCGTCGGTGGTCCGGAACACGCCCTTCGTTTCCTGGGGTCCGTAGAGATGGCCCAGAGCCGCCACGAACACCACGTCGGGGTCTCGGGGATGGATGACGATGCGGCTGATCCGCCCGCTCCTCTCCAGCCCCACGTGAGCCCAGCTCTTCCCTCCGTCGGTGGTCTTGTAGACCCCGTTTCCGATGGAGACGTTGCTCCGGATGTGGGCCTCTCCGGTCCCGGCCCACACCACGTTGGGGTTTGTGGGGTCGATGGCCAGGGCCCCGATGGACTGGGCCGGTTGGTCGTCGAAGACCGGCTTCCAGTGGACCCCCCCGTCCACCGTCTTCCACACGCCGCCGGATGCTGCTCCGAGGTAGTAGAGGTTGGCGTCATCCGGCACTCCCACCACAGCGCTCACCCGGTTCCCCACCGGACCGATGTGGCGGTAGGGCAGCTCCTGGAAGAAGTCCTCCCCAAGCCGGTCGGCGTCCTGGGCCGCGGCCGCAGAAGGCGCCGACAGGAGGAGCGGCAGGACGAGGGCAATCAGGCCGGGACCCGCTAAAGGGATGCGGAAGAGGAGGGAGGCGACCAGGCGAAATCCGGATCGAGGAGGACCGATGGAAAGAGGCACACGAGACATGGAGGATCTCCTCCCGGCAAGGGGGGAAAGGGGACGCCGGACTGGGAAGAAGAGAAAGTAGGGGGACGGAGCGTCCCCCGCAGCCTGAGGTCTGGAGACAGCTTCAGGTGGAGGGCTGATGGGGGATCCCTTCCATCTTTGCTCTCAGGCCCCGAGTTCCGTCGGCAGGTGACGGTGGTTCGGCCGGATCCGCCATTTCCCGACCCCTTCCCTTCCCCGGGCAATTCCCGTCGGCCATCCCCCGATCCCTCAATCCACCTCCC
>CAZSDD010000106.1:0-9873 GCA_964605505.1 uncultured Gemmatimonadaceae bacterium | reverse complement strand
TTCTGCAAGCGGATGGAGACGCTGGAGGATGCTGCCGAGAGGCTTCGGAGGATAGTGTCATGAGAGTCGCGGGTCTTCAGATGGATCTGGCCTGGGAGGATCCCCGGGAGAACTTCCGCCGCGCCGAAGCCATGGCCCGGGCGGCCATGGACCCCGGGCAGGTAGATCAGGGTGTGGGTGGGGATGCTTCCGAGTCCATGGGCGCGGAAGAGAGGGCCCACCCGCCGGACCTTTTGGTCCTTCCGGAGATGTTCGCCACGGGGTTCTCCATGGAGGCCCGGAGAATGGCGGAGTTCGCGGAAGAGACCCGGACGTTCCTCCGGGGCCTGGCCCGAGAGCTCTCCGTCCATGTCCTGGCAGGTTATGCGGAACCCACTGGCGGCCGTCCCGCCAACGCCTGCTCCGTCTTTGACGCCGGGGGAGAGGAGATCCTCCACTTCCGGAAGCTTCACCCCTTTTCCCTGGCCCGGGAAGATGAATACTACCAGCCCGGCGAGGCTCTGGTGACGGGACGGGTGGCCGGCGCCTCGGTGACGCCCCTCATCTGCTACGACCTCCGTTTTCCGGAACCCTTCCGGGCGGCGGCCCGGGACACGGATCTCTTCTGTGTCCTGGCCAACTGGCCGGCGAAGCGGAGCCACGCCTGGTCCACCCTCCTGAAGGCCCGGGCTATCGAGAACCAGGCCTTCGTCCTGGGGGTGAACCGGGTGGGAATGGGGGGCGGGGAATTCCACTCCGGCGACTCGGCCTTCCTGGACCCCCTGGGCCTGGAGGCGGGGGCGATGAGGCCGTTTTCCATGGCGCGTGAAGGTCCCCCCGGAGCGGGAATCCTCCATGGCGAAGTGGATCCCCTGGAGGTCCGGGAGGTCCGGAAGCGCTTCGGCTTTCTGGCCGACGCCCGCCCGGATCTCTACCTGCGGCTGTCGGAGGCCCGGGGAGAGACGTAGCGCCACGGTCCGCCGGGTCGCCATCCTGCCGGAGCGGCAGGGATCCGGCCGGAATCGGGAATCTCCTGGCACCGCTTGCCGAGAGCGGGTTTCGTCCCCCTTTTTCAGGACGGTGGAGGTGCCGGCGGAGCCATGAGCCGGCGCCCTGAGGGAACCCGGCACCCCGAGAGAACCGGCACCCTGTCATCCGACGGAAGCCCATCAACCGAGGTCGACCACGCGAGAAGGTCCATCCATGAAAAACGAATTCAGGAATCTTCTGAGGAATTTCCTCCTTCTTCCTTTGCTCACGACCCTCCTTGCCTGCCAGCCGGCCCAGGAGGCGGCCCCGGGGCCCATCCAGGTCAGCCGCGACACCCAGCGGGCCACAGACGGCATGGTGGTGTCCGCCAATGCCATCGCCAGTGAGATCGGGGCTCAGGTCCTCCGGGACGGGGGGAACGCCGTGGACGCCGCCATCGCCACGGGCTTCGCCCTGGCGGTCGTCCATCCCACAGCGGGAAACATCGGCGGCGGCGGATTCATGGTGATCCGCTTTCCCGACGGGCGAACCACCGCGCTGGATTTCCGGGAAAAGGCCCCCCTGGCAGCCCACCCGGAGATGTTCCTGGATGAGAACGGGGAATACTCCAGGGAACGGCATCACAACAGCCATCTGGCCGTAGGCGTGCCGGGAACCGTGGCGGGCTTCGCCATGGCCCACGAGAGGTACGGAAGCGGCGAGTGGGATCGCCTGGTTTCCCCGGCGGTGACGTTGGCCGAGGAAGGCTTCCAACTCTCCGAAGGGTTGGCGGGCTCCTTCGAGAACGCCGTCCGTTCCATGGAGCCCTATCCCGCCAGCATGGCCAAGTTCACCAGGGACGGGGAACCCTACCGGGCCGGCGACCTGTGGGTTCAGCCGGAGTTGGCCGGTACCCTCACCCGGATCCGGGACCAGGGCAGAGACGGGTTCTACCTGGGAGAGACGGCGCGGCTCATCGCCCAGGAGATGGAGCGGGGCGGAGGCCTCATCACCGAGGAGGACCTGGCCCGGTACGAGGCCCGGGAACGTGCGCCCATCCACGGCACCTATCGGGGATATGACATCATCAGCATGCCGCCTCCCAGCTCCGGAGGCACGGCCCTGGTGGAGATGCTGAACATCCTGGAGGGGTTTGAGCTGGCGGAGATGGGCCACAACTCCCCGGCCTACCTCCATCACCTGGCGGAAGCCATGCGCAGGGCCTTCCGGGACCGGGCTCGGTACCTGGCTGATGCGGACTTTGCCGATCCGCCCCTGGATCGCCTGACCTCCAAGGAATATGCCGCAGACCTTCGGGAAGAGATCCATCCGGCCCGGGCCTCGGTTTCCGAGCCTTCCGACGTGGCGCTGCCCGACGAGAGTCCCGAGACCACCCACTACTCGGTGGTGGACACCGACGGTGTGGCCGTTTCTGTCACCTACACCCTGGAGGCCGGCTACGGCTCCAAGATCGTGGTTCCCGGCGGGGGCTTTCTCCTGAACAACGAGATGGGGGATTTCAACGCCGCCCCCGGGCTCACCACCTCCACGGGCCTCATCGGTACGGAGCCGAACCTGGCCCGACCCGAGCAGCGCATGCTCTCCAGCATGACTCCCACCATCCTGGCCAGGGACGGGGAGCTCTTCGCGGTAGTGGGAAGCCCGGGGGGCCGGACCATCATCAATTCCGTCCTCCAGGTCACTCTGAACCTCATCGACTTCGACATGACCATTCAGGAGGCGGTGAACGCAAAGCGGATCCACCACCAGTGGCTTCCTGATCAGATCCGGGGCGAGGAAGGGGTGGTGACTGCGGAAGAGGCCCGCCTCCTGGAGGAGATGGGGCACTCGATTTCCACCCGGGGAACCCAGGGACGGACGCATTGCATCCGGTTCGACGCCCAGTCCGGTCAGCTGGTTGGCGCCCCGGATCCCCGGGATCCGGATAGCGGGGCCGCGGGGTACTGATCCGAGGTTGAGGGTGGGGCCGGGAAGTCCTGAAAGGATCCCGGCCCCGGCCCTGGAACCCCGACTCCCCCCTCCAGGGTATCAGGTGGCCCCGGCGCAAAAGAGTGCCGGCACAAGTGTCGCCGAGAGGAGAAGCCCGTGGGGAAGAGGAACGTCGGGAAGACAGATGCCGAGTGGAAGGAAATCCTGACCCCGGAGCAGTACCGGGTGGCCCGCAAGAAGGGGACGGAACGGGCCTTCACCGGAGAGTACTGGAATTCCAGGGAGGAAGGAACGTATCGGTGCGTCTGCTGCGGGGCGCCTCTCTTCAGCTCCGAAACCAAGTTCGACTCAGGGACGGGGTGGCCGAGCTTCTGGGCCCCTCTGGACGAGGAGGCCGTTCGGGAGGAATCGGATCGGAGCTTTTTCATGCGCAGGACCGAGGTTCTCTGCCGGACGTGCGATGCTCACCTGGGTCACGTGTTTCCCGATGGACCCGAGCCCACGGGGCAGCGGTACTGCCTGAATTCGGCAGCCCTCCGCCTGGACCCGGAAGAACGAGGGGAATCGGAAGAACGGAGGGAATCGGCAAAACGAAGGGAAGAAGAGAGGGAGAGGGAAGGGAAGTAGGGGGCCTTTGCCTCGTTCCCCCGGGTATCTGAGGGGTAGCCGCCCTTCCGGGGGGGAGCGCCTCGAACCTGCCCCGATTCGGCCGGATCCCTTGCCCCGTTTCCCTTCAGACCTCCTCCCCAATCCGCTAGCTTTACAGGTCTGACCAGCGGACCGGAGGTGGGCCATGAGAGGAAAAAGCGCCGGAATCGTCCCCGTCCTCCTGGGGCTTGCTCTGGGTGCTTGCGCGTCGAACTCCGCTCCTCCGGCTCCCGGGCACGCCCGCGGGGGGGTGCCGGACCTCCGGGGACACCGGGTTCTGGTCCTCCCTGTGCAGCTCAGAGAAGGGATACACTCGGGCGTAACCGCTGATGAGGAAATCGCTTACGCCCTTCCTTCCAGAGGCGAGAGGGTCTCGTGGGTATTCCCGGCGGATGTAGAGGGAATCCTCAGTAGGTCACCCGGAATCGAGGCCACCCTCTATGATCTGCAGGTCGGGATCTTCCTTCAGGCCGAGGTGAACCGGGTGGGAGATCCGCTTTACGGCGAAATCCGTCGTCTGACGACGTTGGCGGGCGCGGATATTGCACTCATCCCCATCGCCCTGACGTACGCCGAGGGGGCCTATAACCTGACGGTGACCCTGCTGAGTCCGGTTACGGGAAGGGTCCTCTGGTTCTCCGTCATTCGGGGAGAAGCGGGTCCTGCGGATGCGCCCGGAACGCTGGCCTCGGTTTCCGACGCCCTGGCCAGAGCGCTCCTTCCCCTCGGGTGAAGTGCCGTGGGCTGAAATCCCAGGGACTTTCGGGGTGTACAAGAGAACGGAACAGGGCGGGATCCAAGGACGGATGAAGATCGTGAACGGATTGATGTCGATAAAGAACTGGAGCAGGAGGGCATTTCTTCTGACTCTGGCCGTCGCTGCTACGGCGTTGACGGGTTGTGAAAAGCCGAATCTGAGCGTACCGTCGGCATCGGAGGTGGAGGAGACCTTCCAGTACGAGGGCGACCTTTCCGTTTCCATGAGTGGAAATGTGGCGGAGGTGACCGTCGTTCAGCCGGAAGGGCAGATTCGCAGGGGCGGAACCCTCTGGGCCAAGGTGGGTCCCTATATCCTCCTCTTCAGCGAGGAGACGGAACGCCTCTTTCAGAGCTACCCGGGCCTGGCCGGGGTCCGCGTCAAGACGATCCTCCCCTCCGGTCAGGAGGTGGCCAGGGCTCTCCTGCCCAGGGACTCGCTCAACGAACTGACCTGGCGCAGGGCCCGGAACATCGCCGGAAGGGCCCGCAGGGACGGCACCCGCAGGCCCACTCTCCTGGAAGAGCTCGTCCGGTGGGGTGAGGACCACACGGAATACGACTACAACCCTCGCTTTACGAATCCCTGATTCCAGGGTAGCGTCCCGGCAGGAGCCGGCCCCCGGGGCCCGGATGGGGTTGGGGCCCGATGAAGGCGGCGTTGTTCCCGGCGCCTCCGACAGCATATCCCGAGGAGACGAGGTGTTCGGAAGAAAGGACAACGACTCAGCCTGGAAATCCCGGTTTCCCGAGCTGGCCACCTGTGTCCGGTGCCTGGAGCAGAAGGACGTGGAGGAGATGGACCGCCTTCTCTGGTGCCAGGACTGCCGGGAATCCGCCCGTCAGCGGGCGGCGGTGTGGGGTTGGGGTTTCGGGACTCTCCTTGCGGCACTTCTGGCCATCTGGATCTGGGTGGTCATCCAGCCCTCCGACCTCATCATCCCGGGCTGGATCGCCACCGTGGTGGCGGCCCTCTGGATATCCTCCCGGGTGGCCCGGGAGGTGGCGTATGGGGTCTACCGGTTCAGCAACCGGAAGGCCGCCGAGGCCGTGCCGCCCAGGATCGACGAACCGGGACCGCGAGCCTGATTCCGGCACTATCCCGACTCCCATTCATGCCCCCTGACGTTCCTTGGCGGGTCGGAGATCGGAGTATCCTGGGTCGGAGCTTGGCGGGTCAGAGGTCAGTGGGTCAGAGCAAGGCGGTTTGGAGTACGCAGTCAGATCATCTCATTTCCAGGGGCAACGAAGGCCATGGCCGAGAAGTTTCAGGGAGTTGATTTCTACGACGTGGAGTCCCTCCTCTCCGAGGAGGAGCGGATGGTCCGGGACATGGTCCGGGAGTGGGTGGACGACAAGGTCATGCCCATCATCCAGGATGCCTACATCCAGCGGCGATTTCCCACGGAGCTCATTCCCGAGATGGCGGAGCTGGGGATGTTGGGGGCCAACCTGCCGGAGGAGTACGGCTGCGCCGGCCTGAACAACGTGGCCTACGGCCTCATCATGCAGGAGCTGGAACGGGGAGACTCGGGCATCCGGTCCTTCGCTTCGGTCCAGGGAGCCCTGGTCATGTACCCCATCTTCACCTGGGGCTCCGAGGAGCAGAAGCGGGAGTGGCTCCCCGAGCTGGCTTCCGGCGAGAAGATCGGGTGCTTCGGCCTCACGGAGCCGGACTACGGCTCCAATCCCGGCGGCATGATCACCACGGCAAAGAAAACCGACAACGGTTGGCTCCTGAACGGGGCGAAGATGTGGATCACCAATGGCAGCATGGCCGACATGGCCGTGGTCTGGGCCCAGACCCGGGAGATCGGGGATCGGAACGGCATTCGGGGGTTCATTGTGCCTTCGGACGCTCCCGGGTTCACCGCCCGGGACCAGAAGGGAAAGCTCTCCCTGTTGGCGTCGGACACCAGCGAGCTGGTCTTCGAGGACGTGGAGTTGCCGGCGGATGCTCTCCTGCCCGGGAGCTCGGGCCTCCGGGATCCCCTCGGCTGCCTTACCCAGGCCCGGTACGGCATCGCCTGGGGCACGGTGGGGGCCGCCATGGCCTGCTACCACGAAGCCCTGGGCTACGCCGGGGAACGGGTCATGTTCGACGGGCCCATCGCCGGCAAGCAGCTTCAGCAGGCTCGCCTGGCGGATATGATCACCCAGATCACCCAGGGCCAGCTTCTGGCCCTGCAGCTGGGCCGGCTGAAGGACCGGGGGGAGTACACGCCGGCCCAGGTGTCCATGGCAAAGCGGGCCAACGTGAACATGGCGTGTGAGATCGCCCGGGAGGCCCGACGGCTCCTGGGGGCCAACGGGATCCTTGTGGAATACTCCGCCATGCGGCACATGGCCAATCTGGAGAGCGTCTACACCTACGAGGGAACCCACGACATGCACACGCTGATCCTGGGAATGGAAGTGACGGGGATCAGCGCGTTCTGAGGACGCAGGAGCGGGCCAGTTTACCCCGGCCCCGGATGCTGATACTTTTCAGATCTTGAGCGCCGCTAGCTCAACTGGCAGAGCAACTGACTCTTAATCAGTAGGTTCGGGGTTCGAGTCCCTGGCGGCGCACTGTGAAGGGCCACGGCCCGTTCGACGTTTCGGCGTCGGGCGGGCCTTTTTCTTTTCCGGATCGGGGCGTAAGCGGTTCCCAGCGTCCTTCGCGCTCGAGGTCCCGCCCGGCCCAGCGAAGCTGCGTTGACCTGCCCGTCTCGGGTGATTATTATGCCGAATTCCGATGTTACGGTGAAGTATATGGCGTAGACTGGGGGGATGAGTGAGTCACAGTGAAGGGGCCGTGAAGGATTTGCGCGGCCGGGTGCTCCCAGAGGAGGGCTGGCTGGCTGGCTATTCGGCGATCATCGAGCGATACGACCTTCCGCTGCCCCTTCCTCCGGCTGTGGCCTTCGTCTCCACCGGTCACCACCCAAAGTCCACCCGTGAATGGCTGGGCGTGTCGGTTCGGCGCCGACCTTCTGATGATCTCGGTGCCCACCTCGAATTTGCGTTGAAGCGCGAGGGTGTGGATCTGTCCGTCCTGACCGCCCTCTTTCGGTCCATCGATCCGGGCGAGGTCACGGAGGTCGTTCGTAAGACGCCCACCGGCAAGTACGCGCGCCGAATTTGGTTTCTGTACGAGTGGCTCACGGGACACACGCTGAACCTGCCGGATGCGCCGAAGGTCAAGGCGGAGCCGGTGGTGGATCCGGAGCTACAGGTCGCTTCGGAAGAGGGGGATATCTCGTCGCGTCATCGTGTTGTGGACAACCTCCCGGGTCCGCCGGAGTTCTGCCCGATGGTCCGATGGACTCCGGAGCTACGGGCTCATGTTGGCCGCCGGTGGGACGAGAGAGCGAGAGAGGTGCTCGGTCGAGTGCATCCGGACATCATATCCAGGGCCGCAGCATTCCTTCTCCTTAGCGACAGTCGATCCTCCTTCCAGATTGAGGGAGAGCGGCCCGGGCTGAACCGCGTCGAGCGGTGGGGACGGGCGATTGGCGAGGCCGGTGACGTGGACCTGTCCGTTGACGAGTTGGTGCGACTTCAACGTGTCGTCCTCGGCGAGAGCCGTTTCGTGAATCCGGGGCTACGTCGAGAGGGTGGGTTCGTTGGAGAGCACGACCGGGTGACGCGCGCGCCCCTGCCCGAGCACATCAGTGCGCGTCCGGAAGACCTCCATGATCTCGTGACCGGCTTGATCGAGTTCGAGAGGAGATCGCTGGAGCGTGGAATCGACCCGGTCATCACTGCGACACTCGTCGCGTTCGGCTTCGTGTACATCCACCCGTTCGAGGACGGGAACGGCCGAATCCATCGGTGGCTCATCCATCACGTACTGGCACGGGCGGGTTACAATCCCGACGGTCTGATCTTCCCCGTGAGCGCCTCGATTCTGAGGAACGTGTCAGAGTACGAGAAAGTCCTTCGATCCTATTCGGCTCCTCTGCTCGAGTATATCGAATGGGAGGCCACGGAAAGGGGGAACGTGCGGGTCCGGAACGAAACGGATCGGTTCTACAGGTACTTCGACGCGACAGCCCATGCCGAATTCCTCTACGATCAGGTCGCGGAAACCGTCGAGCGGGATCTCCCCCGGGAGGTCGCCTATCTCGAAGGGTTTGATCGCTTCGCCGAGGAGGTCCAGCGGCTTCTCGGAGACATGCCACATTCGACGGTGGACCTACTGCATCGATTCCTCGCGCAGGGCCAGGGGCGGCTGTCGAAGCGAGCACGTGAGAAGGAGTTCGCGATGCTCACACCAGAGGAGACAGAAGCGGTCGAGGATCTCTGGATGGAGTGCCATCCCAAGGCAGGAGAGTGATTGTTTCGGCATTGCGGTGCGACGTGGTGAGCGGAATGTAGCGGTCCGTGAAGTCACGGGGCCTTCCACCCATGCATGGGGCTAACGACTCAGAACACAGAGCTGTCGGAGCCGCGCCGGAAATGGGGTTGCTGGCCTCCGTCGGGGGTCGAGTCAGTCCCTGACCCACGGGCTCTCCGGTCCCCGAGCCACTGGGAACCCCGGTCGAAACGGCCATCGGTGATATCCTCGGCAAGCCGCAGGGTCATCCCGGAGGGTTCGAGGCCCAATTCGCCGGCCATTCGCTCCCGGAAGCGCTTGAACTCCGAGATGGCCTCTCCGCGGTTCCCGGAGCCTGCCAGGAGGGCCATGATCCGCCGGGCGATCTCTTCGTCGTACGGCCTCATGGCCAGGGCCACCCGCCACCAGTGGAGAGAGGCCTCCAGGTCCCGGTCCCCCTCAGAGATGTGGGCCAGGTTCCGGGCTGCAGTGGCGGCCATTTCCTGCAGCTCCTCCCGGACATGCTCGATCCAGAATTCGAATTCGGCACAGCCGTCCAGAAAGAACCCCGAGAGGAACGGAGCCTTGTGGAGTGCCAGGGCGGGTTCCGACGCCCCCTTACGGAATTCCCGCCGGAACAGACCCACGTCGGATCCGATCCGATGTGGGTTCGGGCGCATCTCCTCGGACCCGTTTCGGATGATGATGTCCGGCCCCAGCTGATCCCGGATGACGAAGAGCGTCTGCCGGAGTGCGTTTCGCCCTCGTTTCCCATCGGCCTCGGGCCAGAAGAAGGCGACGAGCTCATCGCTGCGGTGGGGATGGGTCTGATCGGCACAGAGAAGATAAATGAGCACTGCGAAGCGCTTGGTCTGGCGGATCAGTCCGTCCAGGCGGCGGCCTTCTTCGTCTACCAGGTACGGGTCTCCGAATGCGTACAGCTTCACCATGTATTGCCTGCCTGGTGGCGGGTTGCTGTCGCAGAACCGTATCGCCCGGCTCCGGGTTCTCCGAACGGCCTCGACCCAAATATGGGAAGAGGGAAATGTAATCGCGATGATAAAATGTCGGCGTCAAAGATCCGTCAATGTGGAGGGGGCGCAGCTGAGCCTCCTGGGGGAAGTAGCCTAGGCGCATAACGGCTGCGTAACGCCCTGGGCATAAGTTGCGATCCCAATCAAAATTATCGATCCCGTTTCCGGAGCGCCGGAGCACTCCGGCCCGGAACCCGTCCCCATTTTCCAGAAGGGGGAGGACATGACCCGCCGAAG
>CAZSDD010000105.1:4854-10024 GCA_964605505.1 uncultured Gemmatimonadaceae bacterium | reverse complement strand
CATCCGGATCCGTCCGCAGAACGGGATCGCCAATCAAAATTGAGCCGCCTCCGGGCCATGAGGACACTGAACTCGATGGAGGGGGGGGATAGAGATGCGGGGGGAATTCGCCGAGAAGAGGTCATCCGAGCCGAATTTCAGGGAACCTGGAGCCATCTCAAGTGGTGGATCCATTAGAACCCGGAGAGTGAGAGCTCAACCGGAAGCGTGGCAGTGCAGAACAGTGGCAGGGCATCTTTCCAGAGAAGAAGGGACCCAAACGGTGATGGACCCGGCAATTTCCCGAGATACCGATTCCCGCCTCGCAGGAAGCAAGATCCTGTTGACGCTGGCCGTCGTGTTGACTGTTTTCCTGACCTTCCCCTGCCCCGGGCACAGTCAGTTCTTCGGGCGAAACAAGGTCCAGTACGAGGATTTCGACTTCCGGGTCCTCCACACCGAGCATTTCGACATCCACTTCTACGAGAGGGAGTCGGAGCAGCTGGTGGAGGATTTCGGGCGGATGGCCGAGCGTTGGTACGAGCGCTTCGCACGGAGCTTCCAGTTCGCCTTCGACGACAAGAAGCCCATCCTGGTCTACGCCAACAAGGCGGACTTCCAGCAGACCAACGCCATTCCGGGCTTCCTGTCCCAGGGCACCGGCGGGGTTACGGAGAGCGTGAAGGACCGGGTCATCATGCCCCTGGCGGGGACTTATAGCGAAACCGATCACGTGCTGGGGCACGAGCTCATCCACTCCTTTCAGTACGAGATCGCCTCCATCCGTAGAGGAGGCGGGGCCACGGGATTCGATCGCTATCCCTCCTGGTTCATCGAGGGAATGCCGGAATACATGTCCCTGGGCCGGGAGAGTCCCCACACAGCCATGTGGATGCGGGACGCGGTTCTCCACGATCGGGTGCCGACCATCAAGGAGATGAGCGAAGGGGCAGAGTACTTTCCCTATCGGTTCGGTCATGCGCTCTGGGCCTTTATCGCCGGAACCTATGGGGACGCCGCGGTCCCGGCCCTCTTCAGGGCCGTGGGGGCCGGTGGCTACCGGGGGGCCTTTCTGGAGGTCCTGGGGGTTCATCCGGACACCCTCTCCGCAGGCTGGGTGGAAGCCATCCGTTCTCATTACCAGCCAACGCTGGAGGGACGTACCAGGCCGGAGGACGCCGGACGCAGGATCCTGGCTCCGGACAAAGATGCCGGAGAGATGAACCTCTCTCCTTCCCTGAGTCCCCGGGGAGACCGTGTGGCCTTCTTTTCCGAGAGGGACCTCTTTTCGGTGGATCTATACATGGCCGACGCTCGCACCGGAGAGGTGCTGGGCACCCTGGCCTCCAGCAACCGGAACCCCCATTTCGACAACCTGTTCTTCATCTCCTCGTCCGGCGCCTGGTCTCCCGACGGCAGCCGGTTCGCCTTCGTCACCTTCGCCGAAGGCGACAACGGCATCGCCATCGCCGGTGTGGAGGACCAGGAGGTGGAGCGGTCCCTGAACCTGGAGGGTGTGGAGGCCGTGTTCTCCCTGGATTGGTCTCCGGACGGATCCAGGATCGTCTTCTCCGGATCGGACGGCGGGCAGACGGACCTCTTCATCCTGGACCTGGATTCCGGATCCCTGGAGAGACTCACCGACGATCGGTTCGCCGAGCTCCACCCGGCCTGGTCCCCCGACGGCGGGACCCTGGCCTTCTCCACGGACCGGGGGGGGCAGGCGGATCTGGAGCGATTGACCTTTCCTCCTCTGGGGCTGGGATTCCTGGATCTGGAGACAGGGGAGATGGCCGTTCGGAGGCCTCTGGGGGGCTCCAAGCACATAGATCCCAAATGGTCGCCAGACGGAAGCAGCGTGTTCTTCATCTCCGACCGGGAAGGGTACAGCGACGCCTACCGCCTGGAGCTGGATTCCGGGAGGATCTTCCAGGTGACCCGCCTGGCCACGGGCATCTCGGGGGTCTCGGAGGAGGCTCCGGCGCTATCGGTGGCCCGGGAGTCCGGGGACATGATCTTCACGGTCTTCGAGGACGGAAACTACATCGGCTACGGGCTGGCGCCGGAGGAGACCGGAGGGGACGAAGTAACCCGGCCCGAATCCGCGGATGACCGGGCAGCCATGTTGCCGCCGGCCCCGCCTACGGCGAGCCAACAATTCGTGACGGAGTACCTGACGGATCCCACAGTGGGGTTGCCGCCCGAGGGTGCTTTCCGGAAGACGGACTACGATGCGGGGCTCCAGCTGGATTACCTGGCCCAGCCCTCCATCGGAGTCGCCGTGGACCGGCTCGGTACCGCCCTGGGCGGATCGGTGGCCGCCTTCTTTAGCGACATGCTTGGGAACCACCAGCTGGGGGTGGCGCTGCAGGCCCAGGGGAGCTTCCAGGACATCGGGGGGCAGGTGGCGTACATGAACCGGGAGAATCGCCTGAACTGGGGCGGCCGGGCGGGTCGGATACCCTTCCGGACAGGATTTGCCCGGGGCGGTACCACGACGGTGGAGGGGGAGGAGGTCCGGTACCTGGACTTCGTCCTCTCCCGGACCATTCTGTACCGGGCCTCCGCAGCCACGGAATACCCCCTCTCCAGGACCGCCCGGTTCGAGATGGACGCAGGCGTTTCACGGCTGACCTACGACCGGGAGATCACACGGAGCTATTTCACCCCGGGAGGCGCCTTCGTGGGACGGGAGAAGGTGTCCCCCGGGTCGGTGGGCCTCGGAACCCCCGAAGAGTTGACCCTCTATCACGGAATGTTGGCGTACGTGGGGGACTTCTCCTACTTCGGCCTCACCTCTCCGGCGGACGGAGGGCGTCACCGCTTCGAAGTGGAGGGGAATTTCGGGGACCTGAATTTCGTCAATCTGCTTGGCGACTTCCGCCGGTATTTCTTTGCCAAGCCCGTGACCCTGGCGTTCAGGGCGATGCATTACGGGCGGTACGGACCCGACTCGGAGAATGAGCGACTGACTCCCCTCTTCCTGGGGCACGAAACCATGGTCCGGGGCTACACCGTGAATTCCTTCGGCGGCAGGCAGTGCACCGAGGACGGCCAGGGGGGGGCCTGCTCCGAGTTCGATCGTCTCATCGGAAGCAAGGTGGCGTTGGGGAATGTGGAAGTCAGGGTTCCCCTTCTGGGAACGGAGCGTTTCGGCCTCATGGAGGCGAGCTTCCTCCCCACCGAGCTCTCCCTGTTCATGGATGGCGGGGTGGCCTGGACCGACGACGAAAGCCCGGATCTGACCTTCAGCACGGATGACCCGGGAAGGATTCCCGTCTTCAGCACCGGAGCGTCTCTCCGGTTCAATATCCTGGGAAGGCTGGTGGCCGAAGTATACTGGGCCCGGGCCTTCCAGAGAACCAATGACAGCCAGTGGGGATTCCAACTCTCCCCGGGCTGGTAGACTGGTAGAAAGGAGACCAAGATTTCCATTCCCCCCATTCACAAGAGCGTGGTCGTCGATATGCCCCCTGAGCTCGCTTTTCAGCGGTTCACGACGGAAATCGCCAGCTGGTGGCCCGTGACTGGACGCCCTCTGGGTGTGTCCAGGACAGGCACCGTCATCTTCGAGGAAGAAGAGGGCGGACGGGTGTTTCACCGGAAGAAGGACGGCGAAGCAGAGGTCTGGGGCACCGTGGAGACATGGGACCCGCCGGACCGGGTTGAGTTCTCGTTCCACCCGGAGGGGGACCCCGAAGAGGCCCAGACGGTGGACGTGAGCTTTGAGCCGGAAGGCGATGGAACCCGGGTGACCCTGGTCCACAGCGGATGGGAATCCCTGGGAAGCGGAGGCGCGGAGCTGAGGGAGAAGTTTGACACCGGCTGGGAGCCGGTCCTGGGCCGCTTTTCGTCCCGGGATTGAGCTTCGCCCGCGACGCGTATTACCTATTCGAGTTCAAGAACCCGAGGGGCGGAAGGCGCTATGACGGCTACCGGCTCCACTGGTGGGAAAAGGCGTCAAGACAAAGACAAAAAAGATGGCAGAGAGAAGGAGGACGACAGGGTGGCAACAGGGGATAATGCGGCAACGGGGAAAGTCCTCGGTGAAGGGGTTGTGGCCGGCCTCCTTGGGGCCGCCGCAGTAGCCCTCTGGTTCTTTATCTTCGACCTGGCACGGGGGCAGGCCCTTTTCACCCCCGGAGCCCTCGGGTCGGTGGTCTTTTATGGCGCCGACACCCTGGACCGGGTACGCATCACTGCCGGGACGGTCCTGGGGTACACCGTGATCCACCTTCTTCTCTTCAGTCTAGTGGGGGTCACGGCTTCCGCCTTCCTGAACCGAGCCGGGCGGGTTCCCCACCTGATCATCGGGGGGCTCATCCTCTTCGTGGCCATGGAAGCCTTCTTCCTGGGGGCCCTGACTATCGTGGCCGAGTTCCTTCTGGGCAGCCTCGCCTGGTGGACCGTCGCCGTGGGGAATCTCCTGGCGGTGGTGGCCATGGGCGCCTTCTTCGGCATGCGCCACCCAGGGCTACGTAGCGCCGTCCTCCAGGCGGACACCGGAGAGGATCTCGTGGAAGAGTGATCCTGAGAGTGTGAGGCCGGGAAAGAGCGAGGCCCGACAGGGCATCCTGTCGGGCCTCGTCCCATGGTAGTCCCAGAGATTGGGACCGCTACCAGTCGATGACGCCGGCTATGATGACGGCGATGAGGATCAGGAGGAGGAGCCAGAAGAAGAATCCTACGGTGGCGGCCTCCGCTTCAGCCTCTATTTCCGCCTCCGTCGGTGTAAGCGGACGGGGCCTGGGCTCGGCGAGGGCCGCCAGCAGGAGGGCGAGGGCCAGAGCTCCCACGAAGAAGGGGAGCCAGGCCACGCCCATCCAGGCCGGTCCCACCGGAACGGCCCAGCTCCCGATGGCCCAGGCACCCAGGAAGATGATCAAAAAGAACCAGAGAAATCCGCCGCCCCAGGGCCTTCGTTCTCCCAGGATGGCGGAAAAGACGGCGGCGATGAGTAGGCCCACGACGAGGGCTACGATGAATCCCGGAAAGTACATGGTTCCCCTGTTCTGTTGACGGACGACTTCTGTTGACGCGCGACAATTCTTTCAACGGACGACAGTCAGTTCGTTATCCACCCAGAGGGCTCCGCCCTCATAGGCGTTCTTGGTGGCGTCCTGACGCTCCCGGACCGAGCGTACCGTTCCTGTGAGGGTGGCCACTCCATTCTCCACCTCCACGTCAATTG
>CAZSDD010000105.1:0-4754 GCA_964605505.1 uncultured Gemmatimonadaceae bacterium | reverse complement strand
GAGCGTACCGTTCCTGTGAGGGTGGCCACTCCATTCTCCACCTCCACGTCAATTGTCGATCCGTCCACGAAGGGACTCCACAGGAATTCCAGTTTAATGGCCCGTTCGATGTTGCCATCGGTGCTGGCGGTGGTGAAGGGCTGGAACCGGTACCATGTGAGCTCCCTGGGATCAGCTTCGTCGAGGTAAGGATCATAGAGCAGGGGACGCTCCAGCGTGGGGACCTGCAGGAGATTCTCCACGTCCACCACGCCGGAAACGCCGGAGGCCACTATGTCGGCCGTGGCCCGCTGGTACGAAGATTCCACGCTTCCGGAGAGCTTGACGATTCCGCCCACCACCGTCACCAGGATCTCCTCGGCGTCTACATTGGGATTCCGGGTCAGGGCGTACTTCACCATCTCCTGGATTCGTGGATCAGAAAAGGCTTCCTCCGGGCGTACCTTGAGGCGGTTCTCCACCAACTCCACTCCCACAGTGTTTCTGGCCACGCTCTCCGCCGCCCGCCACGCCCTCAGGTTCTCCACCTCACCCCTGAGGGTGACAATCCCCTCGTGGGCTGTGACGACGACATCGGCTCCAAGGACCCGGGGATCGTAGAGGATAGCCAGCTTCACGGCCTCCTCGATCTCCTGGCTGGTCACGGGAACGGGGGGATCACCCCTCAGGTCTTCATCCCTGGCCCAGCGGGCCACGGTGAGCTCGGAAGCGTCTACCGTCGCCACCCCGGCCACATGGGCGTCGGTGACGGCCCTTCGCTTTTCAGCCGCGCTTCCAACGACGCCCCCCATGGTCACCTGGCCATCGTCGGCCTCCACCTCGATGAGGCCCGCGTCCACCAGCGCATCCCAGTACAGGACCCTCTCCACCTCCCTCTCCACCTCCTGGTCGTCACGGATCACCGACAGATCCACTTCGATCTGGTTCTCCAGGTCCAGGACGCCCCTGACTCCCTTGGCCACGGTTCCCGACAGGTCCTTCTCGGTCCAGGATTCCACCTGACCCGTCAGCGTCACCACCCCGTTCTCCACCGTCACGGAGATCCCGTGGGGCTCCGTGGCGGGATCAGCCCGGAGTGCGTCTTCAACGTCCCGGCGAATCTCTCCGTCGGTCCTGGTCAGGGGAGGGCGCACCTCGATGAGGTTGATGACGGACCTGACCCCCCTTACGGTTTCGGCGACCCTCCCCGCTCGCTCTTTGGCCAGGAGGTTGTCCGTGGTTCCCCGCAGGGTGACGATCCCATCGGTTGTGCTGAGATCCAGGGTGGCGGGCGACACCGCCGGGTCGTGCCGCAACTGATCCTCCACGGCGTCGGTGACTTCCTCGTCCGGCAGGTCACCCTGAGCGGCCGCCGTCACCGGCGCCCAGAGGAGCAGGATGGAAATGACCATGCAGCCGGCGACGGCCTGTCCGGTGAATTTCATCAAGCGGTTCATGTCTGGATCCTCGATTCTTCCGATTCAGAGAGGCAGGGAAACCTGGACCTTTTCCACAGCGTCGATGATGGTGCGGCAGAAAACCGGGAGATCGCCGGGATCCCGGGATGTGATGAGGGATCCATCCACAACCACCTCCTCGTCCACCCACCGGGCTCCGGCGTTCACCAGGTCATCTTTGATGGAGAAGAAGCTGGTGACCCGCTTCCCCTCCAGAATGCCTGCGGAGGCCAGCATCCAGCCGGCGTGGCAGATGGCGGCCACGGGCTTTCCCGCCTCATCCATGGCCCGGACGAAGTCCACCATCTCTTCGCTTCGTCGCATCTGATCGGGAGCATAGCCTCCGGGAATGATGAGGGCGTCGAAATCCTGGGCATCCACCGCACCGATGGCCCGATGAGCCCCGGCCGTCAGCCCGTGCTTTCCGGTATAGCTCTTCTCCTCCGGCCCCACTACCACCACATGGGCCCCCTCTTCTTCCATCCGGATCCTGGGATACCAGAACTCCAGGTCCTCGTAGAGATCAGCCACGAACAGAGCGATCCTTCTTTCCTTCAGACGCATGGTTCCTCTCCAATTTTCGCGGGCCGTCGACAGGTCCCGGGTGCCCGGGTGCGGCGTTCAGGCCGGAGCGGGCTCACGGTCCGTCTCCAGCAGATCCTTGATGTCCTGGGTCCCCGGGGTGTTGGAGACCACCTCACGGACGGTATTGGCCTCCATCCAGGAGGGGACGCTGCCTTTCAGGGTCACGACGCCGGCATTCACCTCCACCTCGATGCGGCTCTCGTCCACCAGGACGTTCCTCCGGAGGGCCTGGAGGATCTGCTCGGCCAGAGCCTCGTCGGCCACGTCGTCGGTGGGAACCACCGCCAGGTTGTTCTTCACGTCCAGGACCCCTCTGATGCCCATGACCAGGTTGAAGGCTCTCTGGATCTTCCAGTGGGCGTCCACCGAGCCTTCCAGCTCCACGGTGCCCTCCCGGACCATCGCCCGGATATCGGAGCCCTCCAGAGCCGAGTCCCACTGGAGGCTGTCATTGGCTCTGGCGGTCAGGACATCGTCGTCCATCCCCGGAGCGCTTCCCTGGATCTCCACCCGCAAACGGTCCTCCACCTCTGATACCCCGGGTGTGAGCCGGGCCTGCTCCACTGCGGCGGCCCTGGAGGTGTAGTTGGGCACTGCGCCTTTCAGGGTCACCACTCCGCCGGAGATTTCCGGCTGGATGCCTGTGCTATCGATCCTTCCGTCCCAGGAGAGGGTTTCCTCCAGATCGGCGAGGACTTCCTGGTCCGTTCGATTTCGGGTGCTCACTGCGGCCATGCGGGGCTCCTTTCGACTCGGATGTTTGATCCGACAATGTCTCTTGAAAAGGCTAAGAGAGGCGGTATTCCCGGGCCATTCATCGAGATATAGAACCGGGATAGGCATTCGGATGGGCTTGTTCGGGAGCGGGAATCCCAGATGAATCGCAACGGAATCTCCATCCTGATTCTATTCCCCGATAGATGGATGTCTTTTCCCCGAAGCGTTTATTTGGAACAGTGAAATGGGACCGGTTTTCCATTTCGAAATGCTCCAGAAAGAGGGTACCCCCATGCGAAAGTGGAAACCCAGGACGTTCATTACCGTCTCTCTTCTGTCCCTGGCTCCGGCTTTTTCTGCCTGCGAGAACCCGGCTGCCGATGCCCCGACTGAATCCTCCTTCCAGGCGGCTCTGGTGGCTCTGGACACCATCGAGCTCGTGGGCCACGTCCAGACCCTGGCTTCGGATGTCTACATGGGCAGGGCCCCGGCCTCTCCGGGGGAGCGTCACACCATCGACTACCTGGAAGAGGGGTTCCTGGCCCTCGGCCTCCGGCCCGGGGGGGAGAACGGCCTCTTCACCCAGGAAGTACCCCTGGTCTCCATCACAGCCGATCCGGACATGTCGTTGACCGTTCAGGATGAAGGATGGAGCCGGAGCTTTGCCTACGGGTCCGAGTTCGTGGCCACCACTCCCGAAGCCAGGGAGTCCTCTTCCCTGGACGCTTCGGAGATGGTCTTTGTGGGCTACGGGATCGTGGCCCCGGAGTACGGCTGGAACGATTACGACGGAGTGGACGTGGAGGGCAAGACGGTGGTGGCTCTGGTAAACGACCCGGGGTTCATCACCAAGGACCCGGACTTCTTCCAGGGCAACGCCATGACCTACTATGGCCGTTGGACCTACAAGTATGAGGAAGCCGGCCGGCAGGGCGCCGCCGGAGTCCTCCTCATCCACGAGACCGAGCCGGCGGCCTATCCCTGGGCCACGGTGGAGAACGGATGGACGGGACCCCAGTTCATTCTCGCCGAGTCCCAGGCCTTGTCTCCCAAAGCGGATGTGGAGGGTTGGATCAGCTATTCTGTCGCCTCCGACATCTTTTCCCGGGCGGACCTGGACCTGGAGGAGCTGAAGACCCGGGCATTCGAGCCGGGATTCCGGGCCGTCCCCATGAATCTCACGGCTTCGGTGGAGATCCAGAACACGCTGGAGCCCTCCGTCTCGCACAACTTCCTGGCCCGTCTGGATGGAAGCCTCCGTCCCGATGAGGTGATCCTCTACATGGGCCACTGGGACCACTTCGGAATCGATCCCACCCTGGAAGGCGACAGCATCTTCAACGGAGCCCGGGACAATGCATCCGGAATCGCCGCCATGCTGGAGATCGCCGAAGCCTTTACCCGGCTGGAGCCGGCCCCCCAACGGTCCATCGTGTTCCTGGCCACCACCGCCGAGGAGCAGGGACTGCTGGGATCCGAATACTACGCCTCCAATCCCGTCTATCCCCTCCACGAGACGGTGGCCGCCATCAATATCGACGCCCTGCCCATCTGGGGGGCCACCCATGATTACGTGGTGGTGGGGCACGGGAAGTCGGAGCTGGACGAGTATGCCCGGTCCGCTGCCGAAGCCCAGGACCGGGTGGTGAAGCCCAACCCCGAGCCCGAGAAGGGGTCCTTCTACCGGTCGGACCACTTTCCCCTGGCCAAGAGGGGCATTCCCGCTCATTACGGCGGCGCGGGATTCGACGTCATGGGGCAGGGAGAAGAGTACGGACAGGCTCAATCCGATGCCTGGACCGCAGAGCACTACCACCGGCCCAGCGACGAGTACTCGGATGACTGGGCCCTCGGCGGCGCTCTGCAGGACATGCATCTCTGGTTCCGCATGGGCGTGGACCTGGGGTACTCCTCCGATTTCCCAGGGTGGTACGAGGGAACGGAGTTCAGGGCTGTCCGGGAGGCCACCTTCGAGGAAGCGGGCTGATCGCCGGAAGCTCGAAGCCGATCAGCGGA
>CAZSDD010000104.1:0-10074 GCA_964605505.1 uncultured Gemmatimonadaceae bacterium | reverse complement strand
ATGCCGTTCCCGATCCCCCGCTCCGTGATCTGCTCACCCAGCCACATGATGAAGACGGCTCCCACCGTCAGGGTCATGACAGTGGTGAAGGTGAAGAGAACGCTCGGATCCCGGACGGCCCCGGGCAGGCTGCCCAGGAACACGGAATAACCGTAGGCCTGGATCGCGCTGAGGCCCACCGTGGTGTACCGGGTCCACTGGGTGATCTTCTTACGCCCTTCGTCCCCCTCCTTCTGCAGCTTCTCGATGGTGGGGAAGACCGCCGCCAGGAGCTGGAACATGATGCTGGCGGAGATGTAGGGCATGATCCCCAGGGCAAAGATGGTGGCCCGGGAAAGACCGCCCCCCACGAACATGTCGTAGATGCCCAGGAAGGTATCCTGAAGCTGCCCGAACTGCTCCCTCAACGCATTCACGTCCAGGCCGGGCACAGTGATGTGCGCTCCCACCCGGTAGATGAGAAGCATCAGCAGGGTGAAGAGGATCTTGTTCTTGAGTTCCGGTACCCGGAACAGATTCGGAATGGGATTGGCCATGGTCGCCCCGGTCAGGCCTGTTCTTCCTCAACCTCCGACGGTGCCTCTTCTTCCCCACCCGGGGCCGAGGCCTCCTCCATCTCCGCTTCCGGGGACCGGGCCGTCTTCGGCGCTCCCCCGGAAACAGACCCTTCCTGCAGCGCCGCTTCTTCTGCGGCGGACCCCCTTCTCGGCTCCAGGCTCAGGACCGTCACGCTTCCACCGGCAGCCTCGATCTTGTCCCTCGCCGACGCGCTGAAGCCGTGGGCCGAAACCTGATAGGCCCCCTCCAGCTCCCCGGTGCCCAGGATCTTCACGGGCTGGTTCAGCTTCCGGACCAGGCCATGGGCATAGAGAATCTCCGGCGTCACCTCACCGGCATCGACCCGGGCCAGGTCCCGCACGTTCACGGCCTGGTACTCCTTCCGGTTGATGTTGGTGAAGCCTCGCTTCGGGATCCGGCGCTGGAGAGGCATCTGTCCACCCTCGAACCCGAGGCGGACGCCTCCTCCGGAGCGGGCTCCCTGTCCCTTGTGACCACGGCCGGAAGTCTTTCCGGTTCCAGAGCCCGGACCCCGGCCCACTCGCTTGCGATTGCGATGGGATCCGCGGGTGGGGCTCAAATCATGCAACTCGGGCATGCGATCGTCCTTAATCTTCGACTTCTTCGACCCGCACCAGATGGGGGATCTTCTCGATCATCCCACGGATGGCAGGTGTGTCGTTTTGGATCACTGTCTGCTGGTGCCGTCTCAGCCCCAGGGCTTCCAGGGTGGCCCGATGCTTCTGGGGCCGGTTGATACGGCTCCGAATCTGGGTGATGGCGATCTTCTTCGGCTCAGCCGTCTTCTTGTTAGCCACGACGTCCCCCCAGAGCTTCCACGGGGATCCCCCGCTCTCGGGCGGCCTGCTCCACGGTCACCAGATTCTGGAGGCCCTGGACCGTGGCCCGAACCACGTTGATGGGGTTGTTGGTCCCCAGACTCTTGGTGAGCACGTCCCGAACTCCCGCCGCCTCCAGGACTGCCCGTACGGGACCACCGGCGATGACGCCGGTTCCGGGAGCAGCCGGACGGAGAAGCACGCGACCTGCGCCCCATCGTCCCACGATGTCATGGGGCAGGGTACCGTTCTCGATGGGGATGTGGAAAGTCTCCCGCTTGGCTTGCTCGAAGGCCTTCCGAATGGCTTCCGCCACTTCGTTGGCTTTGGCCAGGCCGATGCCAACCTTGCCCTTCTGGTCTCCCACCGCAACCAGGGCCGTGAAGGAGAACCGGCGCCCACCCTTCACAACCTTCGCTACCCGGTTGATATGGACGACGTTTTCCACCATGTCGGTTTCCCGAGGGCGGTTTTGCCGCTTTTCGCGTTCCCTGGCCATCAGAACTCCAATCCTCCCTTCCGGGCGCCTTCTGCGAAGGCTTTCACCCGGCCGTGATACTTGTAGCCGCCCCGATCGAAGATGACCTCACCGACGCCGGCCTCCCTGGCCCTCCGGGCCAGGAGCTTTCCGGCCTCGAAGGCCGCCTCGATCTTCGGGTTGTCCGACTCCCCCTGAAAGCCCCTGAGCTCCTGGGCCAGAGTGCTGACCCCCACGATGGTCCGGGACGCGTTGTCGTCCACCACCTGTCCCTCGATGTTCCTGAGGGAACGAAAGACCACCAGCCGGGGCCGCTCCGCCGAGCCCAGAAGCCGCTTCCGGATCCGGCGGTGCCGCTTGGCTCGCTGGACTCTCCGGGTTCTCTTGAGATTACCGATCTTCGCCATGGTTTAAGCCCCTGCCGTCTTTCCGGCTTTCCGGCGGACCTGCTCACCCTGATACCGAACACCCTTGCCCTTGTAGGGCTCCGGGGGCCGGAAGGCGCGGATCTCGGCAGCCGTCTGTCCAACTTTCTGTTTATCGGCACCGGAGATGACGATGGTGGTCTGGTTCGGGCATTCCAGGTCGACCCCCGCGGGAGCCGGGTATTCGATGGGATGGGAGTAGCCCAACTGCAGGGTAATCCCGCTCCCGGACTTATCGGCCCGGTATCCCACCCCCACGATCTCCAGGGTCCTGGAAAAGCCCTCGCTGACCCCGGCGACCATGTTGGCAACCAGGGAACGAACCAGGCCGTGAAGGGCTCTGTGCCGGGGCAGGTCCGACGGCCGCTGGACCGTCACCACCCCGTCATCCACCTTCACATCGATCTCCGAGTGAACCTCCAGGGAGAGATCCCCCTTGGGTCCCTTCACCGAAAGGGTCTGCCCTGCAAGGGAGACATCCACCCCCTTGGGCACCTCGATCGGCATCTTTCCAATCCGCGACATGGTCTTGCTTCGGTTTCGGTTACCAGACCAAGGCCATCAACTCGCCACCTACGCCGTGCTGCCGGGCCATACGGTCCGAGAGCACGCCCTTGGAGGTGGAGAGGATGGCCATCCCCAGCCCGTTCCGGACCCGGGGAATCTCATCAACGCCCACATAGTGTCGTCGGCCAGGGCGGGAAACCCGCTTCAGGTGCCGAATGACCGGCCGGCCGTCATGATACTTGAGATAGATGCGAAGCAGGCCGTGAGCGCCGTCATCCAGGACTTTGTAGTCGAAGACGAAGGAGCTCTCCTTCATGAGGTCGGCGACCTCGATCTTCTGCTTCGATACAGGCATGTCCACCCACCGGTGACCGGCGCCGCCGGCGTTCCGGATTCGGGTAAGCATGTCCGCTATGGGATCCGTCATCATATCCGTTTCGATCCTTTTACCAGCTGGACTTCCGCACGCCCGGAATCTCGCCCCTGAGGGACATTTCCCGGAAGCATATCCGGCAGAGGCCGAACTTTCTCAGGAATCCCCGGGGCCGACCGCAGCGCGAACAGCGATTTCGTACCCGGACCTGGAACTTCGGCTTGCGCTTCGATTGCTCGATGAGGGCTTTTCTAGCCATCTAATCCATCCTTTGTCATGCCGCCGTTCCGATCTGAACGGGTGTTTCTCCCCGGAAGGGGAAACCCATTTCACGGAGGAGGGCATAGGCCTCGTCATCCTTGTTGGTAGAGGTCACGATGGTGATGTCCATGCCGTGAACCTCCTGAACCCGGTCGTACTCGATCTCCGGGAAGATGATCTGCTCCTTCACGCCCAGGGTATAGTTGCCCCGGCCGTCGAAGGAGCGTGCCGGAATTCCCCGGAAGTCACGGACACGCGGAATGGCGGCCGTCACCAGCCGGTCCAGAAACTCGTACATCCGGGCCCGACGCAGCGTCACGCTGACGCCCACAGGCATTCCTTCCCGGAGAGAGAAGTTCGATATGGCCCTCCGGGCCCGGTTGATCACGGGCTTCTGACCGCTGATGAGAGTCAGCTCCTCGATCACGCTGTCCAGAAGCTTCTGGTTCTTTGAGGCCTCTCCGACCCCCACGTTCACCACCACCTTCTCGATGATGGGAATCCTGTGATCGTTCTCGAAGCCGAATTGCTCCTTCAGGGCCGGCCGCACATGATCCCGGTAATGCTGATGCAATCTCGGAACCCTGCTCTCCGACAGGACCCTGCTGCCCTTCCCGGCCCCACTTTTTTGTTCCTTCTTCTTTGCCATTGCTCCGCCGCCCCTGTTACGGCTTCGGAATCGGATTGCCGCTCTTCACAGCCATCCGTTCCTTGGTTCCATCGGCTTCCACTCTCAGCCGCGTCCTGCTGGCATCCCCGGTAGCCGGGTCGATGAGCATGACGTTGGAGAGGTGGATGGGCGCCTCGAAGGTGATGATCCCGCCTTCCGGATTGTCCTGGGTCGGGCGCTCATGCCGCTTACGCATGTTCACGCCCTCCACCACCACCTGTTCCTTGTCCCGGATCACCCGAAGAACGGTCCCTTCGGCGTCCCGGTGGTTTCCGCGGATGACTTTGACCCGATCACCCTTCACGATTCTGTGCTTGGTCCCCTTCACAGGTCCCTTCCTCACTGCCGGCATCAGAGGACCTCCGGTGCCAGCGAAACGATCCTCATGTACTTTTTCTCCCGGAGCTCACGGCCCACGGGGCCGAAGATGCGGGTGCCCCTGGGTTCCCCCTGGGGGTTGATGAGGACGGCTGCGTTGTCGTCGAACCGGATATACGTGCCGTCCTTTCGGCGCATCTCCTTGCTCGTACGAACGATCACGGCACGCACCACCTCGCCCTTTTTTACCGGGGCATTCGGAATGGCGTCTTTCACCGTGGCCACCACCACGTCCCCAACCCGGGCGTATCGCCGGCGGGATCCACCCAGGACCCTGATCACGAGCGCCTTCTTGGCGCCCGTATTGTCAGCGATCCTGAGAACCGATTCCTGCTGAATCATCGCTCTGAACTCCGATGCATCGGGCCGGCGTTTATTCGGGCCGCTCGATCAGTTCCGCTACCCGCCACCGCTTCATCTTGGAGAGGGGCCGGGTCTCGATTATCCGTACCTTGTCGCCCACCAGGAACTCATTGTTCTCATCGTGGGCGTGGTATTTCTTTGTCTTTCCCACCTGTTTCCCGTAGAGGGGATGCGCGAAGCGCCGTTCCACCTGGACGGTGACGGTCTTTTCGGTCTTGTCGCTGACCACCACACCGATCCGGGTCTTCCGGGTATTCCGCTCCATCTTCTCCTCGGGAGTCGGGTTTTCCATTTCAGCCATTTCCCACCAACTAGCTCTGCTGGGCGAGCTCGCGCTCGCGGAGGATCGTATTCATCCGGGCGATATCCCGGCGGATCTGGTTGATGAGCTTCGGGTTTTCGAGCTCCATGGTGGCGCTCCGGAACCGAAGGCGGAACTGCTCCTCCTTCAACTCGGCCAGGCGCTCCTGGATCTCCTCATCCGTCAACTCACGTATGTCCTGAGGCTTCATTTCTTCAGTCTCCTAGCCCAGCTGGTGCTCCCGCACCACAAAGCGGGTCTTGATGGGGAGCTTGGCGGAGGCGAGTTCCATGGCCCGGGTGGCCGTGACCTCGTCCACTCCCTCCAGCTCAAACATGATCCGACCGGGCTTCACCACAGCCACCCACCCCTCGAGGTTCCCCTTTCCCTTCCCCATCCGGGTCTCGGCGGGTTTCTGGGTGATGGGCTTGTCGGGAAAGATCCGGATCCAGACCTTCCCACCCCTCTTGATGTGCCGCGTCATGGCAACACGGGCAGCCTCGATCTGGCGATTCGTGATCCAGGCCGCTTCCTGGGCCTGGAGTCCGTACTCCCCGAAGGAGACGGAATTCCCCCGATGGGCCTTCCCCTTCATCTTGCCCTTCTGCTGCTTCCGGTGTTTGACCCGCTTGGGCGCTAGCATCGTCTATCGGTCCCTGCTCGTTGGTTCGCTCTTGAGACTCGCGAAACTCTACTTGGTGCCGCCGGTGGAATAGGTGCGGCCTCCACGGTCTTCCACGATCTCGCCTTTGAAGATCCAGCACTTCACGCCCACGGTTCCGTAGGTGGTGATGGCCGGCAGGGAGGCGTAGTCGATGTCGGCCCGGAGGGTATGCAGAGGCACACGCCCCTCGTTGTAACCCTCCGTCCGGGCGATCTCCGCCCCACCCAGGCGGCCGGCGCACTGGATCTTGATTCCTTCCGCACCGGCCCGGATGGCGGACTGCACGGCCCGTTTCATGGCCCGGCGGAAAGAGATCCGCTGCCGGATCTGGTGGGCCACGTTCTCGGCCACCAGCCGGGCATCGATCTCCGGGCGCTTGATCTCCTCCACGTTCACGCTGACTTCGGCGTTGGTGAGAACGGCCAGCTCATCCCGGAGCTTGTCCACCTCGGACCCACGCTTCCCGATGACGACACCGGGACGAGCCGTGTGGAGCGTCACCACGATCTTGGAAGGCTTTCGCTCGATCTCCACCTTGGACAGAGCCGCGTGGCTCAGGCGCCGGTGAAGGTAGGTACGAATCGTCTCGTCTTCCTTCAGGAGCTGCGGGAAATCGCGCTCGGCGTACCAGCGAGACTTCCAGTCATGTACGATCCCGAGGCGGAACCCGTGGGGGTGCGTCTTCTGTCCCATCCAGCGTTACTCCTTGGTATCCACGATCACGGTGATGTGGCTCGTCCGCTTCCGGATCGGCGCCGCTCGCCCCATGGCGGCAGCACGCCAACGCCGGAGGGTCGCTCCCTCGTCTACGAAGGCCTCACGAACCCGGAGGGAGTCCACGTCCAGTACTTCGCCTTCCTCCTGTGCCCGGTACTGGGCGTTGGCCACAGCGGAACGGAGGGTTTTGCCCACCGGATCCGCCGCAGCCTTCTTGGAGAATTGCAGGATGGCGTAGGCCTCGTTTACCGAGCGTCCCCGGATCTGGTCCACCACAAGGCGGACCTTTCGGGGGCTCATGCTGATGCTCTTCGCGATTGCTTTTGCTTCCATGGTCGGTTCTCTCAACCCCTCTACCGAACGGAAGACCGCTTGTCGGAAAGCTTCCCACCGTGGCCTCTGAAGAGGCGGGTGGGGGCGAACTCCCCGAGCTTGTGGCCAACCATGTTCTCCGTGATGTAGACGGGGATGAATTTGTTCCCGTTGTGGACGGCAACCGTGTGCCCCACAAACTCCGGAGAGATGGTGGACTGGCGAGACCAGGTCTTGATGACCTTTCTCTCGTTCCGGGCATTCATGTCCTCGATGCGCTTCATGAGCGCATCCTGGATGTAAGGCCCCTTCTTGACACTACGCGGCATCTCTACTCACCTCTCTACAGAGGGGGATCCGGCCGGCTCCCATCAGGAGCGCGTCGCCTTACCCCGCTTCCGTCCACGGACGATGTACTTGTTGGACTGCTTCTTCCGCTTCCGGGTCTTCTTCCCTTCCCGCTTTCCCCAGGGGGAGACGGGGGGACGACCTCCGGAGGCCCGGCCTTCACCCCCGCCCAGGGGGTGATCCACCGGATTCATGGCCACACCCCGGACCTTGGGACGCTTGCCCCGCCAACGATTGGCGCCGGCCTTCCCAATGGACTGGAGGTTGTGGTCGATGTTGCCGATCTGGCCGATGGTGGCCATACACTCCTTCCGGACCCTGCGAACCTCGGTGGAGGGGAGGCGGAGAGACACGAAATTCTTCTCCTTCGCCACCACCTGGACGCCGGTTCCGGCCGACCGGGCCATCTGGCCCCCCTTGCCGGGCTTCAACTCCACGTTGTGCACCACAGTCCCCAGGGGAATCCTCTCCAGGGGAAGGGCGTTGCCCAGCCGGATGTCGGCGTCGGGCCCTGACTCGACCACGTCTCCCACTTGCAGGCCGCGGGGGTGAAGGATGTATCGCTTCTCCCCGTCGGCATAGTAGACGAGGGCCAGGTTGGCGGACCGATTCGGATCGTATTCGATCTCGGCCACCTTCCCGAGGATCCCGGCCTTGTCCCGGCGAAAGTCCACAGTGCGGTAGCGGCGCTTGTGGCCCCCACCCCGCCGACGCGTGGTGATGCGGCCGTGGTGGTTCCGTCCGCCGGAGCCGGAAAGGGATTCCGTCAGGGACCGTTCCGGTCCCTTCCGGGTGATGTCGCTCCCGGCGGTAACGGACCGAGACCTGCTTCCGGGCGTAACGGGTTTGAATTTCTTCAGCGGCATGGCTCTATCCTCACCCGACCTCGTAGAACTCGATGTGGTCGCCCTCGGCCAACTGAACCACGGCCTTCTTGAAGGCCGGTCGGCGGCCCAGGTCCCAGTTCTTGTGAATGCGCCCCATGATGGACCGCTTGGCCTTACCGGCGTATCGCATGGTCCGGACATCCAGGACGGTGACGTCCCAGTTCTGCTCGACGGCCCGGGCGATCTCGTGCTTGTTGGCCCTGTGGTTCACGATAAAGGTGTAGACGTTCTTTTCCTCGATCTGGCCGGTGGTCTTCTCGGTAACGACCGGCCGAATCAGGACATCGTATCCCTCACGCATCGCCGACCTCCTGGTTTTCCCGGGCGGCGTCCGCCTGCTTTTCCAGGGCGCTGCGCTCGATGACCACGGTGTTGGCCCAGAGGATCTCGTAGACCGACTCTTCCCCGAAGGGCCGGACCTCAACGTTCGGGAGGTTCCGGGACGAGAGGTAGACGTTCTCGTTTCTGCCGTCGGTAAGGATGAGGGTCTTGCCCTGGAGCTGGATGCCCCCGAGATAGTCCCGGAGCTGAGCCGTCTTCGGCGCCTCGAACTTCAGGGTATCGATGAGGACCACCCGATCCTCCTCGGCCCTGGCGTTGAAGGCCGAGCGCCGGGCCAGACCCTTCACCTTCTTGGGAACCTTCTGATGCCATCCGTGAGGGATGGGGGGAAATGCGACACCGCCCCCTTCCATCTGGGAGGCCCGGATGGTGCCCTGCCGGGCCCGGCCGGTCCCCTTCTGCCTGAAGGGTTTCCGACCTCCGCCCCGGACGGCGCTCCGGTTCTTGGCCGATGCTGTTCCCTGGCGCTGGTTGGCCAGATAGGCCTTCACCACCTGGTGAAGAGCCCCCTCGTGGACGACGCCGTCGAAAAGCCAGTCCGGGAGATCCCGGGCCCGACCCTTCTTACCGTCGTTCTTATAGTAGGCGGCCTTATACATGCGTCACTTCGTGATCAGGACGTAACTGTTACGGGATCCGGGAACGCCACCCTTCAAAAAGATGAGGTTCCGCTCGGCATCCACCTTGACGACCCGGACATTGGGGATGGTGCTACGGACATTCCCCATCTGCCCCGGCAACTTCTTTCCCTTGATGACCCGGGACGGGTCCGTGCCCGGTCCCAGAGAGCCTACGATACGGGCCTTGGGATGGCCGTGGCCTCCGGGACGACCCCGGAATCCGTGACGCTTCATGGCGCCCTGGAATCCCCGGCCCTTGCTGGTGCCAGTGACCTTTACGGCGTCCCCAATTTCGAAGACCTCAACCGTGAGGCTCTGGCCCGGCTCGTACTCCTCCCCCTCGACGGGAGTGAACTCCCGGAGGATGGTGGGCGCCGCCTCCAGGGCGGCCTTTCTGGCATGGCCCACCTCAGCGAGGGTGGACCGGTGAGCCTTCTTGGCTCCGAAGCCAAGCTGGACCGCCCGATAGCCGTCCGTCTCATCGGTCTTCACCTGCACCACTGGGCAAGGGCCAGCTTCCAGAACGGTGACGGGGACGGCAGCCCCTGTTTCTTCGTCGAAGATCCGGGTCATCCCGATCTTCTTTCCAATCAACCCGGCCATGGCTCAGTCCACCTTGATTTCGACGTCCACACCAGCCGGAAGATCCAGCTTGGTGAGGGCGTCGATGGTCTGGGGACGACTGTCCAGGATATCGATGAGCCGCTTGTGAGTCCGAAGCTCAAACTGCTCCCGGCTCTTCTTGTCGATGTGCGGTGACCGGAGAACGGTCCACCGCTGCCGACGGGTGGGGAGCGGGATGGGTCCACGAACCGACGCACCCGTCTTCTGGGCTGTCCGGACAATGTCCGCTGCCGTCTGATCCACCACCCAGTGGTCAAAGGCCTTGAGTCGAATTCGAATCCTGCCAGCCATTCGGTTTCCTCGTTTTTGCGTCTGTACCGGGTCTTCGCCCGTCACAGCGCGATGGCTTTACTACTCGATGATCTCGGTGACGACGCCGGCGCCCACGGTGCGGCCGCCCTCTCGGA
>CAZSDD010000103.1:2705-10389 GCA_964605505.1 uncultured Gemmatimonadaceae bacterium | reverse complement strand
CCGAAGTCACCCCCGGGAAGCCGTAAGTCGTTGTGGTTGTTGAAGTGGGCCCAGCAGGACTTGAACCTGCGACCGTCGGATTATGAGTCCGCTGCTCTGACCAACTGAGCTATGGGCCCGAATCCCGGCGGGCCTGGGCCCGCCGGAAACAAGAAAAAGGTATACAGGGTCCCGGGCCCCCGCCAAGGCCCCTGCTACTCCAATCGCCAGCGATACCGCAGACGGGCCGCTACCCCACCACCCACGGCGTCGAGCCGCCCCGCCGGCTCCCCGGAAAACACCCTGACGTCGGCTCCCTGATGAAAGGCGTCGGTCACGCACTGGTCCGCCAGGTCCGGGTTGGCTTCCACGAAGCCCCTGGAGAGGGCCAGGATATCCACTCTCTTCTCCCGGAGGGCCCGAACCGTCTCCTCTGCACCCAGGGATCCATTTCCTCCGGAGTACGCCCGCTCCGTGATCTCATCCAGGAGGCTGGTCTGCCTCAGCTTGGCCAGGGCCGAGGCGCCATCGGCAGCGGCCTTCTTCACTTCCGGATCCGCCATCTCGACGAAGAGGGACGGGTTCTCCAGGATGCGCCGGTCCAGCTTCCTCGGCAGAAGAGGCCTTAGATGAGCGATGGCCTCCTGGTCACCTCCCAGAAGGAGAAAGCCTTCGGGCTGAATGAGATCCAGGCAGAGCTCCTTCACCCGCCTGAGCATCCGGCTCGTTCCTTCGCCCAGATATCGTTGTGCGGCATCGGTTGCCGTCTCACCTCTCGTTCCCGAGTGGCGGCCGGCTCTCTGGGGGGGCGAGGGGTCCATGAGATCCCCCATAAAGGTGTCAGCCCTGAGATCTTCCACCTCCTTCAACTCTCCCTCCCGGTAGAGGAAGATTCTCCCCCTTCGGCTGTCCACCAGGGCGATTGCCATGGGCCGAAGCTGCTTGAGCCCTCTGATGTAGGGGGCCACCCTCGGACCGGTGGCCCACCGCACCAGGTTCGGGACCTGCACGGGAAGGGTCTCGGCATGGCAAAGCTCTTCGGCGGTGGCAAAACCGACCCAACCCTTGGCCGGGAGGAACGCATCGAATGCGTCCAGCTCGGTCATCACTCGCTCCTCCGCAGCCTTGAATAACGTGGTGTCTTCGGGATTCTCCATCTTGAGCCTGTGGGCTTCCCGCTCCAACTCGTGAGCCAGACGCCGCCGCCAAACCCTTCGCAGCGCCGGGTCGCTTCCCACACCGTCCACGTAGACGGTGAGCACCTTTTCGTCCTCGAGCCCCCAGTAGATCTCCGCAAGCTGATCCCGACTCAGCATGAACCCTCCTCCCGTTTTGCCGTTCGCGACTGACCCGCCGGTTCCCCTATCACGCCGGCCTGAAGTGTTTTCATAATAACAAAATAGGCCTCCGAAGCCTCACACTTTTCTTCTCGCCCGGTGCCCTGGACCGTGAAAAGACCATCCAGGGGGCGATTCCCTCTTTTGACACTCCGCAGCGCTTCTGGATAGCTTTTTGGTTTACCTCAGGGGGGAGGTCGGGGAAATGAGGCAAGCCGCCTCCCTGGGCACCCTCCCAAGGGAGACGCCAATGAGGGTGATCATTGTAGGCGCCGGAGAGGTGGGCTATCATCTGGCCGAGCGCCTTTCGCAAGAAAACCAGGATGTGGTGGTCATCGAAGCGGACCCCGATCGGGCAGAGCGGGCGTCGGAGCTCCTCGACGTCATGACCGTGGTGGGGAACGGGGCTTCGATTCCGGTCCTGGAAAAGGCCGGCGTCCGGGACTCTCGCATCCTCCTGGCCGTCACCAGCCTGGACGAAGTGAACCTCATCTCCTGCCTGGCGGCCACCAGGCTCGGGGTGGACTACACCATCGCCCGGATCAGCAATCCGGATTACTACGAGCGAGGAAGCGTTCTTTCCAGGGAACGTCTTGGGATCGATCTCATGATCAATCCGGAGCGGGAGGCCGCCAGGGAGGCGTTCCAGCTCCTGAGCAGCGCCGCCGCCACCGACGTGGCCAACTTCGCCGAGGGCCGGGTGCAACTCATCGGGCTGGTGGTCCGGGAGAACGCTCCGGTTTCCGGGAGAACGCTGGCCCAACTGGGTGAGGCCTATCAGGGATATCACTACGTGACAGTGGCCATTGTCCGCAATGGTGAAACCACGATCCCGGATGGAAGCTCCACCATCGAGGCCGGAGATCATATCTACATGCTGTCTCCCCTCACGGAGGTGGCTTCCATCCCTCCCCTGGCGGGGTACGATCCCTTCGAGCTGAAGCGGGTCATGATCGCAGGAGGGAGCGCCGAGGGGCTCTTCCTGGCCGAGATCCTGGAGGAGAACGGGGTGGAGTGCACCATTCTGGACAACGACCGGCGCCGCTGCCTGGAGCTGGCAGAGGCCCTTCCCAAGTCTCTCATCCTCCACGCCGATGCCACGGACCTGGAGCTCCTGGAGATGGAGGGGGTCAGCGGAATCGACGGTTTCGTGGCGGCGACGGGGCATGACGAGACCAATCTCCTCTCCTCCCTCCTGGCCAAGACCGTGGGGGCCCGGAAAGTCGTGAGCCTCATCGAGAAGTTCGACTACCTGCCCCTGGTCCCCAAGGTCGGCCTGGACGCCGCGGTCTCTCCCCGCATGTCCGCCGTCAACGCCATCCTCCGCTATGTCCGACGCGGCCGGGTCATGACCGTGGCCACCCTGAAGGGAATCGAGGCCGAAGCCATCGAGTTCAGGGTGGCTGACGATGCTCCCATTGCGAACCGGTTGGTGGCGGATCTGGATTTCCCCAGAGGGGGCGTCATCGGAACCATCATCCGGGGGGAGGAGATCATCATTCCCAGAGGGACGGACCAGGTTCTGCCGGGGGACGAGGTCATCGTCTTCGCTCTTCCGGAAGCCATCGCCGAAATCGAGAAACTCTTCGACTGATGTCCGTCCGACGCGTCCTCAACGTGGTGGGCCTCTTGCAGGTCTTCGCGGCTCTCTCCATGGCTCTGGCCGGCGTCGTCTCCCTCTTCTACAGGGACGGGGATACGGTGGGGATCTTCCTGGCCGCCGCCGTCACCCTCATCCTGGGGTCTCTTGCCTACTACTTCACCCGGTTCAAGGGGGAGATCGGCTCCAGGGAGGGCTTCGCCATCGTCACCTTCGCCTGGACGGGAGCTGCGGTGTTCGGAGCCCTTCCCTATCTCTTCACGGGAACCATCCAGGGGTTCGTGCCGGCGGTCTTCGAATCCATGTCGGGGTTCACCACCACCGGAGCCACGGTCTTTACGGAGATCGAGAGCCTTCCACACGGCATCCTCTTCTGGCGGGCCTTCACCCACTGGTTGGGGGGGATGGGGATCATCGTCCTGGCCATCGCCATCCTCCCCTATCTGGGCGTGGGAGGGATGCAGCTGTTCAAAGCGGAAGTCCCCGGCCCGACGCCGGAACGGCTCCGCCCCCGCATCACGCAGACGGCCAAGCTGCTCTGGTACGTCTACCTTGGGCTCTCCGTCCTGGAGACCATCCTCCTCATGTTCGGGGGAATGGACCTTTTCGACGCCTCCACACACACCTTCGCCACTCTGGCCACCGGAGGATTCTCCACCAAGAACACGTCCATCGCCCATTTCCAGTCCCCGTACATACACTACGTCATCATTCTCTTCATGTATCTGGCAGGGGTGAATTTCGCCCTTCACTTCCGGGCGGTTTCCGGCCACCTGGATTACTTCAAGGACCACGAGTGGCGATTCTTCACCCTCCTTCTCCTGGGTGCCTCCGTCGCCCTCATGGCCCTGAACATGCTGGGAGGGAGCTACTCCTTTACTCCCGGAGGCATCGAGGAAGCCTTCCGGGACGGCCTCTTCCAGGCCACGGCCATCGGGACCACTACAGGCTTCGTTACGGCGGACTATGAGAGTTGGGTTCCGGCCTCGCAGATGCTCATCTTCATCCTCTTCTTCACCGGGGGGATGGCGGGTTCCACGGGAGGGGGCGTCAAGTCCGTCAGAGTGCTCCTCCTGTTGAAGCAGACGGGCATGGAGCTTCGAAAGCACCTTCACCCCCGAGCCGTCCTCCTGGCCCGGGTCGGCAGGCGGGTGGTGAAGGAGGACGTGCTGGCCAACGTCCTGGGGTTCGTCATCCTCTACGTCCTCCTCTTCCTGGCCGGCGCCATGGTCCTGGCACTTCTGGGGGTGGACTTCCTGACGGCCCTGGGGGCCAGCGCCGCAACCGTGGGCAACATCGGCCCCGGACTGGGGGGAGTCGGCCCCACGGACAACTACGGCTGGATGTCGGAGCCCGCCCTGGCGGTCATGAGCTTCCTCATGCTGGTGGGCCGCCTGGAGATCTACACTGTGCTTCTTCTCTTCCATGCCGAGACCTGGAAGCGGAGATAGCGGGATGGAGGCAGCTGTGCGCATCCCTACCCTGGAGAGACCTTCATGACGGCCCGTGGAAGGGACCTCGGAGCCCAGCGGGAAGGGATGGTGGAGAAGCAGCTCAGGGCCCGGGGAATCCGGTCACCGGAAGTCCTCCGGGTCATGGGCGAGGTTCCCAGGGAGCACTTCCTGCCCCCGGACCGAAGGGAGCAGGCCTACCGGGACCGGGCCCTCCCCATCCCCCGGGGTCAGACCATCTCCCAGCCCTACATGGTGGCCGTCATGACGGAAGCCCTTCGCCTTACCGGCACGGAGCGGGTTCTGGAGATCGGTACGGGGAGCGGCTATCAGACGGCGGTTCTGGCTCACCTGGCCCTTGAGGTATTCACCGTGGAGCGGATCCCGGAGCTCGGGAAGGAAGCCCGGCGGGCCCTGGAGGAATTGGGGGTCGCGAACGTGTCCTTCCGGGTGGGGGACGGCACCCGGGGATGGCCTGAAATGGGACCCTTCGACGCCATTCTGGTGACGGCCGGGGCCCCCCGTGTGCCGGAACCGTTGAAGGAGCAGCTCAGCCCCCGGGAGGGGACCCTGGTGATTCCCGTGGGAGACCGGAGGCTGCAGGATCTGATCCGGATCACCCGAAAGGAGACCGCCTTTACCGAGGACACCCTCCTCTCCTGCCGTTTCGTCCCCCTGGTGGGTACCGAAGGATGGGAAACCCCCGAATCCTGGGGGTAGGCCGTGTCCAGGATCCGGGGGTCGTCGGGAACCCGGGGATGAGCCGGCCCGGTCCCGCGCCGGCCGGCCCCGCCCCGTCCTCTCCGGTTCCTTCAGATCACCATTTCATCCGGTCGCCCTCGTCCTCCACGCGGAAGACCCATGCGGCCAGGCGGCCGGGCCGGAGAAGGTCGGTGGAGTCCCCATAATCAAAGTCCGTCCTGGATCCCTTCTCCACCCCGGGCTTGTTCCGGAGCTCATGGAGAACGGCCTTGACCCTTTCCTTCCATCGCTCCCAGTTCCGGGGACGGAGATCAACCCAGCCTGAATCCACGACCGCGTCGTCCGCCGGGATTCCCTCCCGCGGCAGGACCTTCACCACCGGACCCCTGAGAATGGATTTGCCGTCTTTGACGAGGATGGGGACCCCGGTAGAGACGATACGCTGTCTGAAATCGGCGTCCTCACTCACCATGGCCTGGGCCTTCTCGGCAGTGGCCTCCGGGTCCATGGCCAGAGCGGCTTCGTAGGTGCCGTAGAGCCGCTTGAGGATGGCACCTTCGAAAAGGAGCTTCGTGAGGCGAGGCGGGCCCAGCATCTCGTAGGCCACGGCTTCCACACCCTGCTCCGCTTCCATCTCCTCCATCCGCTGAAGTGCGGCGCTCCTGAGGACGCCGGCCCGGTAGGTCGGGCCCATGGTGGCAGCGTCGAGGGAGGCCACCACATCCCTGCCCGTGGGGTGCGCCAGGACCTCCTGGACCACGTTGGAGGCGATCTCCTCCGGGGTGACGAACTCCATCAGGCCCAGGGCCGTCAGGGTCTCGAACTCGCCCAGGGAGAACAGGCCGTTCTCTCCGGAATGCAGATAGACGCCGTCGATGGGTTCGTCCATCTCCTTGAAGGCCCGGGACGCATCGGGAAGAAAGGCTTCCTCCAGAGGAAGGGGGGAAAGGGCGTCACACCGCTTGAGAACGCGGCGCCGGAACTGGATGGGGCCGTATCCCATCCCCTTCCAACTGATGGCCGCCGTGGGCTTGATCTCTTTCACCGCCGGCCCGCCCGGGGTACGGGCCATGAGATAGAGCAGAAGGGTGTGGGCTCCGGCAAGGCTGGACTTGGCCATGAGCATGCGGGAGGGTCTTTCCTCGGAATGGGTGAAGGGAATGTTCATCCCCATTCCACCCGTGCCCACGGTTCCGATCTTGAGATAGACTCGTGTACCGACTTCCCTCATCCCCTTCAGCGAGATCTGGGTGTGTCGGATGAGCTGTGGCAGATAGCTGGTGGCCAGGTGCTTCTCCACCTCACCGATGTCGGCGCCGCCGTCCCGGGCCTTGTCCCGGAGGTCCATGGCCGAGTTGAAGAAGTTCTGGTAGGCCAGGGCCCCGGCGGTGTTGATGGAGTCGATAACGATATCCGGTCTGACGTCCAGAAGCAGGGTTCCCAGGGCAGAGCGCCGATAGACCTCCTCCGTCATCTCCCCATATAGATCGTTCACCAGGAGCTCACGGCTGTCCGGATCGTTCAGGATTTCATTCCGGGGCTGGTCCTTGAAATCGAAAGGCACGAAGAGATCACCCCAGAAGGCTCCGATCCGGTCCTCGCTTCCGGGAAACTCCTCACGGAGCTCCGACACCGATTCCTCCACCTCGTCCTGCGTCAGGCCTGCAATGACCACCTTCCTGGGTCCGTGGCCAAGGAGCGCTCGGGCCACCGCCTCCCCCACGAGTCCCGCGCCCCCGAGAATCAGGACCGTGCTCCCTTCCAGTTCCATCCCGCCAACCTTTTGTGGGGTCATTCCACTTCCTCCGACTGGACCGAGCCTCGTAGGGCCCGGATCTCTTTATTTGTAAGGTCTCTCCATTCACCGCTCTTCAGGTCCCCCAGCCTGACGGGTCCGAATCGGACTCGTTTCAGCCGAAGAACCGGCTGTCCCACAGCCTCCATCAAACGGCGGACTTCCCGATTCCGCCCCTCCCGTAGGACCATAGAAAGGGTCACCCCCTCCCGGGTCCTCCCCTTCACTTCCAGGCGGGAAGCCCTGGCCGTCCCGTCCTCCAACTCCACTCCCTCCAGGAGTTGACGGACGGCTCGGGGACCGGGCTCGTCCTGGACCCAGACCTGGTACTCCCGCTCCACCTCGAAAGACGGATGGGTCAGTCGATGGAGGATCTCACCCTCATTCGTGAAAAGAAGGAGCCCTTCCGTCAGCAGGTCCAGACGGCCCACGTACCGGAGGTCCCGGAGGTGGGACGGAAGGAGATCGAAGACGGTCTGCCGACCTTCCGGATCCATCCGGGTAGTGACGGCCCCCATGGGCTTGTTGAGCATCACCCAGCGAAGCTCCGCCTCCTGCACAACCCTCCCATCCACCTCCACTCGATCCCTGCCGGGGACGATCCTGGAGCCCAGCTCCGTCACCACCGTACCGTTCACCCGGACCCGTCCCTGGACGATCAGCCGCTCCCCTTCCCTCCGGGAGGCCAGGCCGGACCGGGAAAGGTACTTCTGGATCCGGATGCCTGCATCCTCAGACGTGATCTTCCTCCCGGGATTCGGGTTCCATGTCCTGGACCTCGGGCTCCGTGTCCTGGACCTCGGGCTCCGTGTCCTGGACC
>CAZSDD010000103.1:0-2605 GCA_964605505.1 uncultured Gemmatimonadaceae bacterium | reverse complement strand
CATGTCCTGGACCTCGGGCTCCGTGTCCTGGACCTCGGGCTCCGTGTCCTGGACCCCGGGCTCCGTGTCCTGGACCTCGGGCTCCGTGTCCTGGACCCCGGGCTCCGTGTCCAGCCCCAACTCCCCCTGACCCGGATCCACCCCGTCCTCCGTCCTCTCCAACAGTTCCTCGATGGGAGAACGGTCCTTGAGAATCACCGGAAGATCTTCCGGCCGGGGCAGCTCGTCCAGGGAAGCGAAGCCGAAGTGCTCCAGGAACCGCTGGGTGGTGCCGTACAGGAGAGGCCGCCCCAGGCCTTCCGCCCGCCCCACCACCCGGATGAGATCCCGGTCCTGCAGGGTTCGAATGACCCCGGCGGATCCCACGCCCCGGATGTACTCCATCTCGATCCGTCCGATGGGCTGCCGGTACGCGATGATGGCCAGGGTCTCCAGGGCCGGCCCCGACAGGCGGGAGGGCCTGGGCACCGTATCGAACCGCTCCAGGTAGGGAGCGAACTCTGATCGGGTCAGAATCTGGTATCCCTCCCCCAACTCCACGATCTGGAACGCCCTCTCCGTCTCGTCATAGAGGGTCCGGAGCTCCTGGATGGCCTCTTCAATCCGATCCTCGTCCAGCGATCCGTCGGCCCGGGCGATCTCCTCCGCCTTCAGGGGAGCATCACTGGCAAAGAGGACGGCTTCCACAATCTGTGACGCCTTCAAACCCCCTCCTCGCGTTCCGTTTTCCGGGAAGGCTGCTCCTCCTCCGGAGAGATCTCCCCCTCCCATGCCTCCAGGTCACGCCTCAGGATCCAGAGCTCGGAGAAGAGCCGCGCCTGCCTCAGTGTGACAGCCCGCTGACGACTCAACTCCAGACCCGCCAGGAGCGTCATGACACCGTGCATCCGATCCTTCCATGGCGCCAGGAGACTGCTGAACTCGACCCGGGCCACGTCCTGCAGGGTTTTCATGATGAGCTGGATCTTCTCCTCCAGGGCCACCATGCCGGTGGTGACCCGATGCGACCGTGCCGACGGATGGGCCAGCACCACACCCATGGCCGCTTCCATGACCTCCTCCCACCGGGTCTCCAGCGGCGTGTCCTCCAGGAAGCCCTCCGGCCGAGACTCCACGTAACCTTTGGGAAACCGCCTGGCCCGCTCCGCCTCTGCGTTGGAGAGCCGCGAGGAGATTTCCCTGATCTGTTCGTACTCCAGGAGACGCCGCACCAGCTCCGCCCTCGGATCCTCCTCCTCATCGTCCCCTGGACGGGGCAGGAGCATCTGGACCTTGATCCGGACCAGGCTGGCCGCCATCTCCAGGAACTCCCCGGCGCCATCCAGATCCTCGGCCTGGATGCCCTCGATGGCCCGGAGGAACTGTTCGGTGATGGTGGCGATGGGGATATCGAAGATGTCGATGTCCTGCTGGCGAATCAGATGAAGGAGGAGATCCAGAGGGCCCTGGAAGCGATCCAGCTCGATGACCAGAAACCCTCCCCTGGCCCGGAGCACCTCTTCGTGCCCCGCAGCCCTCCTTCCCGGCACCAGGGCGCTTCTGTTCAAATCCATAGGCTCAGAAACCGCTCCGCGGCCTGCATGAGCAGATCCACGGGCAGAAGAAGAAACCGGATGGCCCCGGGGAAGAGGAATACCAGGAGCATGAGGATCCCGATTCCGTAGCGACCTACTTCCCGATATCGGACGCCAAGATCCGGGGGAAGGAAGTGATACACCACGTGGGAGCCGTCCAGGGGCGGGAGGGGGATAAGGTTGAAGACCGCCAGGATGAGATTCAGGTACAAGCCGAAGGACGCAGCCCGTCCGATGATGTCCCAGACCATCATGGAGCCCGGCATCCAGGCGTTGAGCTTCAGGATCAGGGCCAGGACCAGAAGGCAGAAGATGGCCAGGATCAGATTGGCCGTAACCCCGGCCAGAGATACCCGGATATCGCCCCACCGGGGATCCCGGTAGTTCCGTGGATTCACCGGCACCGGCTTTGCCCACCCGAAAAGGAAGTTCCCCGGCAGAAAGAAGAGGAGAAGGGGGACGATGATGGACCCCATGAGGTCCAGGTGGGGAATGGGATTCAGGGTGATGCGACCCTGGCGGGCGGCCGTCTCATCCCCTTCCCACTTCGCCACCTGTGCGTGGGCGACCTCGTGCACCACCACCGACATCAACAGGACGGGCAGAAAGATCAGAAAGTCCATAGACCAGGGAAGTTACCCCTGACCCTCCGTCTTCCGGAAGACCCTCCACTTCCGGACCCCACTCCCGAGCCTCCACGTTGGGCACGGTTCCGTGCCCGCCGGCGGAAGTCGAATCCCCGGAAACGGGCCAGGCCCCGGGAGCCTGTCCGGGTAATGGCGAGAGCCGCGCGATTCGGACAGGCTCCTCCTTCCTCCGGCGGGCCGGGTGGGGACCTGGCGTCCACTGGCCCCGAGTCCACCATAAACCCATCTTGCCTGGACTTACCCCAGGCCCTCCCGGGGGAGGTGAGTTGCCGGATGGACCGGCGTCGGCATGGGACCGCTGGAAGAACGGATCTCCTACCGTCAACGTGGGACCGCTGGATGGACCGGCGTCAACGTGGGACCGCTGGATGGACCGGTGACGGC
>CAZSDD010000102.1:0-10421 GCA_964605505.1 uncultured Gemmatimonadaceae bacterium | reverse complement strand
CCCTTCCTGGAGCACGACGACGCCAACCGGGCCCTCATGGGCTCCAACATGCAGCGGCAGGCCGTACCGCTTCTTCACACCGATGCTCCCCTGGTGGGAACGGGTCTGGAGGGGAAGGTGGCCCGGGATTCCGGGGCCGTCATCACGGCTCGCCGGGGTGGGGAGATCGTTCACGTAACCGCTGACGAGATCGTCGTCGACACGGGTTCCGTGGCACCGGGAAAGACGGAGCAGCCTCTGGCCAAGCTCGCTCAGTTCGACCGCTACAAGCTCAAGAAATTCTGGCGCACCAACCAGGACACGGCCATCAACCAGCGGCCGCTGGTGAAGCGGGGACAGCAGGTAAACCCCGGCGACATCATCGCCGACGGCCCCTCCACGGACCACGGAGAGCTGGCTCTCGGACGGAACATTCTCTGCGCTTTCATGCCCTGGTACGGCTACAACTTCGAGGACGCCATCGTCCTGAGCGAGAGGCTGGTCCGGGACGACGTCTATACCTCCATCCACATCCAGGAGCTGGAGCTTCACGTTCGGGACACCAAGCGGGGGATGGAAGAGATCACCCGCGAGATTCCCAACGTGGCCGAAGAGAGCCTGGTGGACCTGGACGAGCGCGGCATTGTCCGCATCGGGGCCCGTGTCAAGAGCGGCGACATCCTGGTGGGGAAGATCACTCCAAAGGGCGAAACGGAGCTCAGCCCGGAAGAGAAGCTTCTGACGGCCATCTTCGGTGAGAAGGCCAAGGACGTGAAGGATTCGTCCCTCCGTCTGCCCCCGGGTATGACGGGAACGGTCATCGACGTCAAGATCTTCAGCCGCCGTATCGACGACCCGCTCCTGGAGAAGGAGCACGGAGCCAGGATCGGTGAGCTCCGGACGGAGGAGCGGGAAGAGATCGGCCGGATCACGGAAGCCCGTGATGAGGAGCTCAAGGAAATCCTGCACCTTCAAACCGTGGCCCTCTGCCTGAAGAAGGGGACGGTGGAGCCGTTGATCACGGAGGGCACCAAGCTCACCAAGGACGATCTCGACGAGATTTCCTTCAATCGGGTGGACCTCACCACGCTGAAGGTTCAGAACAAGACGGCCAGTGAGAAGGCCCGACGGGTCATCGACGAGGCCCAGCGCAGAATCGATCGCGTCAGGGAGAAGACCGAGGAGCAGATCGACAAGGTCTTCCAGCCCGATGAGCTTCCGCCGGGCGTGGTCCAGCTGGTGAAGGTCTACATCGCTGAAAAGCGGAAGATCGCCGTGGGAGACAAGATGGCCGGTCGCCACGGTAACAAGGGGATCATCGCACGGATCGCCCCCGAAGAGGACATGCCCTTCCTTCCGGACGGGACCCCGGTTGAGATCGTCCTGAACCCCCTGGGAGTGCCTTCCCGGATGAACGTGGGGCAGATCCTGGAGACCCACATGGGCTGGGCTGCGAGAATCCTTGGCTTCGAAGCCAAGACTCCTGTCTTCCAGGGGGCGTCCGAAGACGAGATCGGCGCACTCCTGAAGGTGGCAGGTGTCACCTGGGCCCGCTCTGCCCTCCTCAACGATCCTCCTGAGGCAGCCGTGGCCCTGGAAGGCGATGAGATCGAGGACCTCCTGAGGGTGATCCAGGAATTGGGCGGCCCCCGGACCTCCGGGCCTTCCGGGAACGGAAACGGAGGAAGCCCCCACAACCAGGGCATCGGCCGTCGCCTGGACAGCTACTGCACCCCCGAGTTGGACAGGATGAAGAAGGGGAAGGCCGTTCTTCAGAAGCTCAGGGACTTCGTGGTGGATACGGGTACGGTGGTGGCGGAGGCCCGGGGGAAGAAGCTGAACGATGCCTTCCCCGCCGTTGCGGCCCTGGGCCGGAAACGCACTCTGAGGGAGGGCCTGGACGAGGCCATGGTGGAGCTCATGGCGGCTGCCGACGGCCTGGCCAGCGGCAAGATCTGGCTCAAGGACGGCCGTTCCGGCCGGAAGTTCGACTTTCCGGTGACGGTGGGCGCCATCTACATGCTGAAGCTCTCCCACCTGGTGGACGACAAGATCCACGCCCGGAGCATCGGGCCCTACTCCCTGGTCACGCAGCAGCCTCTGGCCGGAAAGGCCCAGTTCGGCGGGCAGCGGTTCGGGGAGATGGAGGTGTGGGCGCTGGAAGCCTACGGGGCTGCCCACACCCTTCAGGAAATCCTCACTGTGAAGTCCGACGACGTTACCGGGCGCTCCAAGGTCTACGAGGCCATCGTCAAAGGAGACAACCTCCCGGAGCCGGGAATTCCCGAGAGCTTCAATGTGCTGGTGAAGGAGCTTCAGGCCCTGGGGCTGTCAGTGACCCTCGGTTCAAATGACTAGAACGTTGAACTCGGCGCACCCAGGCTGGGCGACCCGGGCCGATGCAGGATTGTAGACGGATTTTTTTTGACACCCTCAAGCGAAACGGGTGCTTAACGCATGATCGATTTTCCCAGGTCCAGAGAAACGAGCTCGGCTGACTTCGACTTCATGCAGCTCAGAATCGCCTCCCCGGAGGAGATCCGAAGCTGGTCGTTCGGCGAAGTCACCAAGCCCGAGACCATCAACTACCGCTCCTTCAAGCCCGAGCGGGATGGGCTCTTCTGCGAGCGGATCTTCGGTCCCGTAAAGGACTGGGAGTGCCACTGCGGAAAGTTCAAGCGGATTCGGTTCCGGGGACACGTCTGCGACCGGTGCGGCGTGGAGGTGACCCTCTCCAAGGTCCGGCGGGAGCGCATGGGCCATATTGAACTGGCCGTTCCCATCGTTCATATCTGGTTTTTCAAGACGCTGCCGAGTCAGCTCGGCTATCTCCTGGGCATCACCCTGCGGGATCTGGAAAAGGTCGTCTACTACGCGTCCTACGTGGTCACGAATCCCGGAGCCCAGGACGTGGAGTTCCTGGATCTCCTGGACGAGGACGAGTACTACGACCTCCGGGTAAAGGCCCGGGAGGAAGGGGACGAGGAGTTCCGGGCCGAGATCGGCGCGGAGGCTGTCCGGACCCTCATGAAAAAGCTGGATTCTCCGGATCGGGAGATCGACGAGCGGAACGCTGATGGCCGGGGATTGGATCGCCTCGCTGTCAGTCTCCGCTATGAGATCGCCAACGAGACGAGCCAGCATCGGAAGAAGAAGAAGCTGAAGCGGCTGAAGGTGGTGGACGCACTGCGGAATTCCGGTACCAGTCCCGAGGCCCGAAACCGCCCCGAGTGGATCGTCATGGACGTGGTTCCGGTGATCCCGCCGGACCTCCGGCCCCTGGTTCCGCTGGACGGAGGCCGCTTCGCGACTTCGGACCTGAACGATCTCTATCGAAGGGTCATCAACCGGAACAACCGTCTCAAGAAGCTCATCGAGATGCGGGCCCCGGAGGTCATTCTCCGAAACGAGAAGCGGATGCTCCAGGAAGCCGTGGACGCGCTGTTTGACAACGGCCGCCGCTCCAAGGCCATCCGCGGCCGGGGCAAGCGTCCTCTGAAATCCCTTTCGGACATGCTGAAGGGCAAGCAGGGTCGCTTCCGCCAGAATCTGCTGGGCAAGCGGGTGGACTATTCGGGCCGTTCCGTCATCGTGGTGGGGCCGGAGCTCAAGCTCCACCAATGCGGGCTGCCCAAGGCCATGGCCGTGGAGCTCTTCAAGCCTTTCATCATCCACGAATTGGAGAAGCGGGGCGAAGCGGAAACGGTGAAACGGGCCAAGAAGATCGTGGAGAAGGACGATCCCAAGGTCTACGAGGTCCTGGAAGACATCATCAAAGACCACCCCGTTCTTCTGAACCGGGCTCCTACCCTTCACCGCCTGGGGATCCAGGCCTTCGAGCCGGTCCTGGTGGAAGGGAAGGCCATCCGCATTCACCCTCTGGTCTGCGCCGCATTCAACGCTGACTTCGACGGTGACCAGATGGCGGTCCACGTGCCTCTGAGCTTCGAGGCCCAGTTGGAGGCCAGGGTTTTGATGCTGGCTTCCAACAATATCCTTCTCCCTTCCAACGGCCGGCCGGTGGCTTCCCCCACCCAGGATATGGTCATGGGGTCCTACTACCTCACAAAGCCCATCCTGGAGGTGAGCGACCTGGAGCAGGTTGTGGGAGAAGGGAAGGCCCCCAAAGCTGTTCGCCAGGAGGCCGAGGAAGAGATGTCCACGCTCTTTGCCGAAGCTCCCCGCTTCTCTTCCTATGGGGAAGTGGAGGCGGCTCTCGGCACCGAGCGCATCAACTTTCATACACTCGTATGGTTCTGGTTCCCGCCGAGGGACAAGAAGCTCACCAGAGAAGAGATGCTCGCGCCGGGGCGGTGGATTCGTACCACGGCCGGCCGAGTGCTCTTCAACTCCATCATTCCCGACGAGATGGGTTTCATGAACCGGACCTTCGGGAAAAAGGAGCTGGGGGACCTGATTTTCGACTGCTTCACCACGGTTGGGCTGGCCCGCACCACCGAGTTCCTGGACAACCTGAAGGACTTCGGATTCCGCTATGCCACCATGGGTGGAGTGAGCGTCGGGGTGGAGGATCTCGAGATTCCCGCCGAGAAGACGGAGATACTGAATGACGCCGATGAGCAGGTCACACGCTTCCAGCGGGCCTACTCCAACGGCTTCATTTCCAATGGTGAGCGCTACAACAAGGTCATCGACACCTGGACCCACGCCAACAATGACGTGGCCGACGCCATGGTCCGTCACCTGGAGCGGTCCAAGGGCGGATTCAATCCCGTGTATATGATGATGACCTCAGGGGCCCGGGGGAACCGGGACCAGATGCGCCAGCTGGCGGGGATGCGCGGCCTCATGGCCAAACCCCAGAAGAAGCTCACCGGGGGCATCGGGGAGATCATCGAGAGTCCCATCAAATCCAACTTCCGGGAAGGCCTGACGGTGGTGGAGTACTTCATCTCCACCCACGGAGCCCGGAAGGGCCTGGCGGACACGGCCCTGAAGACCGCCGATGCCGGGTATCTCACACGCCGTCTGGTGGACGTGGCCCAGGACCTCACCATCACCGAGGAGGACTGTGGGACCATTCTGGGGCTGGAGATGACGGCCCTGAAGGAAGGGGAGGACATCATCGAGCCTCTCCGGGACCGCATCGTGGGGAATGTGGCGCTGGAGGACCTCTACGATCCCATCGATGGCGAGCTCCTCATCGAGGCTGGACAGCTCATCCTGGAGGAGGCTGCCGATGCGGTGGAGGACTCGGGCATCCAGGCCGTGAAGATCCGTTCCGTTCTCACTTGTGAGGCAAAGCGGGGAATCTGCCGTCAATGCTATGGCCGGAACCTGGCGACCATGCAGGTGGTGGATGCCGGTGAAGCGGTTGGAATTCTCGCTGCCCAGTCCATCGGAGAGCCGGGAACCCAGCTCACGCTCCGGACTTTCCACATCGGGGGCACGGCTGCACGCATCGCTGCCCAGACCCAGCGGAAATCCAAGATCGACGGGACTATCGCCCTGGATCGGGTCACCTCCGTGGAGACGCCCGACGATCGCAAGATCGTCACTTCCCGGGAGGGTCAGATCCTTCTCAAGACCAAGGAAGGCCAGATCCGCAGTCGCCTGTCGGTTCCCTACGGCGCCGCCCTTGTGGTGGACGAGGGTCAGACCATCGAGGCCGGGGACCTCCTCTTCAGCTGGGATCCCTACTCCGAGCCCATCGTGGCCGATTCCGAAGGTGTGGTTTCCTTCCAGGACATCCTGGAAGAACAGACCATGCGGGAGGAACTGGACGAGTCCACGGGCCGGCGGCAGATGACCATCATCGAAGATCGGGACAAGAAGCTTCACCCCACGGTCCAGATCCGGAAGAAGACCCGGGGCAAGAAGCCCGGGGACAAGCTCCGGGAGTTCATTCTTCCGGTAGGTGCCCAGCTCGTCGTCCAGAACGGGGCAGAGGTAGCCCCCGGCGACACGATGGCCAAGATCAGCCGGGAGGTCTACAAGACCCGGGACATCACCGGAGGCCTGCCCAGGGTGGCGGAGCTCTTCGAGGCCCGCCGTCCCAAGGATCCAGCCGTCATCACGGAAATCGACGGCTCCGTTTCCTTCGGTGATGTAAAACGGGGCAAGAGGGAGATCATCGTGGAACCCGCCAGCGGAGATCCCCGGGTTTACGAGATCCCCGTCGGGAAGCACCTCCGGGTCCACGAAGGCGACCACGTCAGGGCCGGGGACCGGCTCAGCGAGGGGCCCATCAATCCCCACGACATCCTGAAGATCAAGGGGCCCCGGGCGGTGCAGGAGTACCTCCTGAACGAGATCCAGGAGGTCTACCGTCTCCAGGGCGTCAAGATCAACGACAAGCACATCGGGGTCATCGTACGTCAGATGCTCCAGAAGGTTCGTATCACGGATCCCGGCGACACCGAGTTCCTGGAAGGGGACCACGTGGACCGGGTGGAGTTCCGGGAGGTGAACCAGCGGGTCATCGCAGCAGGCGAGAAGGCGGCCCGGTCCGAGCCCCTCCTCCTGGGAATCACCAAGGCCAGCCTCACCACCGAGTCGTTCATCTCGGCGGCTTCCTTCCAGGAAACCACCAGGGTGTTGACGGATGCTGCGGTCCGGGGAGCCAGGGACGACCTGAAGGGGTTGAAAGAAAACATCATCATCGGGCACCTCATCCCCGCCGGAAGCGGAATCCACCGTTATCATGACGTGGAGTTCGTGGTGGAGCAGTCCTACTACGACGAGGAAATCCTGCCTCTGGGCGAGTCCGACGATCTCATCGCCGGGCTGGGCGTCGAAGTCGAATCCAAGGAAGAGGCCACGGCGGACTGATCTGAATCGCCTGAACCGGTGGAGGTGGAGAAAGGGAAGGGGGGAGCGCCATGCAGCGTTCCCCCTTTTTCGTGGTGCGCCGACCCGTGGCAGGATCCCGGTTTTTCTCTTCCGGAGGCGGCGCAGAGGAGGGGGGCTCGTTCCGGCAGAAATCCTGTGAACAAAGGGCCGGGAAGCCGTTGACACCCCGGGTACCCCCCCTTACCTTTCACAGTCTCTACCGCGGCTTTTTCCGGCACGGGGCCGGAAGCCTGCAAAACCTACGCCCCAACGGGCGTTTTTTGACGTTGAAGGCCCGGAACGTATGCCGACCATCAACCAGTTAGTGCGGAAAGGCCGGGCGGCCATCAAGAAGAAGAACAAGGCCCCCGCCCTTCAGAAGAACCCCCAGAAACGGGGGGTCTGCACCCGGGTCTACACCACGACCCCGAAGAAGCCGAATTCGGCCCTCCGGAAGGTGGCTCGCGTGCGTCTCACCAACGGATTCGAGGTAACCTCCTACATCGGTGGTGAGGGTCACAACCTCCAGGAGCACTCCATCGTGCTCATCCGCGGGGGCCGTGTGAAGGACCTTCCCGGTGTTCGGTACCACATCATTCGTGGCACCCTGGACACCTCCGGGGTGACGGAGCGTCGGCAGGGTCGTTCAAAGTATGGGGCGAAGCGGCCCAAGTAGGGCCCCTTCCAGAAGAGTAGCGAGAGTCCATGAGTCGTCGCAGCAGGGCAGAACGCAGAGTCGTGGCACCGGACCCAAGGTTCGAGTCCACCACCGTGACGAAGTTCGTCAACGCTCTCATGTATGATGGCAAGAAGTCCACGGCGGAGCGGATCTTCTATGGCGCCATCGACATCGTTGAGGAAAAGTCCGGTCAGCCCGGGCTGAACGTGTTCCGGACCGCCCTGACCAATTCCAAGCCGGCACTGGAGGTGAAGAGCCGGCGGGTGGGTGGTGCTACCTACCAGGTGCCCATCGAAGTTCGCCCGGACCGCCGGACCGCCCTGGCCATTCGTTGGCTCATCGGTTTCGCCCGGGCCCGAAGCGAGAAGACCATGGAGGAGCGTCTGGCTGCAGAGATCATGGCTGCCAGCCGGGGTGAGGGCTCCACCATCAAGAAGAAGGATGACACCCACAGGATGGCGGAGGCGAATAAGGCGTTCGCACACTATCGCTGGTAGCGCGGGGCTGGACCGGGTCTTTGGCCACATAGGTCAGAGGCAGGCCTCCTGGGTCTGAAGGATCGGGAGCGCCGAAACAGGAGGGGCCGACGGAGACCCCGGGGGGATGAACCCCAGCGTTTCCAGTTGCCGCCCATTCCGCGGTCGATCGCAGAACCCGAAGCCAAGACCGCGGCGGCAGAGCCGGCCAGCCTGTTTCGACGCTCCTTTGTGTTTGTTTGACTGCTTGAGAGAACCTGAAGAGAACCTGAAGAGAAGAAGGAAGAGAGAAGAAGCCCAAGGCGATGCCCAGGATTACTCCACTCCCGCACCTCCGGAACATCGGTATCATGGCTCATATCGATGCCGGGAAGACCACCACCACCGAGCGGATTCTGTTCTATACAGGCCGAGTCCATCGCATGGGGGAGGTCCATGACGGTGCTGCCACCATGGATTGGATGGAGCAGGAGCAGGAGCGGGGGATCACCATCACTTCGGCCGCCACCACTGCCCACTGGCCTCGCCGGGGTACGAACTTCCGGATCAACATCATCGACACCCCCGGGCACGTGGACTTCACGGCGGAGGTGGAGCGCTCCCTTCGGGTCCTGGACGGGGCCATCGCTGTCTTTTGCGCCGTGGGTGGCGTGGAGCCCCAGTCCGAGACGGTCTGGCGACAGGCCGACCGGTACGGGGTACCCCGCATCGCCTTCGTCAACAAGATGGACCGGATCGGGGCCGACTTCGAGAACGTGGTCCGGATGATGAAGGGGCGGTTGGGGGCCAACCCACACCCTGTTCAATATCCGATGGGAGAGGGCGACCTCTTCACCGGGGTGGTGGATCTGGTGACCATGAAGTCCATCGTCTACGAAGACGAGCTGGGGTCCAAGTTCATGGAATCCGAAGTCCCGGACTCCATGAAGGAGAAGGTGGGAGAGCTTCGGCACAAACTGGTTGAAGCCGCCGTGGAGCACGACGACGACCTCCTGGAGCGGTACCTGAGTGGTGAGGAGCCCACGGAAGAGGAGCTCCGGCAAGCGATTCGCGAAGCCACCATCTCCGGCGAGATCTTCCCCGTCTTCTGCGGCTCGGCCTTCAAGAACAAGGGGGTTCAGGCTCTTCTGGACGGCGTCATCGACTACCTTCCCTCTCCGGTGGACGTGCCTCCCATCCAGGGGCACCTCCCCAATCACGACGAGACCCGGGACACCCGGGAACCGGCCGACGATGCGCCCTTCAGCGCCCTGGCTTTCAAGATTGCCACGGACCCCTACGTGGGTAAGCTCACCTTCTTCCGGGTCTATTCCGGCTCCATCCCCGCCGGCACCCATGTCCTGAACGCCAGCCGGGATCGCAGGGAGCGGGTGGGACGCATCCTTCAGATGCACGCGAACAAGAGGGAAGAGCGGGAAGAGGTTTACGCCGGGGACATCGCGGCGGCCATCGGTCTGAAAGAGGTGAAGACCGGCGACACCCTCTGTGACCCGGACCATCCCATCATTCTTGAGGCCATGAAGTTCCCGGAGCCCGTCATTGCCGTGGCCATCGAGCCCAAAACAAAGGCGGACCAGGACAAGTTGGGCAGTGGGCTGGCCAAGCTGGCCGACGAGGATCCCACCTTCAGGGTTCATACCGACCCCGAGACCGGGCAGACCATCATCAGCGGGATGGGGGAGCTCCACCTGGAGATCATCGTGGACCGTCTCCGGCGGGAGTTCGGGGTGGACGCCAACATCGGTCGTCCCCAGGTGGCCTACCGGGAGACCATTCGTCAGCCGGCGGAAAAGGTGGAGGGAAAGTTCGTCCGCCAGACCGGTGGCCGAGGCCAGTATGGCCACGTGGTCATCAACATCTCCCCCACGGAGTCGGGCGTCGGCTTTCTCTTCGAAGACAAAATTGTGGGCGGGTCCATCCCCCGGGAGTACATCAGCTCCGTGCAGCAGGGCATCAAGGAAGCCCTCACTTCCGGAGTCCTGGCCGGATTCCCCATCCTGGACGTGAAGGTGGAGCTGGTGGACGGCTCCTATCACGATGTGGACTCCAGCGAGATGGCCTTCAAGATCGCAGGGTCCATGGCTCTCAAGGAGGGCGTCCGGCGGTCCAAGCCTGTTCTCCTGGAACCCGTCATGGATGTGGAGGTGGTCACTCCCGCAGATTATATGGGCGACCTCATCGGTGACCTTTCCTCCCGGAGGGGCCGCATCGGCGGTATGACGGACCGGGGGGATGCCCAGGTCATCGGGGCCTCGGTCCCCCTGGGTGAGATGTTCGGTTACTCCACCACCCTCCGCTCCCTGAGCCAGGGTCGAGCCGTATATACCATGCAGTTCTCGCACTACGAGGAATTACCCCGAACCAAGGCCGAAGAGGTCATGGCTTCCGGCGGAAGATAGAGATCAACGAAAGTCGACTGGAACCGACAGGCGAACGCCAAACCGTACGAGGAAATCACGATGGGCAAGGCAAAATTCGAGCGCACGAAGCCGCAC
>CAZSDD010000101.1:8369-10721 GCA_964605505.1 uncultured Gemmatimonadaceae bacterium | reverse complement strand
CCGCCTTCTGATGGCATCATCGGCCGTCTGGGTGTGGATCTCGGCCGGCGGGTAAGGGCATCAGTCGGCAGCGCAGCAGTTCAACCGGCCGGCGCGGCGGTTCAGCCGGCGGCGGCGCAATCACCGGCCGCACCGCGTTCCAGTTTGCGGCAGCCGCGCCCCGGCTCGAGCGGCGCCACGGGCACCGGCACCGGCCATGCCACGAGCCCCGGCTCAGTCGGCGCCGATCCGCCAGCGCCGCCGGCACCGGCCGGCGGCCCCGGCTGAGTGAGCCGGCCGATACCCGCGCCGTGAACCGAGCCCCGGCTCAGTCGGCGCCGATCCGCCAGCTCAGCCGCGCCCCTTGCTTTCCTCCGGCGCGCTTTCCTCCGGCGCGCTTCACTCCAGGTAGGTATAGCCGTCCAGCCCCTCGTCCAGGAACCGCCTCATGCTCACGGCCTCCTGGAGAGTGATCCGCTTCGCCTTCAGGGCCGTCTCCACCTCCCGGCGCAGCCCCCGCCGGATGCCGTCCGGATCGAACTGGACGTACTTCAGGACCTCCCGGACGGTGTCCCCCTCCACCACCTCCTGGAGATACCACTCCCCGTCCTCTCCGGCCTGGATGTGCACGGCGTGGGTGTCGCCGAAGAGATTGTGCAGATCCCCCAGGGTTTCCTGGTAGGCGCCGGCCAGGAACACCCCCAGGTAGTAGGGCTTGTTGGCTCCGGAAGGCCCGCCGGGCTTCTCCGCCTTCTCCAGCGGATGCAGCTCCAGGGACCGCTGGGGCTCCCCCCCTCCTCCCGGAAACCGGTCCACCCGGCCGTCGGAGTCACAGGTGATGTCCGCCAGGATTCCCCGCCGGGAGGGCATCTCGTCCAACCGGTGGATGGGCACGATGGGGAAGATCTGATCGATGGCCCAGGAGTCCACCAGGGACTGGAAGAGGCTGAAGTTGCAGAAGTAGATGTCCGCCAGGCGATCCGGAAGCTCACTCAGCTCCTCCGGGAGGTCTTCGCCCAGCTCCTCCGTGACCCTCCGGGCCACGACCCAGTAGAGCTCCTCGGTGGCGGCCCGGGCGGCGATGCCCATGTACCCCAGGTTGAAGAGGCTCATGGCCTCGGACAGGGCGTGCTCGGCATCGTGATAGACCTCCACCGGGTCCCGCTCCGCCTCCTTGAGGCGGCCATAGGCGTCCATGATGTCCAGGAGGGGCTGGGGCGCCTCCGGATCCGCCATGGCCTTCTCCAGGAGGTCGGCGTTGGGCTCTTCGGCGAAGATCCTCGAGCCGAGGACCTGGCAGACCAGCATCCCGGAATGGGCCACCAGGGACCGGCCCGATTCGGTGATGAGGTCGGGGTGGGGGACGCCGGCGTCGTCACAGATGGACTTCACCCTGTAGACCACGTCCGAGGCATACTGCTCCACGGAATAGTTCACCGACGAGTCGGTGGCCGACTGGCTTCCGTCGTAGTCGATCCCCAGACCGCCACCCAGGTCCAGGATCCCCATGGGCGCTCCCAGGCGAACCAGCTCCGTATAGAGGTGGGCCAGCTCGTTCACGGCGTACTTGAACGTCCGGATGTCGAAGATCTGCGATCCGATGTGGCAGTGAAGCATCCGGAGGCCGCCCAGGAGATCCTGTTCCCGAAGATACTCCACGGCGGCCAGGATCTGGCTGACGGAAAGGCCGAACTTTCCCCGGACTCCCCCGGAATCCGCCCACCGCCCGATCCCCCCGGAGGCCAGCTTCGCCCGGATTCCGAAGCGGGGGGTCACGCCGTGGCTCTGGGCGGAACGGACGATGAGCTCCAGCTCGTGCATCTGCTCGGCCACCGGGTAGATGTTCCGGCCCATCTTGGCCGCCAGCAGGACGGTTTCGATGAACTCCTCGTCCTTGAAGCCGTTGCAGATGAAGGGCATCTCGCTCAGCCCCTCCGTCAGGGCCAGCCCGGCGAGAAGCTCCGGCTTGGACCCGGCCTCGATGCCGAAGCCCAACTCGGCGCCGAGATCCCGGACCTCCTCACAGATGTTCCGCTGCTGGTTCACCTTGATGGGATAGACGCACGTGTACCTTCCCTTGTACTCTCCCTCGGCCATGGCTTCGTCGAAGCAGCGGCGCATCTCGCGCATCCGATGCTCCAGGATCCCGGAAAAACGGAGGATGACGGGAGGGCAGATCCCCCGGGCTTCCAACCCCTGCACGATGTCCAGGAGATCCATCTTCTTTCCGGGGTCCGTGTCCGGATGGACCTCCACCGTTCCTCCCGGTGAGATCCCGAAGTATCCCAGGCCCCAGTCTTCCATGCCGTAGAGGGCGAGGGAGTCCGCCGGGGACCAGGCGCGATCTTCTCCTGACTTCTCATCCATGACAGA
>CAZSDD010000101.1:6425-8269 GCA_964605505.1 uncultured Gemmatimonadaceae bacterium | reverse complement strand
CCGGAACCAGCCGTTACCCTTCCTCAGGACGCCCCGGTGTGACACTCGGCACAGTTCACCATCTTCCACATCTCGCTGATATCGATGGGGTGCTGGAACTCCAGGCCGTCGGGAGAAATGGTCTCGGCCGCTTCCCCGTTTCCCTGTGCGATGATGACGTGACAACTGTTGCAGTCCTTGGTGACCACCTGGCCCTCGGCGCTGACGTGCTGCCCATCGTGGCAGCGGTAGCAGCCGGGAAAGATGGTGTGCCCCAGGTTGTCGGGGTAGGCCCGCCAGTTGACCTTCATCTCCGGGAAGAAGTTGTCCCGGTAGACGGCCTTCACCCCGTTCACGGCCTCGGATACCCGGGCCTGGTCGTCCAGGTCGGCATACTCGGCGGTGAGAGAGTCCTCGATGAAGGCCAGCGCCGCCTCGGTGGTCTCGTACTCCGCCGTGAGAATGGCGGTGGCCGTTCGCTTGATGAAGGGCAGCTCGGGGCTGATCCGGCCGGTGCTCATGGCCAGGTTCACGGCCCAGGCCGGGGCATCGTAGATGTGGGACGGCCGGTTGTGGCAGTCGATGCAATCCATCTGACGCACTTCGGCGGCCTCGATCTCCTCCGGGGCCAGGGGTTCGGATTGGGCCTCGTAGACCGTCACGTTTCCGTCCGAATCCGTCACCCGGACCCAGGGGATGACCTGCCGCTCATGGTCGGTGGCGATATACTCCACCTTGTTGTCGATGTTCATGTGCCAGTGGATGCCCTCCGCCCTGCCGAACTCCGGGTCCCCACCGCCGATCTTCATGAGAAGCCGGATGGTCCAGGGAGTGTTCTCTTCATTCGAGAAGAAGTGCTCGTTGGCCCGCTCCACGTTCCCGAAGAACTTCCGGGGCCAGTGGCACTGCTCACAGGTCTCCTGGGCCGGACGCAGGTTCTCGATGGGTGTGGGTATGGGACGGGGATAGACGTTGGCCAGGGTGGCGTAGACCTGGTAGGCGCCGGAGAGCTTGGACTTGACGAACCAATCCGCGCCGGGACCGATGTGGCACTGGACGCAGTCCACCCGGGCGTGGGGAGACCCCTGATACGCCGTGAATTCCGGGTTCATGACCGAGTGGCACGTCTGGCCGCAGAACTCCACCGACTCGGTGAAGTGGTAGGTCCGGTAGCTTCCCACCGCGGAAACCAGGAAGAACAGGAAGGTGACGATGGCCACGATCACGAAGGTCCTCCGGTGCCGCTCCACGTTCAGGTCCAGGACCGGATGCTCCGGGATCTCGCCGTCGGCCACGCGGCGCCGGCGCCGGCGCTCCAGCAGGGCCCCCGCCGCCATGAGGACCAGGCCGAGAATCAGAAAGCCCGGGGCCACCATGTAGGTGAGGATTCCGATGTAGGGATTCGGAAAGCCCTGGCTCACATCCAGCGCGATGAGAGCCAGCACCGAGAAGAAGCTGCTGGCGGCCAGGATGATCCCGATGAGGGAGACCCAGTTCTGGAGGAGGGATGGTTTCTTGGCCCCGGACCCGGCATCAGTCCGCTCAGAGGTAGACATGGAGATCCTCTCGGAGATTTGGTATGATCGGAACCGCCGCGCGGCTTGGCACGTCATCTCCTACCGGGGGGATGAGCCAGGGCCATCGATCCGGCGCCGGAACGAATCGTCCCCTCAATCAGCCGAGGTGAGGGGACAGGTTAGGGTAGGGCGCCACCGGCCTTTCTGGCAAGAGAGGCGGGCCGGGTCTGGCCATACCGTCCGGGCCCGTGTGCCGCGGGCACCGGCGGCCGTCCGAATCCGTGTGCCGGGGACACCGGTGCCGGGAATGCTTCCCGGGAACACCGGTGGCGCGAACGCCGGCGACGG
>CAZSDD010000101.1:0-6325 GCA_964605505.1 uncultured Gemmatimonadaceae bacterium | reverse complement strand
CGGGAATGCCCGCGGAAACCCGCCCCGGCCCGGGGCACCCGCCCTTGCGCCCCCCGGAAACGGGCCAGAGACTTCCCTTCATGCGTTATGTGACTTCTGTCCCGCCCGCCCCGCGACGTCTCACTTCGGCGGTGGCCCTGGCGATAGCCACGCTGGCCCTGCTGGCCGGCGGCCTCCCGGCCCAGCAGGGGAGAGGGCCGGGGAGGGGGATGTCGTGGAGCGAGCCGCCCGCCAGCCAGGCGGCGGTGGGCTACGCCGCCGACGCCTTCAAGGCTGTGCGGGGGGGCGTCGACGGGGACCCGGCGGCCCTGGGCAACCTGGACCTCCTCCTCCACCTGCACCTGGATGCCCTCCCGGGCTTCAGGCGGACCCAGCTCCGGGTCCAGGTCCAGTCCAGCCACGGCGAGTCCGTGAGCTCCCGGGTCGGAGACCTGCAAGGGGTCAGCAACCTGGAGGCGCCGGACGGGTGGCGGCTCTACGAAGTCTGGATCCAGCGGCAGATCCTGCGGCCGGGACTCTCCGTCCTGGCTGGCATCTACGACCTGAACTCGGAGTTCGACGTGGTCCCCGGAGCCGGCGACTTCCTGAATGGCTCCTTCGGGTTCGGCCCCGAGTACGGCCTCAGCGGAAGAGCCGGGCCCTCCACCTACCCCAGCACCGGGCTGGCAGCCCGGATCAGGGCCCAGGTCACCCCCTCCTTCTACGCCCTCCTGGGGGCCAGCGACGCCGTCCCCGAAGGCTCCGGTAGCCGTCGCCTCGATCTCGGGCTGGACGACGGGGCGCTGGTATCCTTCGAAGCCGGGTATGCCCGCTCCATCCCGGATTGGACATCCCCCTTCCGCTCCGATCCTGCAGGAGGGGCATGGAGGCGTGAACAGCCGGGGAGGGGGAGGCGGGCCGGGAGCCTCGAGCCGCCCCGATTCGGGCAACGCAGGCGGCAAGCGGGCCGGGGCCGGTTCCTGGAAGAGGTGAGCGCCAAGGTGGCCGTGGGCGGATGGGCCTACACCCGGAGGCTCCCCTCCATGGACCCGGAGGCGTCCCCCTGCCGCAGCTGGGGCGCCTACCTTCTGGGAGAGAAGCTACTGCGCGCCAGGCCCGACGGGACGGGGACCCTCACGGCCTTCGCCAGGGTGGGAACGGCGGCGGAAGACGCCAATCAGCTGGACCTCTTCATGGGCGGCGGCCTGGCCTACGGCGGCCCCCTGCCGTGCCGGCCCGACGACGCCGTGGGCCTGGGCGTGGCCCACGCCCGGAACGGCTCTCCCTACCTCCGGGCCCAGCGGGAAGCCGGAACCCCCAGAGAGAAGAGCGAGACGGTGGTGGAGCTGACCTATCGGGCTCAGCTGGGCGACTTCCTGGTGATCCAGCCGGACCTGCAATGGGTGCAGAACCCGGGCATGGACCCGGAGCGGACCCATGCCCTGGTGTTCGGTCTCCGGGGTCACCTGCTCCTGGAGCTTCCCCTCACCCGGGTAAATCCCTGACCCCGGGCCGGAGCGCCGCTGCCCTTCGACCGCGAACCCCCGTTTCCGCCGTTTCCACCCGATGACGGGCCGCCGTTCCCCTTCGACCGCGGGGCGCCGTTGCCCTTCGACCGCGGACCCCCGTTTCCGCCGTTTCCACCCGATGACGGAGCTGCGTTCCTCTTCGATCCGGGCCAACCGCTTCCACTGGAAGCAGCCCCCGGCCCCGATCCACCCTGCTCCTTTCGCTGGGCCTTCGCACGGGATCGGCTCCGCTCCTCCGCCTTCCGGGCCCGGATCTCGGCGATCCGCTCCCCGATGGGCACCTCGAAGCGCTCGTCGGCCCGGGCGTGGTAATCGAACCCTTCCACCGTCCTGCGCTCCAGGGTCTTGCCCAGGGCCCTCTCGATGGCCCGGACGTCCGACTCCTCGGCGGGGGAGACAAAGGTGTACGCCTCGCCGGTGGCCTCGGCCCGGGCGGTGCGCCCCACCCGGTGGATGTAGTCGTCCGGCGCCGCCGGCACGTCGATGTTCACCACGTGCCCCAGCTCCTCCACGTCGATGCCCCGGGCCACGATGTCGGTGGCGGCCAGGACCTGGTAGCGGCCGTCCCTGAATCCCGCCAGGGCTTCGGTGCGCTGCTTCTGACTGCGGTTGCCGTGGATCCGGGCCACCGCGATCCCCTGCTTCTCCAGCTTCTTGGCCAGCCGGTTGGCCCGGTGCTTGGTGCGGCAGAAGGCGATGACGCTGTCGATCTCGCCCCTGCGGATGAGCTCCACCAGGAGGGCCGGCTTGAGCTCCGCCGGGACGGGGTAGAGGGCCTGGGCGATGCCGGTGGCCGGGGCGTGCTTCTTCTGCACCCGCACGGTGTCCGGCGAGCTGAGCATCTCCCGGGAAAGGGCCGCGATGGGCGCCGGCATGGTGGCGGAGAAGAAGAGGGTCTGCCGGGGCCCGTTGGGAAGATGACGTAGGACCCGCCGGATGTCCGGCAGGAACCCCATGTCCAGCATGCGGTCCGCTTCGTCCAGGACCAGGACCTCCAGCCCCGCCAGGCGGGCGTAATCGTACTGGAAGTGGTCCAGGAGCCGGCCCGGGGTGGCCACCAGGACGTCCACGCCCTGGCGGAAAGCCTTTATCTGGGGCTCCATGCCCACGCCCCCGTAGACCACGGCTCCCCGGACGCCGGTGCCCCTGGCCAACCCCTCCAGGTGCTCCACGATCTGGGCCGCCAGCTCCCGGGTGGGGGTGAGGATCAGGGCCCGGGTGGTGCCCCGGGGCTTGCCCTGGAGGCGCTGGAGAATGGGCAGCAGGAACGCCGCCGTCTTTCCGCTCCCCGTCATGGCGGAGGCCAGCACGTCCCTGCCCTGGAGGGCCAGGGGGATGGCCTGCTCCTGGACGGGCGTGGGGCTGGTGAACCCCATGCCTTCCACGGCACGGAGCAGTCCCTCGTTGAGGCCGAGGGCGGCGAAGGAGGATGTGGTCTGCGGGGAGACGGCGCCCGCGGGGGCCGTCCTGGTCATGGTATCGGTCATTCCAACTCGTTTCTGTTTCATTGTGCCGGCTTCCCGCCGGCCGGGTGCACGCGCAAAGGGGCGTGAAGGACGAGCAGAAGACGCGCAAAAAAAGAGGGTCCCGGGCCGAACCCGAGTCCCTCGCGCACGTCAGGTGCCGGCAGAGGGCCGGCGATGCTGTGCAACCAGTATAGCGGTTCCCGGCCCGGACCTCCATGGACGGGGGTTACGCAATTGTCGGGGGCGGGGCCCCGGGACGGGACAGGGGGACAGGACGGAACAGGGCACCCGGACGGAACAGGGCACCCGGACGGAACAGGGCACCCGGACGGGACAGGGGGACCGGGGAGCGCCACGGGACCACGGTTGGGGCGAGGCCGCAGGGCCGCCGAAGGAACACCCTCCCGGGCGATCTGTAACCATCGGCAGGGGCGGAGGGGCCGCAATTACGCAATCAGAGGTGGTCTGACGGCGGGCGGGCGGGTCCTGGAGGTAGTCTCGTGGGCGACGAGAGGATGCCCGCGATCCCGAGGCAAGCAGTTCGGCATCGCCTGCCCCAGGCAAGTGGCTGGCTTGCAGGCAAGATGTAGCCGGACGGCGGACGCGAGGGTCATGGAGATGGTCTTGTGGGCGACGAAAGGGTGAAAGAGGTGGTCTGATGGGCGAAACCCGATCCCGGGCCCCGGCTTCCGGGGATGATCTCTCCCTCCTGGTGGACCAGTACCAGTTGACCATGCTGCAGGCGTACTGGCGGGAGGAGATGTTCGACGACGCCGTCTTCTCGCTCTTCGTCCGCAGGCTGCCGAAAGACCGGAACTTCCTCCTGGCCTGCGGCCTGGACGACGCCCTGACCTACCTGGAGGAGCTCCGGTTCCAGCCGGACTCCCTGGAATACCTGGCCGGTCGGCCCGAGTTCGACGGGGAGTTCACCGAATGGCTGGGGCGGCTCCGCTTTACCGGACAGGTCCGGGCCGTTCCGGAGGGAACGCCCCTCTTTCCCGACGAGCCCATCCTGGAGGTGACGGCCCCCCTTCCCGAAGCCCAACTCGTGGAGACCTACCTCATGAACCAGGTCCACCTCCAGACGGTCCTGGCGTCCAAGGCCGTGCGGGTGGTCCTGGCGGCGGGGGACCGTCCCGTGGTGGACTTCGGGCTCCGGCGGATGCACGGCACCGACGCCGGCATCAAGTCGGCCCGGGCCTTTCACATCGCAGGGGTGGCGGCCACCAGCAACGTCCTGGCGGGCCGCGTCTACGGCGTGCCGGTGACGGGGACCATGGCCCACAGCTACATCCAGGCCCACGACTCGGAGAGCTCAGCGTTCCGGGCCTTCACCCGTCTGTACCCCGAGACCATTCTCCTGGTGGACACCTACGACACCCTGGAGGGTGTCCGGAACGTGGTCCGGCTGGCGGAGGAGATGGGGGAGGACTTCGGGGTGCGCGGGGTGCGCCTGGACTCCGGGGACCTGGGGGAGCTGGCGGTGGGGGCCAGGACGATCCTGGACGAGGCGGGCCTGGAGGAGGTGGAGATCTTCGCCAGCGGGGGGTTGGACGAGCACAAGATCCAGAGGCTCCTTTCCGACGGGGCGCCCATCGACGGGTTCGGCGTCGGCACCGGGATGGGTGTGGCCTCCGACGCCCCGGCCCTGGACGTGGCCTACAAGCTGACGGGATACGGGGGCCGGGGCCGCCTCAAGCTCTCCCCGGGAAAACCCATTCTCCCGGGCCCCAAGCAGATCTTCCGGGAAGAGGGAGACGGCGAGGCGGTGGGGGACACCATCGCCCGGGCCGACGAGGACCGCCCCGGTCGGCCCCTCATGCAGGAAGTCATGCGGGACGGCCGGCGTCTGGCGGCGGGCCGGGTTTCCCTGGACGATGCCCGGGAATACGCGGCGGCCCGGATCCGCGCCCTCCCGGAGCGGCTCCGCCGGAACACACAGGCCGACCCGCCCTACCCGGTGCAGGTGAGCCCGGGGCTCCGGGAGCTCCAGGGAGAAGTGGAGCGGTGGGCCCGGGATCGAAAGGGAGATCTTCATGATTCATAAGAGCAAAGTTGATCCGGAACGCACGGTCCTTCTTCTGACGGACATCCAGCCGGACTTCCTTCCCGGAGGCGCCCTGGCGGTGGAGAGGGGGAACGAGATCCTGGAGCCCATCCAGCGACTGGTGGAGCGGGACCCCTTCGGCCTCTACGTGGCCACCCAGGACTGGCACCCCCCGGGGCACGTCTCCTTCGCCAGCAGCCACGACGGCAGGGAGCCCATGGATGTCATCCAGCTCCACGGCCACGACCAGATCCTCTGGCCGGACCACTGCGTCCAGGGCTCCCGGGGCGCCGAGCTGCACCCGGGGCTTCCCTGGGAGAAGGTCTCCGCCATCATCCGCAAGGCGACGGAGGCCGACGTCGACTCCTACAGCGCGTTCCGGAACAACTGGGATCCCCGGGGCGAGCGGCCTTCCACCGGCCTGGAAGGCTATCTCCGGGAGCGGGGCGTGGAGAGGGTGGTCCTGTGCGGCCTGGCCCGGGACTTCTGCGTGAAGTGGAGCGCGGAAGACGCCGTCCGGGCGGGCTTCCGCACCACCGTCCTGTGGGACCTGACCCGCTCCGTGGACCCGGACTCCGACGACCGGGTGCACCGGGAGCTGGAGGAGGCCGGCGTGGAGATCGTGGAGTCCCGGGACCTGACGGAAGGTGGATGACGCCCGGTGTGGATGACCTCTGTCCCGTCTGCCGGTCCCCCGGCAGCCTGCCGTTCATGGCGGTTTCGGGCCGGGAGTACCGGCGGTGCCCCACCTGCCAGGCCCGCTTCCTGGATGCCGGCCGCCGCCCTTCCCCGGCCGACGAGCGCGCCCACTACCTCCTTCACGAAAACGACCCCGACGACCCGGGCTATCGCCGGTTTCTGTCGAAGCTGGCCCATCCCCTTCTGGAGAGGCTCCCCCCGGGTTCCAGCGGCCTGGACTACGGCTGCGGGCCGGGCCCGGCTCTGGCCGCCATCCTCCGGGAAGCCGGCCACCGGGTGGCTCTCTACGACCCCTTCTTCCACCCCGATGCCGCGGCCCTGGAGCACCGATACGACTTCGTCACCTGCACCGAGGCCATCGAGCACTTCCACCGGCCGGCGGAGGAACTGGACCGGCTCACCGGCCTGGTCCGGCCCGGAGGCTGGCTGGCCGTCATGACCTGCTTCCAGACCCGTGACGAGGCCTTCCAGGACTGGCACTACCGGCGGGATCCCACCCACGTCGTCTTCTTCAGGGAAGCCACCTTCCGCCACGTGGCGGAGACCCGGGGATGGTCCTGCGAGATCCCGGCGAAGGACGTGGCGCTTTTGCGCAGGCCCCGGGA
>CAZSDD010000100.1:0-10735 GCA_964605505.1 uncultured Gemmatimonadaceae bacterium | reverse complement strand
TTGCTCCACCAGGCCGGTCTCTGGGCGCGCCTTGCCCCTTATGCCGCCGACCTGCAGATCATGCGCATCGTCGATGCGGGCGGGGCCACCGCCGCGCCGCGCATCACCAAGGAATTCGACGCCGCCGACATTTCGACCGGGCCGTTCGGGCTTCGCCTGATCATCCCGTCCTCATCGATCGCTTCCTCGAGGACGCCTTCGAGGCTGACGTGGATGCCCTCTGCGACGGACAGGATGTGGTCATCGGGGGCATCATGCAGCACATCGAAGATGCCGGCGTCCACTCCGGGGATTCGGCCTGCGTCCTCCCGCCCTATCTCCTGGGAGAGGAGGAGATGGGGGTTATGCGGGAGATCACCCGGAGGTTCGCCCTGGAGTTGGGGGTGGTGGGGCTCATGAACGTTCAGTACGCCATCCGGGACGGGCAGGTCTACGTCCTGGAGGTGAACCCCCGGGCTTCCCGGACGATCCCTTTCGTGAGCAAGGCCACCGGCGTGCCCCTGGCCCGGTTGGCCGCCAGGGTCATGGCCGGAGAGAGGCTGGCGGAGCTGAATGTGCCGGCGGAGCCGAGGGTGCCCGGGGTGGCGGTGAAGGAAGCCGTCTTTCCCTTCAACCGCTTCGAAGTGGATACGCTTCTGGGTCCGGAGATGCGCTCCACCGGGGAGGTTATGGGAATAGACGACTCTTTCGGAATGGCTTTCGCCAAAGCATCCAAGGCCTCCGGGAACGCTGTGCCGCTTCGTGGGGGGACGCTGGTGGTGAGTGTGAACGACAGGGACAAGGCCACCGTGACCCCTATCATCCGCCGGTTCCACGACCTGGGTTACGAGATCCTGGCTACCCGGGGCACCCATGAATACCTGTCTCGTCTCGGGATTCCCAGCCGACGGATCTTCAAGGTGGGAGAAGGCCGGCCTCACATCGTGGATGGGATCGTTTCGGGGGAGGTGGGACTCCTCATCAATACTCCCCTCGGCAAGAAGTCCCAATACGACGACTACGCCATGCGCCGGGCCGCCATCACCCACAACATTCCCTATCTTACCACCATGTCCGCCGCCAGCGCCGCTTGCGACGCCCTCATCGCGCTTCGGAGTCGGATCCATCGCGTCCGGACCATCCAGGATCGCATCGCAGACGTCCGGGAGGCCGGGAGGGAAGGCCAGGAAACGGATGCGGAGCTCAGGGCCGAGCCCCGAGCCTGACCGGAACTGAATCCACAGGACCCGCCATGTCCGAAATCAAAGGAACCAATGAGGCCACCCGCCTGCCCACGGGCTTCCTTCTGCACCCTGCTGCATCTCTCCACGACCCGGGCTGGGGCCACCCGGATCACCAGGGACGCCTCCGGGCCCTGGCTTCGGCGGTGAGCAAGGATATGCTGGCCCTTCACGAGAAGGTGGTCCAGGTGGAGGCCAGGGCGGCGACGGAGAAGGAGCTTCTACGGGTCCACATCCAGGAGCACCTGGATCGGGTGGAGATGGCCGCGGAAAAGGCCATGGAGGAGGAGCGAGCCGTTCCTTTGGATGCCGATACACTCATTTCCCCGGCCTCCTGGGACGCTGCCGTCGGAAGCACCGGGGCCGTTCTTTCGGCCGTGGACGCCATTGCACGGGGCCACGTTCGGAACGCTTTCGTGGCTTCCCGGCCTCCAGGCCACCACGCCACCCCGGAGAAGACCCTGGGGTTTTGCATCTTCAACCATGTGGCAGTGGGAGTCCGGTACGTGCAGGACCGGGGGATCGGAAAGCGGATCCTCATCGTGGACTGGGACGTTCATCACGGCAACGGGACCCAGCAGACCTTCTACCAGGATCCCGACGTCTTCTACCTCTCTCTGCATCAGTTTCCCCATTTCCCGGGCACGGGGCTTGCTCAGGAAATCGGCGCAGGTAGAGGGAAGGGGACGAACATGAACGTCCCCCTTCCTCCGGGAACCCCACGGGAGATCTACAGGGATCGATTTGCCGAGGCCTTCCGGGAAGTCAAGGACCGGTTTTGCCCGGATTTCGTCTTCATCTCCTCGGGGTTCGACGTCCTGGCTGGGGATCCCCTGGGGGGGCAGGAGGTCGAGCCGGAAGACCTCTTCGATTTCACCCGGGAAGTCATGGCGCTCGCCGACGAAACGGCTGGGGGCCGGGTAGTGGCCGCCATGGAAGGAGGCTATGTCCCCGAGAGGGTAGGGACGGGATCCGTGGCGGTGATCCGGGCCCTGGCGGGCCTGGAGTCGCCGGCGGAATGAGCAGGTTGGCCCTTTTCCCGGATTTCGGGGTAGATTGTTCGTTGAGGCGGGCCGGGGAAATCCTCCGGCTCCGGGAGTGGTGTGAAGAACGGAGCAGACCAGGACCATGAGACTTCGTTGGCAAATTGTGCTGTTGGGCTTTTTCCTTCTCTTCCCGGTGGGGCCGGTTCTGGGCCAGCAGGTCCCCAGGTTGGACGAGCCGGTGCAGTCTCATCCTGATGGAGAGGCCGCCATTGATCGCCTTCGCTCTCCGTACTGTCCCGGGATGATGCTGGAAACCTGTCCTTCTCCCCAGGCGAAGCTCCTCCGGGATTCTCTCCAGATGCTGGCGTGGGAAGGCGCCTCCGCGGACTCTCTGGTGGACTGGATGCTGGCCAACCACGGTGATGAGTACAGGGCCGTGCCCCAGGCCAGGGGGAGCGGCCTCTGGGCGTGGCTCATGCCGCCCCTCGCTCTCGTGGGTGGTATCATCATCGTGGCGCTGGTCCTCCAGCATTTCCGGGCCCGACGGCAAGAGGACGAAGAGACCCCGGAAGACCTCTCCTCGGAGGATGAGTCGGCCCTTCAGGAGGCCCTGGAAGAGTTGAAGCGGTCGGAGGAGGTCACCTTCTGACTTCTTCCGGCGCCTCATCCTCAAGGGGGGAGAAGGGGACCGGCCGCCGGTCCCCTTCCATGTTGGACCTGGTGCGGCTGAGCTCACGACGTCTCTTTCCGCCCGGGGGGGAAGACCTCTACCGCCAGGTTGCCCTCCTCACCGACCTGGGTCCGGAGAAAGAGGTCCTGAGCGTGGCTTCCGGCAGAGGGATTCCCCTGGAGTACTTCGTTCGGGAGTACGGAGTCCACGGTACCGGTGTGGAGTCGGATCCGAAGTTGGTGGCCGACGCCGAAGCCCATGCCAGGGATCAAGAGCTGGGACCCGATTTGAGCTTTCAGGAAGCCTCGCCGGGGGACCTGCCCTTCAGGGACGCAACTTTCGATGTGGTGGTGGGGGAGCTCGCTCTGGCGGCTTCGGTGGATCCGGGGATAGCGGTGGGAGAGCTGGCACGCGTTGTCCGGCCCGGTGGGCAGGTGATCCTGGTGCAGTTGGTGTGGAAAGCTCCGGTGGAGGAATCCAGGAGGCAGATCCTGGCGGATCATCTCGGAGCCAGGCCGCTCATGATGGTCGAGCTCCGTCGCCTTCTCATGGGCGCAGGGGTTGAAAAGCTCCACATCGAGGATTGGACGGAGGAAACGGCCTTCCGAAGAACGGCCAGGAAGCCTTTCCCCGACTTCGCCGAGCTCTTCAGCCTGGGGGAGAAGCTGAGCATTCTCAGGAGAGCCTGGCGAAAGTGGGGTTGGAGGGGTGTTCGGACCGTCTTCCAGAGGGAGGCGGAGGTCCACCGCCTTCTCACCCGTGAGCGGCTCCTTGGGTTGAGCCTGGTCAGGGGAATCAAAGCCGCCGCTCCGGAGCCGCAGGCCCGCGAAGAGGTGGGTGCCGGAGAGACCCCGGGAAAAATCAGCTCCGGAAAACCCCTCGGAGGCTGTCTCATCCGAGGACTCGGCCCGGGAGAGGCCACACGAGCAAGATCACGAACAGGACGAAGGACCGGAGGATTGGAAGCAGTCGGAAACCGAGGACCCCCGGACATCCGGCCTCCCCCTCTTCGGCCCCGCTGACCAGGGCCGTTCCTACTGACGCTTCCCGTCTTCGGTGCCGGAGGGCCGTTGTTTCCGGATTCGGATGATCGACCTACGCTTCGAGCCCATGGGTAACCGTTCATGAAGAGCGGCGAACACCTCCTGGAGGTGGCTCTTCCCCTTCCGGTGAACCAAACCTTCACCTACGCCCTGAATGGTCCTCCTCCGGCGCCGGGCACCCGTGTTCTCGTTCCCTTCCGAAGAGAGGAGCGGATCGGATGGAGCCTGGGGCCGGGATCCGGTGAAGGGATCCAGCGAATCCGGTCCATCCTGGACATCCTGGAGGACGAGCCCTCATTGACGCCGGAGATCATGGCTCTGGCCCGATGGATGTCCGATTACTATCTGGCTCCTCTGGGCATGGTCCTCCGGGGCGCGATCCCCTCGGTCCTCATCGATGCCTCCAGAGATTACCTCACGCTTCTTCGGGATCCCGCACCGGGGCTGAGTTCCCGGGAGGAGAAGCTCCTGGGTGCCCTGGCCGGGATCGGCGCTCCCAGGAGGGTCCGGGCACTGAGGAAAGGCCTGGGAATGGGCTCCATCTGGCCTGAGATCCGGAGTCTTGCGTCCAAGGGGTTTCTCCGACACGAAACGGTTCCCCCGAGGGATCCTCCGGTCCAGACCCGGCGTGTGGTCCGCATCGCCCGATGGCTCCACAGCCTGGGGGAGCGGGACGAGCACTTTCGTCGGGCCCACAGGCAGCGGGAGGCGTATGAGCTTCTGGAGAGCGCCGGGGGCTCCATGGAGCTGACCCACCTGGCGGAACACGGTGGGTTCAGCCGCTCCGTCGTTGCGGGACTCGAAGAAAAGGGGATCGTGGAAGTCTTCTCCCGGGAGGTCCTCCGGGACCCGTTCAAGGATCTCCCTCCCCCCCCGCCGAAGCCCCTGGTTCCCACCCGGCAGCAACAGGCGGTTCTGAGGGCCCTTTTTCGGACTCTGGAGGACGGGTCCCCTCCGGCTACCCTCCTCCATGGTGTCACCGGCTCCGGAAAGACCCTGGTCTACATCGAGCTCCTGAAGGAAGTGGTGCGGAACCGGGATCAGGGAGCCATCGTCCTGGTCCCGGAAATCTCGTTGACGCCTCAGACGGTCTCTCGTTTCAGGGCCCACTTCGGTGACCAGGTGGCGGTTCTGCACTCGGCCCTCTCCGACGGGGAACGCTACGACGCCTGGCGACAACTGCGGAGCGGGGAGAGAAGGATCGCCGTCGGCGCCCGATCCGCCATATTCGCACCGGTGGCGAGTCTGGGGGCGGTGGTGGTGGACGAGGAGCACGACGGAAGCTACAAGCAGTCCGAGGGGCCCCGATATCACGCCCGGGACCTGGCTGTGGTCCGAGCCAAGGGTGCCGGGGCCCTCTGCCTTCTCGGGAGTGCCACTCCCTCCCTGGAGAGTTGGCAGAATGCCCGGACCGGAAAATTCGCTCTCCTCTCCCTGCCGGACCGGGTGGGAGGGGGGGCGCTCCCCCCGGTGGAGGTGGTGGACCTGAAAGAAGTATGGAAGGGAGGGAGGACGGGAGAGGGGCCCGGCAGTGTTCCCGGTGAGGGGAGGAAACCCGCGGGAGAGACCGGGGCCGGGATTCTCTCAGCCCGGCTTGTGGAGGGGATCCGTGAGCGGCTTCTCAGGCGGGAGCAGGTGATCCTGCTCCTGAACCGACGGGGGTTTTCGAATTTCGTCCAGTGCCGGGAGTGTGGAGAGGTCTGGCGCTGCCCGGACTGTTCCGTGTCTCTTACCTTCCACCGGGTCACGAATCGGCTCCTCTGCCACTATTGCCGGCACGAGGAGCCTTCCCCCTCCCGGTGTGACCGGTGCGGCGGTGATGACCTGAGCTTCCGGGGGCTCGGGACGGAGCAGGTGGAGACGGTGGTATCCGAGACGTTTCCCGGGGCCCGCATCGCCCGTATGGATGTGGATACCACCTCCGGTAAATGGTCCCATCACGAGATCCTGGGGCGATTCGAACGGGGAGAAGTGGACATCCTCCTGGGAACCCAGATGATCGCCAAGGGGCTGGACTTTCCCCGGGTAACCCTGGTGGGAGTGGTCAATGCCGACGTGGGCATGCACCTGCCGGACTTCCGGGCCAGCGAGCGGACCTTTCAGCTCCTCAGTCAGGTGGCTGGACGGACGGGTCGTGGTGCTCTGGGAGGGGAGGTCGTGGTCCAGACTTCTCTTCCGGATCACTACTCGGTCCGGGCGGCCCTCACCCACGACTTCGTGGCTTTCGCCGAGCGGGAGCTGTCGGAGCGAACCTCTCCCTCATATCCTCCCCATGTGCGGCTGGCAAAGGTAGTCTTCAGCAGTCCCGAACCTCGAGAGGTCGCCCGGGAAGCCGAACGTGGAGCCGCCTGGCTCCGAGCTCGATTGGGACGGGGGGAGGGGAGCGTGGATCTTGTGGGCCCGGCCCCGGCTCCCATCGAGAAGCTTCATGGTAGATGGCGGTGGCACTTCCTCCTCCGCTCTCCATCCGCCGGGGCGCTGGGTTCGGTCCTGGCCGCCTTCCGGGACGGATTCACGCCCCGGGGAAGGGACGTGCGGATGGCCATTGACCGGGATCCGGTGGCGCTTCTCTGAACACGGCCCTATGGGTTGGGGGAGGCGGGAAGCCGGGGCACAAAGACTCGTGGGCCACCCGCCAGGGGTCCGTTTCCGGAACGGTACAGAGGAGCATTGCCTCGGGGCCCGGTCCGAAATAATATCTCCACTTGAAGAGGGCCTGCGGGGGTCCGATCACGACGGGGATTTCTGCGGAGGCCCGGCACCGAGGCTTCCGGATGGAAAGGAGTCCGATCTTCGGCATGGGGTGCCTGGCGCTGAACGCTTCCTATGAGCCCCTCACGATCGTGCCTGCCCGGCGGGCGGTGCGTCTGGTCCTGGAGCAGAAGGCCGAGATTCTCGAGGTGGATGGGGATCGAGCCTTCCGGTCGGAGCGGGAAGAGGTGCCCTGCCCCCAGGTCATCCGCCTGGTGCGGTTCGTCCATGTTCCCCGGCGGTTCCGCCGGCAGGTTACCAACACCTTCCTCTTCGCCAGGGACGGCTACGCCTGCCAGTACTGCGGCCGGCATCGAAATGATCTCCGGGGGCGCCAGTTTCTCACCCGGGACCACATCCTCCCCATTTCCCGGGGCGGCGGAAACAGCTGGGACAATGTGGTCACCAGCTGCTCCCCCTGTAACAACCGTAAAGGGAACCACCTGCCGGATGAAGTGGGGATGCGGCTCAGGACGGATCCGAAGGAGCCCAACCATGTCCAGCTGGTCTGGGCCGTCCGAAGACTCACCCCCATTCAGGCCAAGTACATCGGGACTTTCTATGGGGAGGATACGGTGGAGTTCCTCAGGTCCGGCAGGCCCTTTCCCGCATAGGATGGAATGGCCCTCTCCCGCATGGGATGGGATGGCCCTTTCCCGCATGGGATGGGATGGCCCTTTCCTGCACAGGATGGGATGGCCCTTTCCTGCACAGGATGGGATGGCTCTCAGTCCTCCAACCAGGCATAGGGACGTTCGTAAAATTGTCCGAATCCCCGGACAAACCCCTGGGTGGTGTATTCCTTCCAGGATATGATCCAACCTCGAACCGGGTCCTGGCGCACCTCGTAGGAGAAATGGGGATTCTGGGATCGTTCCGCCAGGAACCGGGCCAGGGGAGCAGGCAGGTTGGAGACTCCTTCGATACAGATCTCGCTGGGATCCGCAAGGATCTCCCGCTGGATCTCCGATTCGAAAAGCTTCAGATCCCGGAAGGCCCCCTCCACCGAGGAAGTGACCCGCCCGAAGCTCTCGGTGGCCTTGCTTCCGGTCCGTTTCCGGAGCTCCCGCAGGAGGGCCAGCGTTGTAGGGGCTCCCAGCTCGTCCAGAACGTCCTGGAGCATGCTCAGCAAGCGCTCCTGAATTCGGAGGAGTTGGGAGAACTCCCGCAAGGCCCTTCTCTTGTCTTTCGCCTCCGGAGTCATTCAGCCATCCCGGACCAGTGGGGAACACTGATACAATCTACCGGCCTGCTCCACGGGGGTAAACGGATTCTTCTCAAGCGATGGTGACCCTGGCATCAACGGCCATCCCCCCCTCCGGAAAGGAAAGGAATGGATTCAGATCGAGTTCCAGAATCCGGTCGTGGTCTCCCACGAGTTGGGAGACCCGCTGGATGACTTCGACCAGGGTATCCAGGTCCGCGCCCGCTTCTCCTCGAACACCTTCCAGAAGAGGAAACGACCGAATGCCCCGGATCATCTCCTCGGCATCGAATCGGGTGACGGGCTGGACGCGGAAGGACACGTCCTTCAATGCCTCTACGTAGACGCCTCCCAACCCGAACATGAGGACGGGTCCGAAGCTGGGATCCGTGGACATCCCCACGATGACTTCCCGACCTCCCTGGAGATAACGCTCCACCAGGACGCCCTCCATCCGGGCTTCGGGAAAGGCCTCCCGAACGGACCGGAGAATGGATCGGTAGGCTTCGGCCACCTCCTCCGCCGAGCGGAGATCCACCCGAACACCACCGGAGTCGGATTTGTGAACCACGTCACTGGAGAGGATCTTCAACACGACGGGATATCCCAGCTCGCGGGCCGCTTCCAGGGCTGCTTCCTCGGAGTGGGCGACACGGTGGGGAATGGTGGGAATCCCATACGCCTGAAAGATCTTCAAGGCTTCCACCTCGGTAAGCTGTTTCCTTCCCCCTCCCTGGACCCGGTCCAGGATCCCTTCCACCTGCCGGCCGTCCACGGAAAAACGCTGAGGCTTCTCGTCGGGACGGTTTCTCCACTCGGCGTAACGGTGCATGGCCGAAAGGGCCCGGGCTGCAGACTCGGGGAAGATATATCCCGGGATCCCCGCCTCCTTCAACTCCGCCCGGCCCTGGGGAAGGCCCTCACGACCCATGAGCACGGCCAGGACCGGCTTGTCGGCCCGGGTGGCCGCAGCAGAGACGATGCTGGCAGCCACGTCCGTCTGGCGAATGCCCAGGGGGGGTACAAAAGCGGCGATGGCCGCATCCACCCCGGGATCGTCCAGGACCATCTGGAGGGCGATTTTATAGCTCTCGCCGGTGGCCGAAGCGATCATGTCCACTGGATTTCGCACCGACGCTTCCGCCGGAAACACTCCTCTGAGACGGCCCTGCGTGTCCCCGGACAGTTCCACCACCTCCAGCCCCAGGTATTCGCAGGCATCGGCGATGATGATTCCTGGCCCTCCGGCATTGGTGACGATGGCCACCTTGTTTCCCGCAGGAAGGGGTAGACTCTCCAGGGCCATGGCCATGTCGAAGAGCTCTTCGATGGAGTTGGCCCGGAGGACCCCACACTGTGACAGGAGGGCGTCGATGGCCAGATCGGTCCCGGCCAGGGCTCCGGTATGGGAAGAGGCGGCCAGGGCGCCGGCCCGGCTCCGACCGGATTTCACCACTGCGATGGGCTTCTTTCGCGACACCCTTCGGGCGATGGCGGTGAAGTGCCTGGGATTCCCGAAGCTCTCCAGGTACATGAGGATGACCCGGGTGCCGGGGTCGTCTTCCCAGTACTCGATCAGGTCGTTACCGCTGACGTCGGGCTTGTTTCCCACGGAGATGAACTGGTTGATGCCGACACCGTATTCGGAGGCGTAGTCCAGGATGGTGACGCCCATGGCCCCGGACTGGCTCATGAAGCTGGTGGCGCCCCGGGGAGGCATGGACGGGGCGAAGGTGGCATTCATGCTCACCTCCGCTCCGGTATTCATGACTCCCATGCAGTTGGGGCCTACCAAACGCATTCCATGGCTGCGGACCGTCTCCAGCAACTCCTCTTCCAGCCGGATTCCCTGGCCTCCCACCTCTTTGAACCCGGCGGAGATGACCACGACCCCCTTTACCCCTTTCTCTCCACACTCCTCCACCACCGGGATGACCAGTTCCTTGGGTACCACCACCACGCCCAGGTCCACGGGGCCGGGAATGTCGGAAACGGAGGGATAGGCCGGGAAGGAGTGAATGGCTTTGGCCCTGGGGTTCACCGGATAAATGACTCCGGTAAACCCATGCCTCACCAGGTTGTCCACGATCTGGTGTCCGATGGTGGCGGGGTTCCGGCTGGCACCGATGACGGCGATGGATTCAGGCCGGAAAATGGGATCCAGAGAAGATTCCATGAATGGTCTCGGGGAGAAAGGGGGTCTTCCCGGACGGTTGGGAGGACGTGGTCCGAATCGGCCGGTCACGGGCCCGGATCGGCAATAGAGGAACTTACCTCCTTTCCGGGGATGCCTTCAAGGCTGCGCCGGGGTCGGACCCGCCCGTTTGGGGGAGACCTTCAAGGCTGCGCCGGGGTCTGACCCGCCCGGTTGGGGCCCCGGGAGGACCGCCGTGCGATCCGGGAGAAAACGGGGGGCTCCCCGTTGCTTGATGTCACCGCCCGTCTGCGGCAACTTTCCAGGCAGTGGATAATTCAACCAGTCTCGGGGGAGGTCGCGCAGAAATGGCTGATTCGCAAAACGGCGGAACCGAGGATCGTCGCCCCACACCTGTTCGAATGGCCATGGAAGGGTCTGAAGACGAGACGGAGGAGCAGGATTCGGAGGTCAGAAGGGTCGAGGATCCCGCAGCAGGAGAAGAGTGGGTGGTCCGGATATCGGGCAGAGCCGGCAGCGGCATTCTCCCCCTCCGGGTGATCCCACTCATGGAGGTGGTCTTCAGCAAAGCCCACGAGCCCGAGGTTCCCCTCTGGCGGGCCATCTGTCAGGGCGAATCCCTGGAAGATCTCCAGGACCCGTCGCTCCTCCGGCTTCTCAGGGAGGCCCGGCCCTTCTAGGAGTCAGGCAGGCCCGGCCCTTCCAG
>CAZSDD010000099.1:0-10800 GCA_964605505.1 uncultured Gemmatimonadaceae bacterium | reverse complement strand
TCCCCCTCCCCCTCCCGGGGTCCCTTCCCGGATTGGAAATTTCGTCCCCTCCGATTCCAATTCGGCACCGATTCGGTCATATTTACCCATCCAGGGCTCGATACCCCTTTTCCCATTGGTGTTTCGGTCCTGTGAGGCTCCTGTGAAGGGCCATCTTTTTCACTGTTGAACCGGGGAATCTGGCCTCGCTCTTGCAAGCTTGAAGAGGAGCCGGGAAGCCTGAAGGGGAAAGGAGGGATTCCCCCGGGGCCGGATCAGGCTGCCGACGTCGCCGGACCAGGCCGCCGACGTTGCCGGATCAGGCTATCGACGTCGCCGGACCAGGCCGCCGATGTGACCGGACCAGGCTGCCGACGTCGCCGGACCAGGTTATCGACCCATGGATCGACTTCGAAATCATCAGGGAATAGAAAGCTTGTGCTGACCGCACTGCAGCTCCTGAACGTTCTGTTGCCTCTGGGATACCTCCTGGCGGCCCTCGCATATCTGCTGGTCTTTCTGGGATCCCCGGAGTGGGTTCGGAGAGTGGCCACTCCCCTGACGGTGGGGGTGGCAGGGGCCCACCTGGTCTACCTGACCCTCAGCACCCTGGAGTTCCAGCACGTGCCGGTGGCCAATGCCTGGGAGAGCTTCACCTTCGTGGCGTTTGCCATGGTAGTGGTCTATCTGGCCCTGGAGTGGCGATGGAAGGACAAGGCCACAGGAGTCTTCCTTCTGGCACCGGTCCTCTTTTTTCAGGTCTTTTCCAGCGCCTTCGTCACTCACACCCGGGAGGTGGACGAGATCCTCCGCTCGCCCCTCTTTGGAGCCCATGTGTCCACGGCTCTGGTGGGATACGTGGCCTTTTCGGTGGCGGCGGTCTACGGGATCATGTACATCCTGCTTTACCGGGAGCTGAAGAAGCATCGAGTGGGACTCATCTTCCGGCGCCTCCCCAGCCTGGAGACCCTTTCCCGCCTGAACATGGGAGCCATCCTCCTGGGCTGGGTGGGGCTCACGCTGGCTGGGATCCTGGGGATAGTCTGGGCCGAAGGACTCACCAGCTCCGGACAACTCCAGGGGAACTTCTACACCGACCCGAAGTTCTTTCTCACGGTGGTGATCTGGGCGATGTATGGAGCAACCCTGGGAGGTCGGTTCCTTCTCAAGTGGCCGAACCGGCAGCTCGCTTATCTCTCCCTGATGGCTTTCTTCCTCATGGTGGGGACGTCCCTGGCCGTGAATCTCGTTCTCCCGTCGTTCCATCAATTCTCGTAGGTCCATGGATCTCATCGTACTGGGTGCGAACCACAAGACGGCTCCGGCCGAGGTCCGGGACGAGGTCCAGATGGGCCCTGACGAGATGGGTACGTTCTACGCCTATCTCAAGGAGCTCAGGGACATCCTCCCGGAAGTGGTGGTGGTTTCCACCTGCAATCGAACCGAGTTCTATGCACTGACCCGGGACAGAGAGGCGGCGGACCACGCCATCCGAGAGGCCGTCTATCTCCACAAGGGGGTTCTTCACCTGAACAACGGAAGATATACCTATTCCTGGACGGGCCGCGAAACGATCCGCCATCTCTTCCGGGTCGCCGCCGGGGTGGATTCCCTCATGGTGGGGGAGCCCCAGATCCTCGGACAGGTCCGGGAGGCTTTCGATACGGCGGAGAAGCACCGGGCGACCGGTGCTCTCATGAACCGTCTGTTCAACACGGCCATCCATGTGGGCAAGCGTTCCCGTTCAGAAACGGAAATCGGCAGGGGCACCGTTTCGGTGGCTTACGCTGCCGTGGAGATGGCCCAGAAGATCTTCGACGGTCTTGAGAAGCATCCGGTCCTGGTCATCGGGGCTGGTGAAACGGGGGCGCTGGCGGCAAAGCATTTCGCCGACGCCAACCCCCGAAAGCTCATGGTGGTGAACCGGACCTTCGAGAGGGCGCAGGAGTTGGCCCGTGAACTGGACGGAACGGCGTTCCCCTGGGAGGAGCTGGACCACGCGCTGGCCGAAGCGCAGGTGGTGGTAGCCGCCACCGGCGCCCCCGAGCCCGTTCTGGACGTGAAGCGGATGGAAGGGGTTCTCAAGAGATCCGGCCGGGGACCCAAAGTCCTTGTGGACATCTCCAACCCTCGTAACATCCATCCCGGCGTGGGCAACCTCGACCGGATCTTTCTGTATGACCTGGACGCCCTCGAGAGCATCGCCGAGCAGAACCGGGTCCGGCGAAAGAAGGAGATCCCCAAGGTGGAGGGGATCGTGACGGAAGAAGTGGATCGGTTCCTGGCCTGGTACGAATCGCTGGAAATGGTACCCGTCATCCGCGCCCTCCGGGGGCGCTTCGAACAAATTGCCAGCCAGGAGATGCAGAAGCAGGCCAAGAACTTCCATCCCTCGGACAAGGAGGCCCTGGAGGAGTACACCCGGGCCCTCCTGAACAAGCTGCTGCACCAACCCACAACCCGGATCCGCAAGGTCGAGCCTTCCAGCTCTCACGGCCTCCACAAGCTGGTGGCCATCCAGGAGCTCTTCGAGCTGGATGTGGATGCCTACAAGAAGGACAGCAAGGACGAGGAGCCGGATCACGAAAAGGACCGCTCGTGAGCTCTCATGACATTGGATTGAGAATCGGCACCAGGGCCTCGGCACTGGCCCGGTGGCAGGCAGAGCACGTTTCCGCCCTGCTGAAGAACACTCCAGGCGCGCCGGAACCCGAGATGGTCCTCATCCGGACCCAGGGAGATCGGATCCAGGATGTTCCCCTCTCCCAGGTCCAGGGGAAGGCGTTCTTCACCAAGGAGATCGAAGAGGCGCTCCTGAACCGCACTGTGGATCTGGCGGTTCACAGCCTGAAGGATCTGGCCACGGAAATGCCGCCGGGCCTGGAATTGGGGGCCGTCCTGGAGCGTGAGGATCCCCGGGACGTGCTTATCGCCCCGGAGCCCCTGGCGTTGGAGGATCTTCCCCGTGGAGCCCGTGTCGGGACCAGCAGCCTCCGGCGCCGGGCCTTTCTGGCTCGCCTACGACCTGACCTGACCCTGGCGGAGCTCAGGGGAAACGTCCCTACCCGGATCCGGAAGCTGGACGATGGGGGCTACGACGCCATCATCCTGGCGGCAGCGGGGGTGAAGCGCCTGGGGATGGAGGACCGGATCTCCTCCTTTCTACCCCTCGATCGTTTTCTCCCGGCGGTGTCCCAGGGAGCTGTCGCTGTCCAGGTTCGTTCCGGGGACCCGGACGTGCTTCGGTGGGTGAGGGTCCTGGAGCACCACGAGACGCTCCTCGCCACCGCTGCGGAGCGGGCTTTTCTCCGGACCGTGGAGGGAGGATGCCATGCGCCGGTGGGAGCCTTCGGGGCTCTGGAAGGCGATATCTTGACTCTTCGGGGCATGGTTTGTTCCCTGGACGGATCCAGGGCGGTGGAGGGGGAGTTGTCCGGCCCGGTGGCCAGGGCAGACGGATTGGGTGTGGACCTGGCCGTGGATCTCCTGGCCCGGGGGGGAGCCCAGATCCTGGACGAGATACGAAAGGCCGGCGATGGAGGCTGATTCCCGGCATGTCGGGGTCGTGGTCACCCGGGGAGAGGGGGTCCATGGCCCCCTCTCCCGTTTGCTGGAGGCATATGGAGCCCGGGTGATCCACTGGGGTACCATTGGCTTCGTCCCGCCGGAGGATCCGGGTCCGTTGCTGGATGCCCTGGGGCGCCTGGAGGAATATGACTGGATCTGTTTTTCTTCTCCACGGGCCGTGGATGCCGTCGTCAGCCGGGTGGAGACTCCTCCAGGGGAGGTGAGGATGGCAGCGGTGGGGCCCTCTACGGGGAAGGCCCTCCAGGAAGCGGGATGGCCTGTTCACCGGATTCCGGACGAGGCGACCGGGGCCGGGCTGGTCCGGTCGTTCAGGGAAGCTGGAGACGCCGCCGGCGCCCGGGTCCTGTTTCCGGCAAGCGCCATCGCACGGGACGTGGTTCCCCAAGGACTGGCGGAGCTGGGGGCCCAGGTGGATCAGGTGACGGCCTATCGTACGGTGAACCCGCCACTGGATTTTCCGGCCTGTGAAAAAGCGGTGAACGCCGGGGAGGTGACGGTGGTGACCTTCACCAGTCCCTCGGCCATGGAGGGTCTCCGGGAAGGGCTGGGAGATTCCCTCTTCACCCGACTGGCGAGAAGCGTCCCCGCCGCCGCCATCGGGAGCACCACCGCCGGCGCTCTGGCTGAAGCCGGTTGGGAGCGGATCCAGGTGGCAGAGGAATCGACGCTGGAAGGCCTGGCCGAGGCGGCCATGAAAGCCGCCACCGGCCGGGCCTGACCCGAAATCGTGAACGCATAACTTGAAACGCCGCTGGAATAGAAAGGCTCAGGTACCCCATGGCATTTCCGACCCAACGTCCCCGTCGTCTCCGGCAAAGCGAGACCTGGCGGAGGATGGTGCGGGAGACAGAACTCTCGCTGGACGATCTCATCGTTCCGCTTTTCATCGTTCCGGGAGAGGGCGTCCGGAAGCCGGTGAGGAGCATGCCCGGCGTCTCCCAGATGTCGGTGGACGAGATCGTGAAGGAAGCAGAAGAGATCCATGGCCTGGGAATTCCCGCCATCATCCTCTTCGGGGTTCCCCACGATGAGGACAAGGACCCGGAGGGAACGGAAGCCTACAATCCCGAAGGGTTGGTTCCGGAAGCCATCAGGGCAATCAAGGAAGCCGTCCCCGACCTCCTGGTCTGGGCGGACGTCTGCATGTGCGAATACACCAGCCACGGGCACTGCGGCGTTCTCACGGAAGAGGGAGAGGTCCAGAACGATCCCACACTGGACCTCCTGGCCCAGGCGGCCCTGGTCTACGCCCAGGCCGGCGCCGACGCAGTGGCGCCCTCGGACATGATGGACGGTCGGGTCCTGGCCATCCGGGAGACCCTGGATGAGGCCGGCTTCGTCCACGTGCCCATTATTTCCTACGCCGCCAAGTACGCATCGGCCTTCTACGGGCCTTTCCGTGACGCCGCCCAGTCGGCCCCGGCCTTCGGAGACCGGAAGGCCTATCAGATGGACCCGGCCAACGCCGAAGAGGCCCTCCGGGAAGTGGAGCTGGACATCGAGGAGGGGGCCGACGTCGTCATGGTGAAGCCGGCCGGCGCCTATCTGGACATCATTCGCAGAGTGAAGGACACCTTCGGACTGCCCACGGCGGCCTACCAGGTTTCCGGTGAGTATGCCCTCATCAAGGCCGCGGGGGAGAAGGGCTGGGTGGACGAGAAGCGGGTGGCCATGGAGTCCCTGCTGAGCATCAAGCGAGCCGGAGCCGACATGATTCTCACCTATTTCGGCAAGGATGTCGCCCGCTGGCTGGAGGAGGAGTGATGCCGAAGAACGAACTCAGCCAGAAGCTCTTCCAGCGGGCCCGGGCGACCATCCCCGGGGGAGTGAACAGCCCGGTCAGGGCCTTCGGTAGCGTGGGAGGGGATCCTCTCTTCATCGTTCGATCCGACGGGCCCCGGGTCTGGGACGCCGACGGAAACAGCTACCTGGATTTCGTGGGCTCCTGGGGACCCATGATCCTGGGCCACAATCAGGACGGGATCAAGCGAGCGGTCTACGAAGCTCTCAAGCTGGGGACTTCTTTCGGGGCTCCAACCACCGGAGAGATCGAGCTGGCGGAATTGGTTGTGGACATGGTGCCCTCCGTGGAGGTGGTCCGGATGGTGAACTCGGGAACCGAGGCCACCATGAGCGCCGTCCGGCTGGCCCGGGCCGCCACGAACCGGTCCAAGATGATCAAGTTCCGTGGGGGCTACCACGGCCACGCCGATTCCTTTCTGGTGGAGGCCGGCTCGGGGGCCGCCACCCTCGGCATCCCTTCCAGCCCCGGCGTCACCGAGGGTTCCGCCCGGGATACGCTGGTGGCCGACTTCAACGATCTGGCTTCGGTTCACGCCCACTTTACGGCCAATCCCGGCCAGGTGGCCTGTGTCATCGTGGAGCCCGTATCCGGGAACATGGGATGCGTGCCCCCGGTGGAGGGGTTCCTGGAGGGCCTCCGGAGCCTCTGCGACAAAGAAGGGGCGGTCCTCATCTTCGACGAGGTCATGACGGGATTCCGGGTGGCCCCGGGAGGAGCCCAGGAGCGCTACGGCGTCATGCCGGACCTGACAACCCTGGGCAAGGTCATCGGCGGCGGCCTCCCGGTGGGGGCATATGGAGGTCGGGAAGACCTCATGCGACAGATCGCCCCGGAGGGCCCCGTCTACCAGGCCGGAACCCTCTCCGGCAACCCCCTGGCTTCCGCCGCCGGAAAGGCGGCCCTGGGCTATCTGAAGGAACACCCTGAGATCTATGATCGCCTGGAGGAGCGAGGGAAGCAGTTGGAGGCTGGAGTGCTGGCCCTGATCCAGGATAGGGGTTATCCCCTGAGCTGGACCCGGGTGGGCTCCATGGCCTCACTGTTCTTCACTCCGGGGCCGGTGACGGACTGGCACAGCGCCGCCGGGGCCGACAAGGAAGCCTTCAAAAAGTTCTTCTGGGGTATGCTGGACAGGGGATATTACCTGGCTCCCAGCCCCTTCGAGGCACTGTTCCTCTCTTCGGCCCACACCCCCGAGGACATCGACGCCACCCTTTCGGCTTCGGAAGAGGTTCTGGACGGAATCTTCGGAGAAGGGGCCCAGGCGTGACCGGATCGGATCACTACACACCGCCTTTCCTGGATGCCTGCCGGGGGAGACCCGTTTCCCACACCCCGGTGTGGATCATGCGGCAGGCCGGGCGCTATCTTCCCGAGTACAGGGCCATCCGGAAAAAGGTGGACTTCCTCACCCTTACCAAGACACCGGAGCTGGCCGCCGAAGTCACCCTCCAGCCCATCCGCCGTTTCGGGATGGACGCGGCGATCCTCTTCAGCGACATCATGACCCCCGTGGAGGGGATGGGGATCGAGCTCGAATTCGCACCGGGTCCCGTCATCGGAAACCCGGTTCGCTCCCCGGAGGATGTCGATCGACTCCACGTGGCGGACCCCTATGAGACGGTGCCCTTCGTCATGGACACCATCAGGATCCTCCGGGAGGAGCTTCCCGCCACGGCCCCGCTGATCGGCTTCGCCGGGGCTCCCTGGACGCTGTTCTGCTACGCGGTGGAGGGGCAGGGGTCCAAGACCTTCATCGGGGCCAAGTCCTTCCTCTTCAGCCAGCCCGAGGCCGGGCGACGGCTCCTGGAGAAGCTGGCCGACACCATGATCGCCTACCTCAGGGCCCAGGCCGGGGCAGGGGCCCAGGCTCTCATGGTCTTCGACTCCTGGGCCGGGCTCCTGAGCCCCTGGGAGTTCAGGGAGTTCGCCCTGCCGGCGGTGAAGCGGACCCTGGGGGGATTGAAGGACCTGGGTCTCCCCCTCATCTATTTTCCCAATCACGGGGCCACCCTCATGAAGGATGCAGGCGAATCCGGAGCCCATGTCCTGGGTGTGGATTGGAGACTCCCCCTTTCCGACGCCCGGGAAATTCTGGGGCCGGGAATCGCCGTCCAGGGGAACATGGACCCGGCGGCACTCTTCGCTCCTCGCGAAGAGCTGGGGAACCAGATTCGCCGGGTTCTCGACGAGGCCGGAGACGGGCCGGGCCACATCTTCAACCTGGGGCACGGCATCGAGCGCACCACGGATCCCGACGCGCTGGCCTATCTGGTGGACCGGGTCCACGAGTGGACCGAAGGAAAGCACGCAGGATGAGCGATATGGCTGGCGATAAGGCTAAAGACGAGAAGATGAGCGGCTCACGATTCCATGTGGACATGGACACGGTCCGGCGCTTCGATCGGCCGGGGCCCCGCTACACCTCCTATCCCACCGCCGTGGAGTTCCACGAGGGAGTGGGGGAGGAGGCCTACAGGGAGAAGCTGGCTCAGGCCAACGGGGTGGGCCGGGGGGCTCCCCTGAGCCTTTACGCCCACCTCCCGTTTTGCGAGCACCGGTGCCTCTTTTGCGGATGTCACGTCGTCATCACTCCTCACATGCCGGTAGCAGAAAAGTACCTGGAGTACGTGAAGCTGGAGATCGACCGGGTTGCGGAGCACCTGCCGGACCGGCGGGAGGTGGTGCAGATGCATTGGGGCGGGGGCACCCCGACCTACTTCAGCCCGGACCAGCTCACGGATCTCTTCGGGAAGTTCGAGGAACACTTCCACTTCGTGGAGGGCGCCGAGCTGGCCATCGAGGTGGATCCACGGGTCACATCCAGGGATCACCTGGACCGGCTGGCCGAGATGGGGTTCAACCGGCTGAGCATGGGGGTCCAGGACCTGACCCCCGAGGTCCAGAAGGCCATCACCCGGGAGCAGACCTACGAGCAGACCGCCGAGCTCATGTCCTACGCCCGGCAGGTGGGCTTCACGGAGGGAATCAACCTGGATCTGATCTACGGCCTGCCGATGCAGGAGCTGGAGACCTTCGAGTCCAACCTGGAACAGGTCCTGGGTCTCCGGCCGGACCGGGTGGCCGTCTATTCCTTCGCCTACGTTCCCTGGATCAAGGGACATCAGAAGAAGCTGGACAAGGAGACGCTGCCCTCCGCCGAGGTGAAGCTTCAACTCTACCTCAAGGCCATGGAGCGCTTCCTGGAAGCGGGGTACGAGCCCATCGGGATGGATCACTTCGCCCTTCCCGACGATGAGCTGGCGGTGGCCGCCCGGGAAGGCCGCCTCTACCGGAACTTCATGGGGTACACCGTCATGCCGGCCTCGGACATGATCGCCGTGGGGGTCAGCGGGATCGGTGAGGTCCAGGGGGCGTTCTTCCAGAACCGGAAAAAGCTCTCCACCTATTACCAGGCCCTGGATTCCGGTGGGCTACCGGTGGCCCGGGGATACCGGCTGGACGACGACGACAAGGTGAGGCAGTACGTCATCCAGCAGATCATGTGCAACTTTTGGGTGTCCAGGGATGAGGTGAAGCGACGTTTCGGCGTGGACTTCGATTCCTACTTCAGGCGATCCCTGGACTCCCTTCACGAGGTGCGGGATGCCGGGTTCGTGGAGGTCACCGATGAGGGCCTCCGGGTCACGGAACAGGGGCGCCTCTTTGTCCGGAACGTCTGTATGGCCTTCGATCGCTACCTGGAGGCCAAGACCGCCGAAAAGCCCGTCTTCAGTCGGACGGTCTGAGGCGATGCGGAATCCGTTTTCCCCCGGCGGACCCGAGCCGCAGTTGAACGGGAACGGACCGGCACGCCGGCGGTCCGAAGCCGTCCGGGCAGCTCTTCCCTTTCGGGGACGCCGGGAGGAATCCGTGGCTGATGGGGCTGGAGGCTCGGCATGAAGCGGGTCGTGATCATCGGCGGCGGCATCACCGGGCTCACCACGGCCCTCCACCTGAAGGACGGGGCAGGGAGGGTTCCCCGGGGCCTGGAAGTGGTGGTCCTGGAGGCCAACGACGACCCGGGAGGAAACATCCGGACCCGGCGGGTGGAGGGCTTCACCATCGAGCGGGGCCCCAACGGCTTCCTGGACAACGTGCCCGCCACCCCGGCCCTGGTCCGCCGCCTGGGCCTGGAAGACCAGGTCCAGAAAGCCGACGAGTCGGCGGCCAAGCGCTTCCTCTACCGCGACGGGAGGCTCCATCTCCTCCCCGCGGGTCCCCTGGGCTTTTTGAAGAGTCCGGTGCTTTCCCTCCCCGGGAGGTTCAGGGTCTTCGGAGAGCCTTTCGCCCGCTCCCGGCCCATGGGCGTGGACGAGACCATCTTCGACTTCGCCTCCCGGCGAATCGGAGAGGAAGCGGCGTCGGTCCTCATCGACGCCATGGTTTCCGGCGTCTTTGCCGGGAATGTCCGGGAGTTGAGCCTGGCCTCTTCCTTTCCCAGGATGGCGGCCATGGAGGCGGAGCACGGTGGATTGGTGAAGGCCATGCTTTCCCGTATGAGGGAAAAGAAGGCCGCCAAAAAGGAAGTGGAGGCCCGGCGTGCCCGGGGAGAGGACGTGGAGGACCTCACTCAGCCGGGCGGGCCCGCCGGACCCGGCGGCACTCTCACCTCCTTCAAGGATGGCCTGGACACTCTCCCCATGGCCCTGGCCCGGGAGTTGGGCGACACCCTCCGGCTCGGGGCGAGAGCGTTGAAGGTGATGCCAGGCGGGAAGGCCGGCCGTCCCTGGTCTGTGCATCTGGATGAACGCCGCGTCCTGGAGGCCGATGCCGTCCTGGTGGCGTTGCCGGCTCCCAGAGCCCGGCCTCTCCTGGAAGGTGTGGATGAGGGACTTGCCGCCACCGTGGGGGAGATCCGGACGGCGCCTCTCGCCGTCGTAGCGGTGGCCCTGGACGCCCGGGAGATGGGTGGGGCCCCGGACGGATTCGGATTCCTGGTGCCCCGGGGCACCGGTCCGCGGATTCTGGGCTGCCTCTGGGACTCCAGCATTTTTCCCGGCAGGGCACCGGAGGGAAAGGTCCTTCTCCGGGCCATGATCGGCGGGGCCCACGACCCCCAGGCCATGATCCTCTCCGATGAGGAACTCCGGGAACAGGTCCTGGCAGATCTCCAGCTCACCATGGGATTGAGGGCCGAGCCCCTCTTTACCCGGATCTATCGGTGGCGTCTGGGGATCGGCCAGTACACCGTGGGCCATCAGGCGCGGTTGGATCGCATCCACTCGGTCCTGGCCCGCCACCCGGGCCTCTGGGTCGCCGGGAGCTCCTTCTATGGAATCAGCATGAACGCATGCATCGAGAAGGCCGGTGAACAGGCCGGCGAGATCCTGAGCCACCTGCGGGAGACATCAGCCGGTTGACCGGGCTCCCGGGCCTGAAGGAACGCCGCCCCCCGATCCTTTGCCGGGAAGTTCCTCCCGGCCCTT
>CAZSDD010000098.1:0-11017 GCA_964605505.1 uncultured Gemmatimonadaceae bacterium | reverse complement strand
TGGAAGCGGCGCTGGACCGGTCCGCCGGGGGGGTTCAGATCACCCCTGGAGCCCCTGCCTACTTCAGGGTGACCAGGGACCGGGCGGGCAGCGACGAGCTCTGGTTGTTCCTGGGCGGTCCGCCGGAGGAGATCCGGAGGAGAAGATAGGCGCCCGGCCCGGGCCATATCCCGGCACGCCGGGGGCTGCCGGCGCCGGCCGCCCCCGCTCTCTTTTCATCCCGGATACCCGACAGGCCCTTCCGATTATCGGGCCCCGCTCCCGGGCTTCTATCCCTGAGCCACGCGCTCCGCATCGGCCAGGAACGCGTCGAAAAAGGCTCGGGTCACCGGCCCCACCTTGCCGTTGCCGATGGGCTTGCCATCCACCGCCACACAGGGCTTCACCTCCGACAGGGTCCCGGTGTGGAAGATCTCGTCGGCCGTGAACATCTCCTCCAGAGGAACGCAGCGTTCCTGGATTTCGTAGCCGAGATCCGCCGCCAGATCCAGAATGACGCTTCGGGTGATTCCACCAAGGATCTGGTTGGAGAGGGGGTGCGTCACCACCTTGTCTCCAAATACCATGAAGAGATTGTTGTGTGAGCCCTCGATGGCCATCCCCTCATGGACGAAGACGATCTCATCGGCTCCCTGGTCCACCGGGGCCTGGGCACCGAGGACATTGGCCAGAAGCTGGATGGTCTTCAGGTCTCGCCGGGCCCAGCGGACGTCGTTCACCGTTACGGAGGTGTACCCCTCCTCCCAGCGCTCCCTGGCAGGACGCTGGTACTCCCCGGCGAACATGTACACCGTGGGAGCGACGGGATTCGGAGGGAACTTGTGGGTCCGCTTCGCCACCCCCCGGGTGATCTGGAGGTAGACGTAGCTCACCGGCGCTTCCTCCAGACCGTTCTCCTTGAGGAGGCGGTAGTGGATCTCCTCCAGGCCGGCCGGATCGAAGTCGATGCGGAGAGCGTTCAGGCCCCGGGTAGCCCGGGCCAGATGCCGCTCCCAATGGTAGAGTTTGCCCTTGTAGGCGGCAGTGACCTCGTAGATCCCGTCTCCGAACAGGAATCCCCGGTCGTCCACCGAGACGAAGGCCTTTTCCTTCGGAATGAACTCGCCGTTGAGGTAAACGGTGCTCATGGCGATGTGTCCCCTGGTTCGCAGGTTGCTGGGCGCCCCGCCGTCTCCGGCGAGGGGTGGCGGACGCCTCACTCACGGGTGAGGCGGATCCTGTGTTAAAATGGGGCCCAAACCTGGAAAGGAAAGGGCGGCCCCGAAAGCTTCCGGAACCGCCCAGTGCGGAACAGGGGACCCGCGGGGTCCCTACTCTCCCGAACCCTTCTTCTTCTCCAACTGTTCGAACTCCTCCAGGAGAACGGCGTCGGCCACAGGGGGGTCCCCCTGCTCCTCAGCCTCGGCGTCCACGCCCTCCTCCTCTTCCTCTTCCTCTTCCTGCCCGGCAGAGAGAGCCCTGGGCCTCTCCGATGTCGGCCCGGAAATCAGCCCCATCTCCTGCTTCAGTGCCAGGAGACGATCCTCCACTCCGGCATCCGAGCTCCCACTCTCCAGCCGGACGAACTCCTGCTCCAGCGTATCCCCGACCAGGGCCTCCGTCACTTCGGCCTGGGCGACGCTTCGACGCTCCGACTCCTCGATCTTCTCGGCCATGCGATTGAAGGCCTCGAAGGCGGAGGTGTCCGAGAGACCGGACATGGTCTCGTGAATCCGCCGCTGGGCCTGAGCGCGCTTCTGCTTGGCGATGAGGAGGTTCCGCTTCCGCTTGGCCTCCTCGATCTTGTCGTTCAGTTGCCGCAGGGAGCCCTTGAGCTTTTCCGTTTCCTCCGCCTGGGAAGTCCAGGTCTGCTCCAGGGAGGAGGCTCTCTGGGCGTGTTCCTGCTGCCGGATGAGGGCCTGCTTGGCCAGGTCGTCCCGGCCCTCTTTCACCGCCAGCATGGCCCGGTGCTCCCAGTCCCGGGTCTGCTTGATCTCGTCATCCAGCTGGGCCCGGAGCTTCCGCTCGTCGGCGATGGCAGCAGCCACCTCCCGCTTGGCCTTCGAAAGCTGATCCCGCATGTCCAGAATGATCTGATTGAGCATCTTCTCCGGGTTTTCCGCCCGGGCGATCAGATCATTGATGTTGGATTTGAGAACGGTTGAAAACTTCTGGAAGATTCCCATTACCTCAGACCTCCTGGCCGGTGCCGGCCAGTGCCTTGATTTTTTCCATATGACTGGACGCCGCCATCTGCAGACTCTCCAGGGAAGCCTGAACCTCCGGGAAATCCAGGGTCTCCAGCTCCAGGGTGTCGGAGATGATCAGGTCACCCTCCTCGATACCATACGCACCATGGACCACATCGGTGGCGTTCCAGACCAGAAGGGCCTTGTAGAGATCCTTGAGGTCCACCTCCTCCGGAAGGGTCATGACCTTCAGGCGAATGACCAGCAGAGGTGGAGAGTGGTGCACCACCACCGGGGCGCCATCGTCGGTGCCTTCCACCAGGAACATGCCTTCGTCCACCTCATTGAAATCCAGATCCATTCGGATCAGGAAGCTCTCAAGATCGTCTCGGGTAACCATGAACCCTTCTCCGTGGGTGTTTGGGGCCGGGATCCGTCGTATTCTGCATTACGACCCCGACCCTGGCCTGGTTTCGCGCCGGTTCCTCCTGCCAGGAGGAGAGGGAACCGGCATTGAATATGTGTAATGCCGGGAGCCCGATTCCAAAAGAGGGCCGGCACGGTTCAGGCATCCTTCAGCAAAGCTCCCAGGTAACGCCCCGTGTAGGAGCCTGCTTTCTTCGCCACCTCCTCCGGCGTTCCCTCCGCCACGATGCGACCTCCGTCGGCGCCACCCTCGGGCCCCAGGTCGATGATCCAGTCGGCCGTCTTGACCACATGGAGATTGTGCTCGATGACCACCACCGTGTTGCCCCGGTCCACCAGGCGGTGGAGAACCTCCAGAAGGACCCGGACATCCTCAAAGTGAAGGCCGGTGGTGGGCTCGTCCAGGATGTAGAAGGTGTTGCCCGTGGCCCTCTTTGAAAGCTCCGAAGCCAACTTGACCCGCTGTGCCTCTCCGCCGGAGAGGGTGGTGGCGGATTGGCCCAGGTGTACGTACCCCAGACCCACGTCGTGGAGGGTCTGCAGCTTGGCCTTGATGCGGGGCACGGCGTCGAAGAATTCCAGGGCCTCGTTTACCGTCATATCCAGGACGTCGGCGATGTTCCTGCCCTTGTAGTAGACGTCCAGCGTCTCCCGGTTGTACCGCCTTCCCCGACACACGTCACACGGAACGTAGACGTCCGGGAGAAAGTGCATCTCGATCTTCACCAGCCCGTCGCCCTGGCACGCCTCGCACCGGCCGCCCTTGACGTTGAAGGAGAACCGGCCGGGAGAGTAGCCCCGCATCTGCGATTCGGGAAGGGAGGAGAAGAGATCCCGGATGGGGGTGAAGAGGCCGGTGTAGGTGGCGGGATTGGAGCGAGGCGTCCGGCCGATGGGAGACTGGTCCACCTCGATGACTTTATCCAGGTGCTTCAATCCGTCGATGCCGTCGTGCTTTCCCGGTGCCAGGCGAGTCCGGTAGAATTGGCGGGCCAGGGCATGGTAGAGGGTTTCCGTCACCAGAGTCGATTTCCCCGAGCCGCTGACTCCGGTGACGGCGATGAAGGTTCCCAGCGGAAACCGTACGTCGATACGGTCCAGATTGTGCTCCCGGGCGCCTCGGACCGCGAGAATCCTGTCCCCGTCCACGGGCCGGCGAATCTCGGGAACAGGGATCGTCCGATCCTCCCTGAGGTAGGCGCCGGTGAGAGAGGCGGGGTGCCGGAGCACATCTTCCAGGGTTCCCTGCACCACCACATGGCCCCCGGCCCTGCCGGCTCCGGGACCCAGGTCCACGACAAAGTCCGCCGCCCGGATGGTGTCTTCGTCATGTTCCACGACCAGGACCGTGTTTCCCAGGTCCCGGAGCTTCCGCAACGTATCCAGGAGCCGATGGTTGTCCCGCTGGTGCAACCCGATGGAGGGCTCGTCCAGGATGTAGAGGACCCCCACCAGGCGACTCCCGATCTGAGTGGCCAGACGGATCCGCTGGGCCTCTCCCCCGGAGAGAGTGTCGGCGGAGCGGCCGAGAGTGAGATACTCCAGGCCCACGTTCACCAGGAATCCCAGGCGCTCCCGGACCTCCTTCAGGATGGGCCCGGCAATTTCTCCCGGGAGCCTGGGCCCCGGAGCCATTTCTCCCGGCGGATCCCGGGTCTCCCCCTCCACCGGAAGGGAATCCATGAAGGCCAGCGCCCTGTCGATGGAAAGGTCCACCACGTCTCCCAGAGACCGGCCCCCGACGGTGACGGCCAGAGACTGGGGATTCAGGCGGCTCCCGTGGCAGGCCGTGCAGGGTAGGGTGGAGAGATAATCCTCCAGCTGTCGCCGGACCGCTTCGGATTTGGTTTCCCGGTAGCGACGCTCCACGTTTGCCACCACGCCCTCCCACACATCCTCGTAGTGGCCGTCGAAGCGCTTGGAGTGATAGGGGAAGCGGATCTTCATCTTTCCCGATCCATGGAGGATGGCCTCCCGGACCTCCGGGGGAAGAGCCATCCATGGATCCCGGGGATCGAACTCATAGGCCTCCGCCAAACCCGCCAGGATGGACTTACGGACATGTCCCGACGGTTCGCCCCAGGGCAGGATGACCCCCTCCAGAATGGAAATGCTGGCGTCGGCGATCAGGAGATCCGGGTTCACTTCCTTCCGGGTCCCCAGCCCTCCACACTCCTCGCAAGCGCCATAGGGGGAATTGAAGGAGAACTGCCGGGGCTCCATCTCCGGGAGGCTGATCCCGCAGCTGGCACAGGCGTACCTCTCGCTGAAAAGGTGGGCGTGGAGGCCCCCGTCCCGGTGCTCCACCACCTCCACCGTTCCTCCGGCGGTCCGGAGGGCCGTCTCCACCGAGTCCGCCAGACGGTCCCGGTCTTTCCTCTTCACAACCAGCCGATCCACCACCACGGAGATGTCGTGATTCTCGTATCGGTTCAGGGAAGGGGGCTGGCTGATATCGAAGGTCTCTCCGTCCACCCGGACCCGGATGAACCCCTCCTTTCGGGCCCGCTCGAAAAGCTCCCGGAATTCCCCTTTTCGGCCCCGGACCAGAGGAGCCAGGATCTCCAGCCGGGTTCCGTCCTCCATCTCCAGGAGACGGGACACGATCTGGGAGGAGGACTGCCTCAGAACGGGTCGTCCGCACTCCGGACAGTGGGGAATCCCGACCCGGGCCCAGAGCAGGCGAAGGTAGTCGTAGACCTCCGTAACGGTTCCCACCGTGGACCGGGGATTTCGCCCGACGGTCTTCTGCTCGATGGAAATGGCCGGAGAGAGCCCCTCGATGGCGTCCACATCGGGCTTTTCCATGAGGCCCAGGAATTGCCGGGCGTAGGCCGAAAGGGACTCCACGTAACGACGCTGACCTTCGGCGTAGATGGTGTCGAAAGCCAGAGAGGACTTGCCCGAACCCGAGAGGCCGGTGATGACCACCAGCTTCTCCCGGGGGAGCTCCAGATCGATGTTCCGGAGGTTGTGCTCCCGGGCGCCGCGGATGACGAGGGATTCTCGAGCCATAGCCTGGTATTCTAACGCTGTGGACCAGGCCGGTTCAATCCGGCAACCCCGGCGCCGATCCCTGTGCCGGGCCCACCGATCCCTGTCCCGGCGCCGACCCTCGTCCCGGGTCCGCCGACGCCGGGCAGCCGGACGAAGCTCAGGGGGAACCCGCCGTCCAGGCCCGATCCACGATCTCCTGGGCCAGCAAGTCCATGGGAAAAATCACGGGCCACGGGGTGGCGGAAGCCGAAAGGGCCAGCTCCACCTCCGTACATCCGGCAATTACGGCTGCCGGCCGGGGTCGGAGGGCCTCCACGGCAGCCAGGAGCTTCTTCCCGGGTTCCGCGACCCGGTCTTCCAGCTTCACCTGGAGGATGGCCCCCGCCACCAGCTCGTCATGAAGGTCCTCCGGAGGAATCAGGAGCCGGAAACCCGGGAGCCTGTCGTGGAAGACCCGTGCCTTTCCGGTGGCCGCGGTGGCCAGGAGACCCACGGGGGAATCATGCGGGACGATCTCCTTCAACTCCCGGGCTACCAGGCCGATCATGTCCAGGATCTCGATCTCCACCCCTTCCTGGACCTGGGCCAGGAAGCCGTGGGCCGTGTTGCAGGGGATGGCCAGCAGATCGGCCCCCCATTTCTCGAGCATCCGGGCGGATTCAACCATCATGGGCACCGGCGACTCACCGCTTCCCAGGAGGGCCGCCGGCCGATCCGGGATCTGGGGACGGCTGTCCACCAGGATTCGCAGATGATCCCGCTCCCGCTCCACCGGGGTCTTCTCCGTGACCTTCTTCAGGAGGTCCCAGGTGGACATGGGACCCATGCCGCCGAGAATACCGACGGTTTTCGTCATGCCATCCCACCGGCCTGTTCACGGAGGCGGGCCACTCGCTCCGCCGTGTCCGGATGGGTCCGGAAGAGGCCGATCAGGCCCCGGCTCCCGGCAAGGGGATTCACGATGGCCAGATGGGCCCCGGCGGGATTCACCTGCATGGGGATGCGCTTGGCATGACTCTCCAGCCGCTCCAGGGCTCCGGCAAGAGCCAGGGGATTCCCGGCGATCTCCCCCCCCGTCCGATCCGCCTGGAACTCATTCTGCCGGCTGATGGCGAACTGGATGATCATGGCGGCCATGGGCGCCACGATGGACATGACGATCAAGCCGATGGGATTCCGGTCACTGTCACGGCCGCCGCCGAAGATGGCGGCCCAGCGGGCCATGGTGGCCAACATTCCCACGGCACCGGCCATGGTGGCCGCCAGAGTGCCTGTGAGCATGTGGCGGTGCTTGATGTGGGCCAGCTCGTGGGCGATGACGCCCTCCAGCTCCCGGGGAGGGAGAGTCCGGAGAATTCCGGCGGTGAAACAGACCACGGCCTTGTCCGGATTTCGACCGGTAGCGAAGGCGTTGGGCTGCTCCGACGCGGCAATGGCCACCACCGGCATGGGGAGGTCGGCCCTCTGCCGGAGGCGATCCACCATCCGATAAAGGTCCGGAGCTTCCTCGGGTCCGATGATCCGGGCCTTGTACATGCGCAGGACCACCTTATCGGAGAACCAGTACATGCCGAAGTTCATGGCGGCTGCCAGGATAAACACCAGAATCGCCCCGCCCTGACCCCCGAAATACCCCCCGAAGGCTACCAGGAGGGCGGTAAGGCCCGCCATCATGACGAAGACCTTGGTGAGCTGCATGGCTGAATCCTCTACGGTTGATGGTTGAAGGCCCGGCTCCGAAGTCCTGAATACCCCTGAAAGGCCCTCCCGGTTTCCCGGTCATTACCCTCCGATCTCCTCGTTGCAAACGCAACGGATCAGGGCGGCAGCCCGGGATCGGGACGCCTCCGCGGGTCCTTCAGTATCCCCATTCCCGCCAGAAGAAGAAACCGCGGATCTTCCCCTGCTTCAGCCCGGCCAGATTCGCTGTGCGGAAGAGAGGGCTCCGGGCAAAACGGTCCTCGATGAAGCCCTCCAGCGTCCAGAGGTCCGCCATTCGCCACTCGACACGGAGGCCGGCGAACTGGGTCCGTCCCGTTCCCGTTTCAGCCAGAGCGGTAAAGGGCCGCCAGAGAAGGGCGGCGAAGACGTCGTCAGTGATGTACTGGCCGATCTCGACCTGGGTGGTGGCCACGGACCCGGAAAGACCCAGATCTCCGGAAGTACCGTAGGTATCGTCCTGACTGATGGCCAGAAAGTCCAGACCGAAGTCCCGGGCCACCACCGAACCCAGGCGGCTGGAGATGGTCCCCAGGGCGAAGTTCGCCCCGGCTCCACCCGCGGCCCCCAGGAGGCTTCCGGCCGCCCCTTCGAGCTCCCGGCTCTGGGCTGAGGCCAGCGCGTAGGAGGGGCGACCGAAGATCAGGTAGCTCACCAGATCCGATTCGGCGATGGGCACCGGGGAGTTCGAGGAAAGGGAAACCCTGGGATCCAGCAGCGTCCCGTCCACCGTGGCCACGATGTCCAGGCGACCATCCTCCTGCGTGCTCAGGCGGTTCAGAGCCCGGATGTCCAGGTTCGGGTTGATTCCGGGAGTTCCCTGGAAGCTCACGGTACCGTCCTGGACCTGGAATTGACGACCCACAACGGTGTAGACCCCCCGAACGGCCTGGAGCTCCCCCACCAGGGCCAGGTCCCGCTCGGTGCGGTCCCAGAACACCCGAAGATCCCCGCTCATCTCCACGTTCAGATCCTGTCCCCGGAGCCAGCTCCCCCGGGTCATCCGGAGCTCCATGTCCAGCATGAGGTTCCGGAGAAAAGGGTTCTGGCTGGCCCGGAGAATGGGCCTGAGGGCCTCTTCCGGCGCGATGACATCCAGGAATCTGGGATCCGAGAGGTCCACGACCTCTGCGCTTCTGGCCAACTCCTCCACCATGAGCACTCCCTCGTCCACCTCCATGCTTCCCTCCACCCGCGGCCTGCGGTAGCTCTGCGTCACCCGGGTCTCTCCGGTAAGCCGGGCCTCCACGTCACGCCGGGCCACCGCCAGAAAATCCACGGCCTGGATGCTGAGGTCCAGGGCGGGGTCCGTCAGGGGGTCCAGCCACAGGGACCCGGTGATGTCCGCCCGGCCCCCGGAACGGGCGCGTCCCTCCACGTCCACCCGGGCGTCGGGATTCAATGAGAAGCGTGCTTCCACTCCCTGGTATCGGACCCCCAGGGCCGGCAGGAGGACCGCCCCTCCCCTCAGACGAAGCTCGCCGGAGGGCTCCAGATCCCCGGAAGTGCCTCCGACATGGAACTGGCCCGAGAGGGTGCCGTTCACGTCTTCCAGGGCCGCCACCGCGGCCAGGGGGATGGCGGCCGGAAACGAGTCCACCTGGATGTCCAGGGAGATGGGGGCGTCCGGTATCCCGGGAAAACCTGACCGGAAGCGAAGGTCCGCCGGGACGGTCCCCTCCGCCAACAGAACCTCCCGCCCCCCATCCGAGAGCCGGATCTCCCCGAGGATGGCCAGATCCCGGTACCGGGCGTCGGAAACCGCCTCGGAGAAGCTCAGAGACCCGTACCGAAGGTCAGATCCGGAGAGGGTCCCTTCGATGCGGGGATCCTCCGCCGTTCCCGTCATGGAGATATGACCGTTCACCAAACCCTCCAGGGGAGTTTCGATCTGAGCGATGCGAGCCAGGCGCTCCAGCCGGAGGCCCGCCACATCCACTTCGAACTCTCCCTGTCCCTCCAGGGGGACGAGACCGTCCACCCGGACCCGCATGCCTTCCATTCCGGGGCGAATGAGGCGAAAGTCCATGATCTCGACTCCTCGCGGACTCCAGGCGAGGGCGGTGGGACCCCCCAGGTTCCACCTGACGGAATCGAATCTCAGGAACAGCTCGTCCAGATTCACCCGGCCTCCCCCCAGTGTATCCAGGGCAAAGGTCCCGCGGGCCCGGTACTCCTCGTTTTCCGCCCTGGCCAGGGAGATTCGGACCCGACCATCGAACCGGCTCAAGTCCGCTTCCAATTCCCCGAACCGGAAGCTCTGCCCCCCGACCTGGAGAGAATCCGTTCGCAGGAGCCCCTGGATTCTCCCGGAATCTCCCGGGAGACCCTGTCCTTCGAATGTCAGGGAACCGGATTCCAGGTATTCCGTCCGAAAGCGGAGGTCCTGGAAGGACATGCTTCCCTCTCCTGAAAAACCCTTCAACCCTCCTCGGAAGGTGGTCTGCCCCTGCACGGCGCCGTCCAGGGCCACTTCATCGGCTGTGGGAATGGTATCCAGATCCGTTCCTCCCAGAACCAGCCAATCCCGCTCCAGGGAGGAGAGATTCTCCAGGATGACGGGCGTCTCTCCCATGACAAAGGGCCTGAGACCCTCCAGGGACTCGCTCTCGAAGCGGATCGTCAACTCTCCACCGGGCGCCGAGGAGGAAATGCCGAAGGTCCCTCCCCCCTGAACGCTTCCCACACCGGTCTCCACCCTGAGGGCCTCGATGGTGAGGAGGCCCTGGTGGACCGTGACCACCACGGCCGCCGTGTCCACGCGGAGAGCCCCCACCTGCCCCCTCTTCATGAACCCCATGGCTTCTCCTTCCAGGGAGTCCGGCGTCACTCCACTTCCGGAGGCCCGCATCCTGCCGGTGATCCGGGTGGGCTTCGGAAGAGAGGGGACAAGGGCAGACAGGAGAAACTCCTCCCCTTCAGCTTCCAGCCGATAGCGGTTCGTCGGGTTTCGGGCGTCGAAGAAGACCTGGAGGGCCAGGGGTCCTGCCGACGTGTCGAAGCGCCCATCCACCGTCAGGCCCGAGAGGTACCCCCAGACGGAAACCGGGCCGCTGACCTCACCGGTGACGGGAAGGTCGGGAAAATCCCTCCGGAGAGTGGTGAAGGAAACGGGACCCAGCTCCACGTCCAGGTCCAGATAGAGGTCCTCCGGGTCCCTCCGGACCATGCCGGTGGCCGTGACCCTGCTGGGAGAAAGGCCGGCCGGAACATGGGTCGCTTCGGCGTTGAGGAGGATACCGGTGGCGAGAGAGCCATTGGCCTCCATGCGCAGTGCGCCGGGGCCCTGGAGGGTCATGAGGGGGGAGAGAGAGGAAAACGTTCCCCACTCCATGGGGGCCAGGGTGGCGGTGAAATCCGTCACGGCCAGGGTATCCCGGAGATGCAGGACGCCGGTGGCCCGGATATCGGTCTCCTGGGAAGAACCCGCCCGGCGGAGGGTCACATTCCCGTCCACGGCCAGTGCCCCCGGACTTCCTTCCAAGGCCAGTTCGCCCCCCAGGCGCCCATCCAGGGGAATCGGTTCCGGGAGCCATGGGTCCGTGATGCCCAGGTCCACATCCTCCATCTGGAGGCGGAGGCCGTGCAGAGTCAGCTCCCGGCCCAACGCGAGACCACCGGTGGCCCGGACCCTCCCCGGGGAGAGATCCAGCTCCGTCCCCTGGAAATCCAGGGCGAGGGTTTCCGTGTCCATCTCCAATCCGAAG
>CAZSDD010000097.1:0-11388 GCA_964605505.1 uncultured Gemmatimonadaceae bacterium | reverse complement strand
CTAGGAGTCGCCCCCGTCCGCGGCAAGCGCCGGCTTCCGCCTGATGGCCGGGTCCTGGCGAAGTCCCTTGAGAAGGCTCACGCACATGAGGATGATGAGGAGGCAGAAGGGCAGGCCGATGGTGATGGCGCCGGTCTGGAGGGCCTGGAGCCCTCCCGCCACCAGGAGGACGGCGGCCAGGAGCCCCTCCAGGACTCCCCAGAATATCCTGGTGGCCACGGGAGGGGTGGGGTTTCCTCCGGAGGCGATGATGTCCGCCACCAGAGACGCCGAATCGGAGGAGGTGACGAAGAAGAGCACCACGCAGAGGGTCCCGATAAGGGCCGTAAGCCAGATCAGGGGATAGGCCTCCAGCATGACGAACATGGCCGTGGAGGTGGTGTCCTTCAGCCGGGTGCGTCTTTCGTTGAGGACGGGTCGGGTGAGGAATCCCCCCAGGGTCAGCTCCGCCTCCACGGCCCTGAACCGCCCCGAAAATCTGGATTCTCCCCGGGCCCTGAAGGGAGCGCCTTCCTTTCGATCCACCAGGACCCCCAACCGGAAGGCCACGGGCGTGCCGTCGGCGGCTACCAGGCCGCCGTCCCCGTCATCCCGGACCTTTGCGCCCCTGGCCACCATCCACCCGTCTTCCGACAGCGGAAGGCCGTGGACCGGGTCCAGGACCTGAACCTGGTAGGGCCGGGGGGCGTAGTCGAAGTCCCGTCTCACCTCCGCCGGGTCCTCGGCCACATCCTGGTAGATCTCCTGGTGCAGCCCCGTGCCCCCGAATCCGCTCATCCAGACGATGGCCACCCCGGAAGGGACCAGGAGGACCCCGGTGATGAACTCCCGGATGGTCCGGCCCCTGGAGATCCGGGCGATGAACATCCCGACGAAGGGAGACCAGGCGATCCACCACCCCCAGTAGAAGACGGTCCAGCTGCTGAGCCAGTCCGTCACCGCCGCCTCTTCGAAGCTGGCGGTCCAGAAGGCGTGTGCCGGAAGGGTCCTGAGGTAGGCACCGGTATTTTCCACTACCGAGCCCAGGAGGAACCCGGTGGGTCCCGCCACGAAGAGGAAGACCAGGAGGAAGGCCGCCAGCCCCATGTTGAGCTCGCTCAACCGCCGGATGCCCACGTTCAGGCCCGAGACCAGGGAGACCACGGCCATGGCCGTGATGGAGGCGATGATGGCCACCTGGATGCCCGCGCCCTGGGGGAGGCCGAATACGTGGTGAAGGCCGGCGTTCACCTGCTTCGCCCCCAGCCCCAGGGAGGTGGCCAGGCCGAAGAGGGTGGCGCAGACGGCCAGCACGTCGATGGCGTGCCCCAGGGGCCCGTAGACCCGCTGGCCCAGGAGTGGAAAGAAGACGGACCGGAAGCTCAGGGGCATTCCCCTGCGGAAGCTGAAGTAGGCCAGGGACAGGCCCACCAGGGCATAGAGGGCCCAGGGATGAAGGCACCAGTGGAAGAGGGTGAGGCCCATGGCCTCTTTGGCTGCCTCCGGGGTCCCTCCTCCGCCCAGGGGCGGGGAGAGGAAGTGGAGCATGGGCTCGGCTACGCCGAAGAAGAGCATCCCGATGCCCATCCCGGCGGAAAAGAGCATGGCGAACCAGGTGAGGCGGTGGAAGTCGGGAGTGTCTCCCTCCCTGCCCAGGGGAATTTTGCCGAACCGGCTCAGGGCCAGCCAGACGGCCAGGACCAGGAACCCTGTCATGCTGAAGATGTAGAGCCAGGCGAAGTGCCCGGCGATGCCCGCCTGGAGCCAGTTGAAGGACATCTCCGCCCGCCGGGGCCAGAGGGCGGCCACGGTCACGAAGAAGAGGATGGTCCCCCCGGACAGGGGAAAGACGAAGGGGTGAAGCTCGAGGCCTCGCCACTTCCAGATTCGAAGACGGTTGATGCCAGGATCTGTTTCCGGGATCGTCGGCTCTCCTTTACGCTGGAGGCGTTCCGGGCAGCGGTGCGAGCCCGGTTACCCGTGCGGTGCTGGCGTCCCGGGCAGCAGTGCGAGCCGCGTTACCCGGGCAGCCTCCCATGTTTCTCGACTGTTCTCAAGCTACCCCACAGAAGCGCATGACGGTCACGGCCAGGCTCCGGGCCGCCGCCATGAGCTCCGCCACCTCCACATACTCGTCGGGCTGGTGTGCCCGGCGGATGTCTCCGGGGCCGAAGAGGACGGTGGGGATGGATCCGTGGTTCACCAGGAGTCCCATGTCGGCCCCGTAGGTCATGCCCTGAAGACGTGGCTCGGCTTCCATGACGGCGCCGGCGGCTCCTGCCACGGTATCCACCAGGGCGTGATCCGACGGGATCGCCGCGGGTTCGAACTGCTGGCCCCACCACTCCACCCGGGGAGCGTGCTCCCTGAGCCACGGATGGCTGCGGGCCGCCTCTTCCACGGCTGCCTCCAGGGCCTTCCGGGCTCCGGCCAGGTCCTCTCCCGGCGCGGCTCCGAATCGGCCCTCGAAGGTCAGGTGGTCCGGGACCGAAGAGGCCCAGTCCCCTCCCTGGATGGTTCCCACGCTGATGGGAAAGGGAACGGGATATCCGGAGAAGAGGGGATCCGCCCCGAGGACGCCGTTTCGCCGCGTCTCGAGCTCCTGGATGGCCCGGTAGAGGGGGATGAAGTTGTCTATGGCGCTGACTCCTTCATACCGGACACAGCCGTGGGCGGCCTGACCCGGCACATGTACCCGGAAGCTCAGAGCGCCCCCCAACGCCGGGGCCACCGCCAGCCCCGTGGGCTCCATGACCACGGCGCCGTCGGCCCGGTACCCCCGGAGAAGGGTGGCCAGCGTACCCATCCCCCCGTCCTCCTCCCCCACCACGCTTTCCAGGAAGACCTGGCCCCGGAGCCTGATCCCCTGGGACCGGATCGCCCGGAGGGCGAAGAGGGCCGCCAGGAGGGGCCCCTTCATGTCCAGGGCCCCCCGGCCGAAGATCCGGCCATCGGTCACGACAGCCTGGAAGGGAGGATGGGTCCAGAGGGCCGGATCCCCGGGGGGGACCACGTCCACGTGGCCGTTCAGGATGAGGGAGGGGCCGTCCCCGACACCGGGCAGGGTCCCCACCACGCCCACGGGGCGGTCCCGGGGGATCTCGGTGCAGTATCCCGGGTGGCCCTTCAGCTCCTCCTGGTCGATCTCCCACCGGTCCACCTCCAGGCTCGATTCCGCCATCCAGCGAGCCATGAGGTCCTGGGCCGGGGTCTCGGCTCCGTTCCAACTCTCCACGGCCACCAGCTCCCGGACGGCCTCCAGGAGCCCTGCCTCGTCCAGGGTCCGGGCCACCCGGGTCTCCCGTTCCGTAAGAGGGGATCCGGTCACGGTTTGTCTCCTCCCGTCCTTCCCGCTGCCGGGTCGTTCCGTCCCTCACCGTCGGCGCTCACGTTTTCTGTCATGGTGCGACCCACCGCATCCCGGGGCTCGTCGTGGCGATTTTCCGGGGTCGTGCCACTGGAGAGTGGCCGTGCCTGGAGAATGAGGGGGATAATGTAGGGGAAGGGCAGGGGAGGGCACCACAGGGCCCTGCAGAATGGTTTTGCATATTTTGGTATACGAAAATAAATTCATTTTTGTATCGCATGCTAAAGACGACTCAGGATGAGTCCATTCCACGGCATCCCCATGAGCCCCAGGCACCAACCCGGCCCCCGCAGCAGCCTCAGCGAATCGACCTACGACGAGATCCGGAAGTTGATCCTCAAGGGATCCCTGGCACCCGGAGCCCGGATCGTGGAGAGCGATCTCGCGGAGTATATCGGGGTGAGCCGGACTCCCGTCAGGAGCGCCCTGCACCGGCTCCAGCAGGACGGGTACGTCCTGGCCCAGGAGCGGGGGCGGAAGACGAAGCTCATCGTGGCGCCCCTCACCAGGGAGGACGCCCGGGAGATCTATCACATCGTCGGGGCCCTGGACGGCCTGGCCGCCTGGCACGCCGCGGGCCTGCCCGAGGGCGAGCGTCTGGCCCTGTCCAACGCCATGATCAGGATCAACGACACCATTTCAGAGCTGGGACGCCCCGAAAGGGCGGAGCACCAGCGATTGTTCGAGCTTCACGGTGAATTCCATGGCCTGTGCCTGGGAGCCATCGCAGCGCCGCGCCTGAGGGCCATCCACTCCATCACCAAACCCCAGGCCGACCGTTACCGCCGGATCTATTCCAGCGGAGATTTCGGCCAGCAGGCTCGCTCGGTTCGGGAACACGCCGGAATCATCGAAGCCATCGCCGGGGGAGACGCCCACCAGGCCCTCTGCCGAACCCAGGAACATTGGATGGCGGCTGCCGACCGGTTGTGCGGGATCATCGAGCTCCTGGGGGAGCGGGGAAGATGGTAATCCGACCCGGCGGCAACACCCCGGTCCGTCGGTCCTCTTCCCTCCAACCCCGCGGCTTCTGACAACCAGGTTATCCTTGCAGAGTCAGGTGAATGTTCGTATTCTGGTTGGTATACAAAATTCCATCCAGCCATGACACGAGTCTCTCGATTCCATGCGTTCTCCGGCTCGACCCTGCCTCTCTCCAGCACTCCACCTCTCCGGAGGTTCCGCTCACGTCGTTCACGCCTTCAAGGAATGCCGAACATGATGAAATGGAAGTCGGTCGCAGCCATTCTGGTGGCTCTCGCCGGATTCCCCGCCGCCCTGCCGGGGCAGGATGTGGGGACGGTGCAGGGCACGGCCACTGACGCGACCACCGGACTCGCCCTTTCGGGTGTCCAGGTGGTCATCCTCGACACACAGCTGGGAGCCCTCACCAACCCCGACGGACGTTTCCTGGTGCGGGACGTTCCCGCCGGACAGCAGACCGTCCGGGCGATCCTCATGGGCTACCAGGCCGATGACCAGGTGGTCACGGTCCCGCCGGGCGGTTCGGTCACCGTGGACATTTCCCTCCTCCCCGCGGCGGTGGAGCTGGAAGGCCTGGTGGTGACGGCCCTGGGGATCGAGCGGGAGGAGCGCACTCTCACCACCTCGGTGCAGCGGGTGGGCGGGGACGAGCTGGCCCAGGTTCCCGATCCCAACATCGTCGCTGCCCTCTCCGGCAAGTTGGCCGGAGTCAGCATCTTCAACTCCACCACGCCGGGGGGATCCAGCCGGATCGTGATCCGGGGAGCCAACTCCCTGACGGGGAACAACCAGCCCCTCTTCGTGGTGGACGGCACTCCGGTGAGCAACTCCACCGGATCGGGGGTGTTCGGGAGCCGGGGCTACGCGGCCATCGACTACGGAAACGCCATCCAGGACCTGAATCCCAACGACATCGAATCCATCTCGGTGCTGAAGGGGCCCAACGCCGCCGCCCTCTACGGATCCCGGGCGGCCAACGGGGCCATCATCATCACCACCAAGAGCGGAGCCCGGGCCGTGGGTGGGCCGGGTGTGTCGGTGAGTAGCACCTTCACCCTGGAAACTCCCCTGAAGCTTCCCGAGTACCAGGACGCATACGGTCAGGGCTGGAACGGCCGCTACAGCTATGTGGACGGCAAGGGCAACGGCACCTACGACGACTACGACGAGAGCTGGGGTCCCCGTCTCGACATCGGCCTGATGATTCCCCAGTTCTTCAGTGAGGGACAAGCCGTACCCTGGGTCTCGCACCCCGACAACGTCAGGGATTTCTTCGAGACCGGACGCACGTCGGTGACCAACGCCGCCATCAGCCTGGGTTCCGAACGGGCTGCGGCTCGCCTCTCCATCGGGCGGTTCGACCAGGACGGCATGCAGCCCGCGTTCCGACTCCAGCGCACCACCCTGGGCGTCAACGCCAGCGGCAACCTCAACGATAAGCTGGAAGCCCAGCTCTCGGCCCAGTATCTGAACATCGACGGCAACAACCGGCCCGGTCAGGGCTACAGCTCCGACAACCCCATGTTCGGATTCGTCTGGAGCGCACGCCAGATGGACATCGACATCCTCGAAAGCCGTCTCTACAACCCGGATGGTTCCCAGTTCAACTGGAACAACCGCTGGAACAACAACCCCTACTGGGTAGCCAGGGTCAACCAGAATTGGGACCATCGGGATCGAATCATGGGCAGCGGCTCCCTCACCTATCATTTCACTCCCTGGCTCAGCGGCATGGTCCGAAGCGGGACCGACTGGTACCAGGACAATCGCAAGAGAGTCTTCGCTGCCGGGACCATCGGGCAGTCGCGAGTGGACGAGAACGGGGCCTTCGGAGAAGGAAACGTCTTCCGGCAGGAGACCAACACCGACTTCCTCTTCACCGCGAGCCCTGAAGACCTGGGGGACTTCACGGTGACGGTGAACATGGGAGGCAACCGGCGGGACACCGACTATCGCTCCAACGACGTGTACGTGAGAAACCTGGTGATTCCCGGTCTTTACGACCTGGGGAACGCCGCGGTCACGCCGGATCTGGGTGACTGGCGGGAAGAGGTCCGGGTGAACTCCCTCTACGGGGCGGCCCGGATCGGATACAAGGACACGTACTTCATGGACTTCACGGGGCGGAACGACTGGTCCTCCACCCTCCCTGAGAACAGCAATTCCTACTTCTATCCCTCCGTTTCGGGAGGGATCATCCTCAGCGACCTGGTAACGGTGCCGGGCCTGGACTACGCCAAAGTGAGAGTGGGATGGACGGAGGTGGGGAACGACGCTTCGCCGTATTCGCTGGTGGATCCGTACGTGGCCCGCACCCCCTTCGGAGGCGTGCCCCGGTATACGGCCAGCTCGAGCCTCCGGAACTTCGACCTGAAGCCGGAGCGGACCGAAGCCTGGGAAGTGGGAGGCGAGTTCCAGTTCCTCGACAACCGCCTGGGACTGGACCTGACCTTCTACGACAAGAGCACGTCCAACCAGATCGTTCCGTCCCAGGTCTCGGCCCTCACCGGATTCACATCCCGGTATGTCAACGCCGGAACCATCCGGAACAAGGGCATCGAGATCCGGGCCACGGGAACCCCCCTCAGGCTCGACAACGGGCTGGAGTGGGAGATCTACGGCAACTACTCCAAGAATGACAGCGAGGTGGAGGCCCTCTACGGAGACCTGGAGACCATCGTCCTGGACAGCTACTACGGGGTCACGGTGGAAGCCCGGAAGGGCGAGCCCTACGGCCAGATGTATGGACGCCTCTACGCCAGGGACGGCCAGGGCAACATCATCGTGGGATCCAATGGGAATCCCCTCAATTCCTCCAGCAATCCCTTCGGGTTGGTGGGGAACTACAATCCGGACTGGATCGGGGGAATCGGAAACCGGGTGACCTACGGGGCCCTCACACTGAACGTCCTCATCGATACCCAGCAGGGCGGATCGGTGTTCTCCATGACCAACCGGTACGGCACCCGGTCCGGGGTTCTGAAGCTGTCCCTGGAAGGACGTGAGCTCTACGACGAGAACGGGGTGCCCCTTCCCACCTCGGAGGGCGGTGGCCTCATCGTCCCGGGGGTGAAGGTGGTAAGCGGAGACACGGTGCCCAACGACATCCGGACGGCTGCCCAGTCCTACCACAGGGCTCTATCCGGAATCGCAGAGGCCTTCACCTACGACGCCAGCTTCGTGAAGCTCAGGGAGATCCGGGTGGGTTACCAGGTGCCCCGGAGTCTCACCGAAAGAATGCGGGTGGCCCAGATGAGCCTGGCCCTGGTGGGAAGGAATCTCTTCCTCTGGACGGACGTGCCCAACATCGATCCGGAGACCGCCTTCAACCCGGGGAACGCCCAGGGTTACGAGTGGGGGCAATTTCCATCCGCCAGGAGCTACGGCCTGTCCGTGTCCCTGGTTCCCAACTTCTGACCACCCGAACCGACGAGGAAACGATGAAGATCAGAATGATATTCCGTGCGGTTCCAGCCGCGGTGCTCATCGCAGCTATGGGTGGGTGCGACGAGGGCCTCACCGAACTGAACGAGAACCCGAACCAACCCGTGAGCGTGGGTGCCGAGTTCCTCCTCCCGGCCGCCATTGTGGCGGGGGCGGAGCGCCTGCACGGCTCCAGCCTGAACATGGATATGGTGGGCCTCTGGGTGCAGCACTACGCGGAGCACCTGTATACCCAGGAAGGCCGTTACGAGATCATGGAATCCACCATCAACGGCCACTGGAACAACCTCTACGAGAGCCCGCTGCGGGACCTCTACGAGGTGGTGAAGAAGGGCGAGGAGAACGAGCGGCCGAACGTGCAGGCCGTGGGCACCATCCTGAAGGCCTGGGTCATGCAGGCCGTCACCGACATCTGGGGCGACGCCGGGTACTCCCAGGCGCTCCTGGGCAGGGACAGCCCTCCGGACATGACGGTGGCCTATGACACCCAGGAAGACATCTACAACGGGCTACTGGCGGAGTTGAGCGGCGCGGTTTCGATGATCTCTCCGTCGGGGCCCAGGATCAGCGACGGTGACCTGCTCTACGGCGGCGACATGGATCAGTGGCGGCTCTTCGCCAACTCCCTTCGCCTGCGTATGGCCATGCGCCTGTCCGAGGTGGAACCGAGCCTGGCGGCCACGGAGGTGGCCAGCGCCATTTCGGCCGGGGTCTTCACCAGCAGCGACGACGGCGCGGTCCTGCACTTCCTGGACAACGGAGTGGACGTCCATCCCATCTTCGGGTATGAGCGCAACCGTGACGACCACTCCATCAGCGCCACGCTGGTGGACAGTCTGAAGTCGTTCAACGATCCCCGTCTGCCGGTCTACGCCCGTCCCAACCAGGCCGGTGAGTACGTGGGCACCGCCCACGGCGACATGAACAATCCGCCCCTGGCCCAGGTGTCCCGCATCGGCACCTATTTCAGCAGCCCCGCCACTCCGGCCGTCATCCTGTCCTACGCCGAGGTGCTCTTTCTCAGGGCCGAGGCAGCCGAACGGGGCTGGGCGACGGGCAACGCCGGGGATCTCTACGCCGAAGCCATCGCCACCACCATGACGGACGTGGGAGTTCCCGCCGCCGAGATCGAAGCCTACCTGGCCCAACCCAGGGTCCAGTATCAGGGTGGCGAGGCCGGCTTGAATCAGATCTGGTTCCAGAAATGGATTTCCCTCTACGGAAACGGACCCGAAGCGTACGCCGAGTGGCGCCGGACCGGCGTTCCCCACCTGGAGCCTGGCCCCGATGCCATCAATGATGGTCTGATTCCGGTGCGACTCCCCTATCCCGACCGGGAGCTGTCCCTCAACGCGCAGGCCGTACAGGCCGCCATGGACCGGCAGGGCGGGGCCACGTTGAACTCCCCGGTCTGGTGGGACGTGCACTGACCCTTCTCTGAGGTGACCACTTTGGCCTGACCACAGAGTTTCGCCGCATCTCTTACCCCGGCCCCGGAAGTCCTTCTTCCGGGGCCGGGTCACGGGAGGGTGTGGGAGAGAGTGCGAGAGGGGAGGAAAGGGGAGGCGGTTGGCCGCCTCGTTGACTCAGGCCGTCGGGCCTGGGGAATCTGGAGGGGCACTCACGGCGCAGGCTCGTTACCGGAAGGTCCCGGGCCCGTGCTATTGACCGGCAGGTCCCGCGGTGTCGGCAGGTGGAGGCCCCGGGACATCGGTTCGCCGCAGCGAGATCTCCCGGATCTCTCCGGCCTCCATATCCCCCACGGGAACCCGGATTCCGAACCCGGTGGTGACGAACGAAACCGGGACTCCGGCGACCAGCGGTGAGAGGTCCCGGAGGCCGGAGGGGAGGAGGATGTCGACCCATAGCCCGCGGATGCCCTGATCCCCCGGCGCCTCCACCAGCAGCGTCACTTCGTCCGGCCTGAGGTCCTCGTGGGGTCCCTCCTGGGGTCCCACCTCCGGATCCTCGGGATCCTGCCGGGTATCCTGTTCCGGATCCTGCCGGATATACTGCCCCGGATTCTCCGTCCGCTCATCCCCGGCGGGTCCCTGGAAGGTGAGTGCCACCTGGCTCCGCTGCTTCCACCACGCTGCCACCTCCCCGCCCCGGGCGATCCACCAGTCCCCCTGGGCTCTGGCGGTGTCCGCCATCACCCGGATGGCATCCAGCCGCCTCCCGGTCCCGACGATCTGGGTGTGGACCGCCAGCGCCGCGAAGCCCCCGAGAGACCGGATCTTGTCGGCGCCCCCGAGAAACGCCTCGGTGAGGTGATGGGACCGCATGGCCCCGTCCTGGACGAAGACGTTGTAGTCGTCCTTCATCAGCCTCGGGAGAAGGACCACCGAGCCCCGGCCCAGCCGGTAGATCTCCGGGCTTCCCGACCTGGCCTGGTTCACCGCCATCAGGTACTCGCCCCCGGCGTCCATCCAGGCCTGGAGCGTGGCGGTGTCGAACCTCTCTTCCGGCGGACGCAGCCCTGCCGGTTCCTCCCCCGTCCACTCCCGCGTCTCCGCCCACGCCCTGCGGAGCCTGAGCCGCTGATCCGCGGCATCCAGGCCCGCCAGAGGGGCGTGGTCCGACGTGTGGCTCCCCACCTCCCCGGCCGACAGAAGGGCGGAGGCCAACTCCGGGTCCTCCCCCACCAGTCGGGACACGGCGAAGAAGGTGCCGGGAACGCCCTTCTCCACCAGGACCGAGGCCAGGGCCTCCGCGTTCCTGAACTCCTCCTCCACGTCCTGGCTGAAGACCATGGCGGCTCTCTTCCCTTCCGGCCACGGCGCCACCGAAGCCGCGGGCATGCCGGCGGCCCACCGGATTCCGTTTTCCACCACCCGGGCCAGCCGGATGCTGTCCATGGGAGACGCCACGTGGGAGAGCTGGAATCCGAACCATACCGTGCGTCCGCCCCCCGGCGCCGTGGAGATGCCGGCTGCGACATCGGCCCCGCCACCGCTCTCGTCGGGGGCGGGGTTCAGGGCCCAATCGGCCCAATAGACCCTGGGCCCCTCAGCCCGGATGGCCAGGGCAGGGGCCGAGAGGAATTCGATGCGGGTCCCGGGATCCAGTCCCGGGGAGAAGGGGGTTCCCGCCGGCACCGTGATATAGAGGGCCTCCCTGCCGGCGATCTCCCGCACGTCGTCGGCGTCCGTCAACTCGGCGACCGTCTCCCACCCCCGCCACTGGCAGTCCTGGTCCCGGGCTCCCACCGCCCAGTTTGTCACCAGGTTCCCCCCCGACTGCAGGTGCCTCCGGATGGACCCGCGATCCAGGGCGGACAGGCAGGGAGCCTCCGGCACCACCAGGAGCTCCCCCTGAGCGTCCTGACCGACCTCCTCCAGGGATCCGATTACCCTGACCTGGCCGCCCACGGATTCGATCAGGCCACGCCAGCGATCCAGGGCCCTGGGATAGTGGGTGCTGTCCGGAAAGAAGGATCGGTTCCGGGGGGAATCGAGAAGCAGGGCAGTGAAGGGCCGGGCCTGTACCGCCGGGGCCGGGGGCTCCTCCGGAACCGGAAGCGGCCGGGTCTCGTTCGTGGTCTGGACGGTGGGAGCGAGCTGCCGGATGTCCAGGCTCTCCCAGAGCATGACGGCGGCCGCCACCATGGCCCC
>CAZSDD010000096.1:0-11428 GCA_964605505.1 uncultured Gemmatimonadaceae bacterium | reverse complement strand
ACAACCCAGACCTCGGCCGTGTCCCCGTTCAGGAAGGGAGAGACCAGGACGGGGGCGAAGGCCTCCCTGGCCGCGTAGTGCAGGGCCTTCCATCGGCCATGGTAATCCCTCCCGGACCAGGAGATGGCCGGCCAGGTGTCGTTGAGCTGCCAGTAGAGGGTGCCCATGGTCCGGGGGACGGCCCGGCGATGGGCCTCGAAGGCCGTGCGCATCCCCCGGGCCTGGAGGAGTTGGCTGACGTAGACGAAGTCCCGGAGGGAGGAGGGCACCGGGTAGCTTCTGGCCATGTACTCCAGGATGAGCTGGTTGCCCACCGGGTGCTTCTGGTGGCTGAGAAGGACGGGGTCGAAGACGGCCCGGTCCTCCGGTTCGGTGAAGGACTCGATAGTGGCCATGGGGGGAAATGCCTGGAAGCCGAACTCGCTGGAAAATCGAGGGAGCTTTTCGGTGAAGACCCGGAAGGGCTCTCTACCGTGCCAGACGCCCCAGTAGTGGCTGTCTCCCCGGTTCAAGCTCTCCGGATCCCCCCAGCCCAGGCTGGGAGAGGAGGGCCAATACCGTCGGGACGGGTCCGCTTCGGCCACGACTTCGGGAAGGACCCCGTGGAAGATGGCCTCGTAGGCCCCCCGGACGGCCGCCGAGTCTTCCGGAGTGCCGTAGGCCCGGGACCACCCCCAACCCTGCCAACCCTCTTCCATCTCGTTGTTGCCACACCACAGGGCCAGGCTCGGATGGCCCCGGAGACGGCGGACCTGCTGCCGGGCCTCTTCCCGGACATTGGCCAGGAACGCCGGGTCCCCGGGGTACATCCCGTTGGCGAACATGAAGTCCTGCCAGATGAGGATGCCGTGTTCGTCGGCCAGGTCGTAGAAGACGTCCTCTTCGTAGATCCCCCCGCCCCAGACCCGGAGCATGTTCATGTTGGCCTCCGCCACGTCCCGGAAGAGGTCCCGGTAATCCTCGTTCGTCACACGGGGAGTGAAATGGTCCAGGGGGATGTAGTTGGCCCCTTTCATGAACACGGGGATCCCGTTCACTCGAAAGAAGAAGGACTCTCCCACCTCGTCGGGCTCCGTCACCAGCTCCACGGATCGGATGCCCATGCGGGTGGTGACGGTGTCGGCCCGCAGGCCGGTGTGTACGGAAGCCTGCACGGTATAGAGGTGGGGCCGGCCGAGGCCGTTGGGCCACCAGAGCTCCGGGTCCGGGACACGGAAGGGAAGGGCGTATCGGTTCAGGCCGGGTTGCAGGACGGCCTCGTAGGTGAGGGCGGGGAACGCTCCCTCCGGACTGGAGATGGACAGAGTCACCGGCACGGCCCCCCCGGCGGCCCGCTGTTCCGCCTCGGCCCGGGTGGCCTCCACTTCCACGTGGGCCGTCAGCAGCGCGGCTTCAGGAGAGACGGAATCGGTGACGATGTGAAGGCCCTCCATGCGGGCGCCACGCCAGGCCACGAGCTCCACCGGGCGCCAGATGCCCTGGGTCACGAAACGGGGGCCCCAATCCCAACCGTAATGGTACGCGGCCTTCCGCACGAAGACCCGGGAGGGAGGGTCGCCTCCATCGTTTCCCGCGGGAAGTCGGTAGGGGAGGGTGTTGTAGGCGGCCAGCGCCTCCGGGAGAGGAGAGCGAAACCGGACCTCCAGCCGGTTTTCTCCTTCCTTCAGGTAACGGGTGACGTCCACCCGCCAGCGCCTGAACATGTTGTCGGCCTCCAGCACCGGGCGGTCGTTCAGAGACACCCGGGCGTACGTGTCCAGGCCATGGAAGAGGAGCTCCACCACCTCCGCGTCCAGGAGCGCCGGGCCGGCCTGAAAGCTGTTCCGGTACGTCCAGTCCTCCTCCCCCACCCATTGAAGCGTCGTTTCGTTGTCCCGCCGGAAGGGATCCGGGATGAGGTCGTTGACCAGGAGGTCCGTATGCACGGTGCCCGGCACCCGGGCCGGGAAGCCCACTGTGAAGGTGTCGGTCCCGGCCAGGGTCCATCCCTCCCGTAGCTCCATCCGATGCACGGCCGGGGCCGGAGGTTGACAGGCCGAGAACGCCAAGAGGAGAAACGGAAAGGAAGCAACGGACCATCGCCGTTCCGCCCGGGCGGTCCGGGTCCGGGGCTCTCCATTTACCGGAGTTCTCTTCGCTCTGCTCACCATGTCCTCCATATGGGATGGGCCTCTGTGTTGAAGACGACCTCGTCCAGGTCCAGGGTCTCCTCCGGGGCGAAGAGGAGATAGGCGTATTTCAGGGTCTCGGCCAGAAAGAAGCTCTCCATCCCGTCGGCCTTCTCCATGGTCCGGACGTCCTCCAGGTGGGCATACCCCACCTCATGTCGGCAGTACCGGACGATGCGCCGGAAGATGTCCCATCCCATGGCCTTGTAGCGGTGGTCCCCGGTGAGGGTGTGGAGGATGTAGGCCGACTCCAGCGCTTCAGGGCGCAGGGGATAGCCCCCCCGGACCACCTCCATGGTGGTGTAGTCCATTGCCTCCGGCTCCACCTCAAAGGTCGTCCACATGGAATGGACGGACTCCATGAGTCGGGCGGCCCGGTCCAGGTCTCCCGAGAGGGCCAGGACCCCGGGCCAGAACGCGTCCAGGGCTCCGAACCGGGTGGCCGTCCGCTCTCCCGTGTACATGTCGGCGTACCCGTACCAGAGGCGGCCGTCCACCTCGTCGGCCAGGTACCGGTTCACCGGCCCCACGCTCTCCTCCCACATCTGCCGGAAGTCTTCGTCTTCGAAGAGGAGCCATGCCTTCAGGAGGTACTCGTAGTAGGAATCGATGCGGCCGGAAATGTGGGAGGTCCTGTCCTGCCACTCCCCCGTCTCCACGTCGATGGCGGTCCCCACCAGGCCGATCTCCGACCTGCGCCTGAACACGGCCTGCACCGCGGCCTTGGCGGCGTCGTAATACCGGGAGTCGCCGCTGATGCGGCTCAGGGCGCCGAACTCCAGCATCAGCGTACCGATCTCCGCCGGGTTGTTCACCGGCCATTCCCTGGCTCCCGTCCGGAGATTGACCCGGACGTAGGGCATGCCGGTAGCCGATTCGAACGCCGGCATCATACGGTCCGCCAGCTCCAGGGCCAGGGCCAGAAACCGTTCGTCCCCGTCCATCTGGTAAGCCGTGAGGAGGCCCCCCAGGAGCCGGATGTTCATCTCGAAGACCTGCACGGGGAAGTCGTGGTCGAAGCTCAGACCCTCCAGGATGAGGGCCTTGGCCTCGGCGGCCTCCTCCTTCAGGCCCATGAGGAGCATGGTGTCGAAGGCGTCCACCGGAGTCATGACCAGGGATGCGTCGTACCAGTCCCGGTAGCCGCGGGAGAGGGGCTTCAGGGCGTCGTGACCGCGGGCGTACCGGAGGTAGCCGTTCCACGCGTGGAGGAACTCGGTCTTGACCACCTCCGCCATCTCCCGGTCCGGCCGCGACATGCTGGGGGGCCGGCTTCCCGGAGCCGTTCCCCAGTCGGAAGGCTCCGGACCCATCTCCATCTCCAGCATACCCCCGGAGGCCAGGTCGGCGTGCCGGAGAAAGGTCCGCTCATGAGGCAAGCCGTTCAGCCGCACCGACTGGACGTAGCGGCTCTCCTCCGAGACGCCGTGGGCCCGAATGGTAAGGGTCCGGCCGCCCCCCAACTCCACCACCGCCTCGGGAAAGATGGGGCTGCCGATGATCCACGCCCCTTCCGCCGGGTTCACCGGGTACAGCCCGAGTGCCGAGAGGACGTACCAGGCCGTCATCTGGCCGCAGTCCTCGTTACCGCTGAGGCCGAAGGGCGTGTCGTCGTAGCGGGTGGCCAGGATCTCCCTCACCCGCTCCGCCGTTTTCCAGGGCCGGCCGGCGTAGTTGTAGAGGTAGGCGATGTGGTGGCTGGGCTCGTTTCCGTGGGCGTACTGGCCCATGAGGCCGGAGATGTCCGCCGAGACGTTTTCTCCGGTGATAAGGGTATCCATCTCGAACAGGGAATCCAGCTTGGCCAGGAAGGCTTCACTCCCTCCCATGGCCTCCATGAGCCCCGCCACGTCGTGGGGCACGAACCAGGAGTGCTGCCAGGCGTTTCCTTCCGTGTAGTCCGTTCCTTCCCGGTGATTTGAGCGCCTGGGGTCGAAGGGCTCCGCCCAGGCGCCGTCCGCCCTCTTCCCCCGCATGAAACGGGTCTCCGGATCCAGAAGGTGGCGCCATCCACGGGACCGCTCTCCGAACTCCAGGGCCAATTCCGCGTGACCCAGGTCGGAAGCCATGGAAGCGAGGGCCCAATCGTCGAACGCGTACTCCAGCGTTTTGGTCACCGACTCCTCTTCCAGCTCCGTGGGAACGTACCCGTAGCGCTTGTAGTGCTCCAAACCCCGGTGGTCCTGCCGTGCGCTCCTGACCATGGCCTCCAGGGCCTTCTCGCCGTCGAACCCCCGGTATCCCTTCCGGTAGGCGTCGGCGATGACGGGGAGAGCGTGGTGCCCGGTCATGGTATTGGTCTCGTTGCCCACCAGGGACCACACCGGCAGGAGGCCGTGCTGGTCGTAGTAGGAAAGCATGGAGTTGATCAGATCGTCCACCCGGTCCGGATCGATGAGCGTGAGGAGGGGGTGTTGAGCCCGGAAGGTATCCCACAACGAATAGATGGCGTGCTTCCGATAGCCTTCGGATCGGTGGATGCCGTCGTCGGCTCCCCGGTAGCGGCCGTCCACGTCTTCGAACAGGATGGGGGCCAGGCGGGTCCGGTACAGGGAAGTGTAGAAGGTTCGTCGTTCCTCCTTCGTCCCTCCCCGGACCCTGACCTTTCTCAGCTCCCGTTCCCAGGCCCGGCGGGCGTCTTCCCGGACCCTCGGGAAGTCCCAGTGCCGGACCTCCGTCTCCAGGTTCTTCAGGGCCCCGGCTTCACTCACATACGAGAGCCCGACCTTCAACAACAGCTCCTCCCCCGCCTCCATGGCATCAAAGGCGAAGAGTGCCCGGAGGGCGCCGGCTGTGGCGGTGGCGGGCTCCCCTTCCCAGGGCCTCACGACGCCCAGGGCGTCGGCCGAGTCCGACAGAGCTACCTGGCGGACAGGCCGTGAAAAGGCCATGGCGAAGAAGAGCTTCTGATTCCGGGCCCATCCGCTGGAGAACCGATAGCCCGTCACCAGAGTGTCGCTCACCACCTGGATCCGGGTTTCCACCGGCCGGTCCCAGTTCACGGCGTAGCCGAGATCCAGAAAGAGGGCCGGATCCGGCGTTTCCGGGAAGGTATAGCGATGCACCCCCACCCGGGCCGTGGCGGTGAGCTCCGCCTGGATGTCCTGGTCCTCCAGGTATACGGCGTAGTACCCCGGAGCCGCCTCTTCCCGGTCATGGGAGAACCGGGACCGGGCAGGGCGATCAAAGCGGTTCCGATACTCCTGGTTGATGGGGACGGTCCCCCGCACCGGCATGACCAGGATGTCCAGGAGGTCACCGATGCCGGTGCCGCTGAGGTGGGTGTGGCTGAACCCCACCAGCACGCTGTCTTCCCAATTGTAACCGGCGATCCAGTCCCATCCTCCCCGGCCCTGGTCCGGGCTGAGCTGGACCATTCCGAAGGGGACGGTGGCCCCGGGGTAGACGTGGCCGTGCCCCCCGGTGCCGATGAAGGGATCCACAAGCTCGGTAAGGAACTCCAGGTCCCGGAGGCCGCCGGTGCGGGAGGGGGGATCCAGAGGCTCACACCCCGGGATGGTGAGGAGGAGACCGGCAGCCAGGATCGATAGGCGGCGCATGGTGTCACCCTTTTCGGAGGTGTGGAGTGAGACGTTCAGGGGCCATCCGGGAGCGTGCCTTCTTCGCGGCGGCCGTTCACCCCCCCCTCAGGAGGTGGGGGCGCTCCCGATATACCTTCAGGACCAGCTCTCCGAAGAGGGTGTTGGCCCACGCGAACCAGCTCCGGGTGAACCGGTTCGGATCGTCCTGGTGAAAGGACTCATGCATGAAGCCGGTGCCGCCGTGGGTCTCCTTCAAGGTCCGGAGGCACCCGGCGATCTCGCTGTCGTCGCCGGAGGTGAGGGCCCTCATGATTATGGCCAGGGGCCAGATCATCTCCAGCCCCACGTGGGGGCCGCCCACCCCCTCCCCGGCGGTTCCCCGGAAGAAGTAGGGGTTGTCGGGGCTGAGGACGAAGGCCCGGGTTCGGACGTAGCGGGGATCGGAGATGTCACAGGCTCCCAGGTAGGGAAGAGAGAGGAGGCTGGGAATGTTGGCGTCGTCCATGTGATGCCGATTCCCGAATCCGTCCACCTCGTAGGCCCAGATCCGGCCATGAACCGGATGATCCACCACGGCGTGCGTGGCCAGCGCCCGCTCCACCTCCAGGGCCAGGGCACGACACTGGCCGGCGAAGTCCGCCCTCCCGTGAATGGCCTCCGTCATCTCCGCCAGTTGCCGGAGGGACACCACGGCGAAATGGTTCGAGGGAACCAGGAAGGGGAAGACGGCGGCGTCGTCGGAGGGCCGGAAGATGGAGACGATGAGCCCCACGGGGCGGATGGGGTTCCCGTACCCGCCTCCGGCCACCGTGTCCGTCTGCCACCCCGTCACCCGCTGGAACTTGTAGGGCCCCGGGTCTTCCTTACGCTGCTGCTCCCGGAAGGTCCTCACCACCAATTCCATGGCTTCCACCCACCGGGCTCCGAAGGGCGAGGTGTCTCCCGTGGTCCTCCAATGAGCGTGGGCCAGGCGGATGGGATAGCAGAGGGAGTCGATCTCCCACTTCCGTTCGTGGAGCTCCGGCTTCATGTCGGTGAGATCGTCCGCCCACTGGCTTTCGCCGGGTTCCTTGTTGAAGGCGTTGGCATAGGGATCGATGAGGATGCAACGGGTCTGGCGGTTGATGACCCCCCGGATAAGCTCCTGGAGGTGGGGGTCCCGGGAGGTGAGGGGCAGGTACGGCCAGACCTGGGCCGTGGAGTCCCGAAGCCACATGGCTTCGATGTCCCCGGTGATGACGAAGGTGTCGGGCTCTCCCTCCAGGGTCCCGAAATCCACGGTGGTGTCCAGGGTGTTCGGAAAGCAGTTCCCGAAAAGCCAGGCCAGCTCCGGGTCGTCGATCTCCGCCGAAACGACCCGGATGGCCTCCTCCACTGCCGGAGAGGTGAACCGCCGTTCCTCCGGCGGGGGCCGGCGGGAGCAAAAATCCCGGGATCGGCCAGGGGCGCGGAGGATCCGGGGTTTCGGCTGCCCGGGCTTCGACCCGGGCACCCACCCCGCGACCCCTGCCCCCAGGGCCGCGGCGCTTCCTTTTCTCAGGAACGCTCGTCTGCTTGAATCAGGCATCTTCAATCGTTGCGAGGCTCCACGGGCGCGTATCCCCTCGCCTTCCGGCCGTTCAATCAAAGACGGCTTCCACAGCCTGATATGCCGTGTGGACCTCTTCCAGCGCCGGCGCTTCTTCATTTCTCGTCGTCTTCCGGAGCGATGCGGCCGGACATCCAGGCCCCCGCCTGGATGATCATCCCCTTGTCCAACGTCTCCGGCATCATCTCCGGCTCCACGATGACGTCCATGGGCCCCGCGGGGGTGGCCATGAGGATACGATGGAAGGGACGCCCGGTAAGCTCATTCGTGACTTCCGAGAATTCCAGGAGATCCCCCACCATGAGGGAGTGGGCCGTAGGGGAATCCCCTTCGGTCATTCCCATGAGACCCGCCGGGATGAACGCCGGAAGGTCCAGGGGAGCCATCTCTGGCTGAGCCTCCTTGAAGGCCTCCTCCGAGTCGTAGACATTCAGCTCCACGGCGAAAGCAGCCAGCTCCACCTCGTGCTTGGCCGTGAGCATGGCTTCCTTCACGTCCGGAAAGTCCGGGGCATCGAAGATGACGGGGAACCCGCCGCCCAGGGCCGGGTTGGTTCCCCCTGTCTGGGTCAGGCCGATGAACCCTCCGTCGTAGGGAGAGATCTCATGCCTGGGTACCACGTCCTGGATCTCCAGGGTGTGGCGGGATCCTCCGGCGAAGTGGGGCTGAACGGACTTCATGGCCCCGGTCTCATCGATGTAGATCCAGAGCTCCGCTCCCGAAGGGTCCGTCCAACGGAGGGTCATGCCGTCGGCCCGCTGGGAGTGGGGTTTCGAATTGTGGAGGATGCGTCGAACCTGGTCCTGGCGCTCCTCCTGGGAATCACTGCCAATTCCTAAAGCGGCGAGATGGTCAGCCACGTCATTGTCTCCTTGACATTGGGTCACGCCCCGGTGACGGGGATCCTTCTCCCGGCGCCCGGCCCCTTCGTGGACAGAGTGCCAGCCCCCCCAACTTCAGGGTTCCGGAGCTTCGGGACCAGTGGGGAGTTGAACATATTCTCGTGAGCAGCCTTCGTGCCAACGGAGGCGCGCCGGTCCGGATCCCTCGTTGTGGAGGGCCTTTCGACTCCATAGCTTCGGGTGACTCCGGTCGGCCACGGACTTCGGTTCGGCAGCGCGCCGGGCGCGGCGTCATTCCACTCCTGGAGGGATCTTGATTCGATTCTCCGCACTGGACTGGTTCTGGGCCGTAGCCTTTCTCCTGCTCATGGTGGGGGGCGCCTTCTTCTTCTATCGCCTGGCCCGGCGCTCCGAGTCGGACTTCTTTCTGGCGGGGCGCCGGTTACCCTGGTGGCTTCCGGCTTCGTCCGTGTTCAGCACCCATACGGCAACCGACACGCCCATGTGGGTGACGGGGGTCATCTACGCCCATGGCTACCGGGGCCTCTGGTACACGTTCTTCACCGCCTGGACCGCCATAGGCTCTTTCGTGTCCGCCCGCATCTTCCGGCGCTCCCTGGCCTATTCCCAGGCCGAGTGGCAGGTCATCCGATACGGTGGATTCGGCGCCGAGCTCCTCCGGGGGTGGATGGCCGGGTGGCAGGTCTTCATGAACATGTTCATCCTGGGATGGGTGGGGATGGCCATGGGAAAGGTCGGAGCCCTGGTCTTCGGGTGGCCGGTGTGGGTGGGTCTGGTGGTGCCCACCCTGATTACGGCGGCCTACACCCTGGTGGCGGGGTACTGGGGAGTGGTCATGGGAGACTTTCTCCAGGGTATCGTGGCCATCTTCGCCATCCTCATCGTGTCCGTGGTGGGGATCTCGGCGGTGGGCGGGCCGGCGGAGCTCAGCGGCCGCCTGGTGGAGATGGGGGAGGGATGGAGGATGAACGCCTTCGCCTTCACCGGGTGGCTGGGAGGCGATTTTCCGGCCCTCTGGTTCCTCACGATGCTGGTCATCGCCGTCCTGGGAGGATTCGGGATGGGGACGAGCATCGACTGGTACCCCGAGGCCCAGCGGATCCAGTCCGCCGGATCCGTCCGGGACGCCGCCTACGGGATCTGGGCCGGCGGGGCCATCACCCTCATCAGGAACGGCTTCTGGGCGGCATCCATCCTGGCGTTCTTCGTTCTGGCCCCGGGCATCACCCAGGCCGCCGACTATGAGCTGGGGTGGTTCCGCCTGGGCTTCGAGCTTCTGCCCGCCGGCCTCGTCGGGGTTTTCTTCGCCGCGATCCTGGCCATCCATCTCTCCACCATTTCCAGCCATCTCAACCTGGGGGCCCTCTACTTCACCCGGGATCTCTTTCAGCGCTATCTGGACCCCGACGCTTCGGAGGCCACCCTGGTATGGGTGGGTCGGTTGGCCACGGCCGTCCTCCTGCTGGGGTCGTTCTTCTACGGGATGATGATGCGGGAGATCACGCAGTGGCTCATCTTCGCCCTCTGGCTCATGATGGCCGGCATCTGGCTCCCCAACATCCTCCAGGTGGTCTGGTGGCGCTTCAACGCCTGGGGCTACCTCTCGGCCTGGATGGCCAACCTGGGAGTGGCCTGGGTCGTGGTGTGGGTTCTCCCCGCCTGCGGGGTCTTTCCACCCCTGACGGATTACCTCCAGGTCTGGCTCCTCATGGCTCTGGGGGCCGTGGTATTCCTGCCCGCGACCCTCCTCACCAGGCCGGAGAAGACGGATCACCTCATCCGATACTATCTCCAGACCCGGCCCATCGGGTGGTGGGGCCCGGTGCACCGGGAGGCCGTTCTCCGGGGTCTCATCCTGGAGGGGGAAAGCGGAGACAAGTCTCCCGAAGATGAGGCGGCCGACTCCGACGGAGGCGCACCGGCGGGCTCTCAGAGGGCGGGAGCGGAAGAGCTCACAGGCCGGGACAGGGAAGGCTGGGCCCCGATCCGGCCCCGGGCCCGGCCGTTCGTCAAGCGAAGCTGGACGGCTGCCGAGGCCGAAGAGTGGACCCGGGAGGACTGGTTCGTCATCGCCCTCTCTCCCCTGGTCATGGCTGCGTTCATGATCGGTGTGGCCAACCTCCTTCTTCTCCAGCCCCTGGGCCTCACCCTCACCGTCTCCGCGGTCCTGGGGACTTTCCTCATCTACTGGATCATCGATCCCAAGCTCAGGGCCGTCTCCGCGGAATACGAGACCCGGCAAGCGGCCTATCTGGAAGACCTGGAGCGGGGGCTCAGGTGGGAGGAAGCGGAGGGGGCGGGCCTGGACAGCGAAAAGGGGATCTGATCATGGAAGAGGGACTGGTTACGGTTATCGGGATGAGCATCGCATATGCAGCCTCCTTTCTGGGGATGGCCCTGGCCTGGTACGGATGGAGAAAACGCCGTGGCAAGAAGGAGGAAGGGTCATGATCTTCCACCCGGCGAAGGTGAATCTCCCGGAGATGGGCGGGGCAGGGCCGGGGGGGTATTGGCTGGCCATGGTCCAGGAGATCCCGGGGCCGGCGCCCCTCCCGGCCTCTCCTCCCATCGGAGGACTCGTCTGGACAGTGGTGATTCCGGCCATCCTCTTCCTGGGGTCCCTGATGGGCACAGTTCTGTTGTATCGGAAATTCTCGAGAGAGGAGGGGGAATGATCGGCGTCCTGAGCCTGGCACAGGCGGAGTGTTCAGCGAGGTTCCGGCCTCTCCGGATTTTCATGTTTCCCACCGTCCTCCTTCTTCTTCCGTATCTCCTTTCGGCCCAGGATCTGCCGACGGTCGTGGTTCTGTCCACCGGAGGCACCATCGCCAGCACCCACAGCGACGAGGAAGGAGGGTTCACCTCCAGCCTCCGGGGGGAGCAGCTGGTGGCGGCCGTTCCCGGATTGGGCCGGGTGGCCGAGATCGAGGTGCAGAATGTGGCGAACGTGGGGAGCACGAATATGACGCCGGCCCTCTGGCTGGAGGTTTCCCGGAGGGCCGAGGCCGCCCTGGAACGTCCGGAGGTGGCCGGAGTCCTGGTGACCCACGGCACCGACACCATGGAAGAGACGGCCTATTTTCTGGATCTCACCGTGGCCGGCCCCAAGCCCGTCATCCTGGTGGGGGCTATGCGGGCCGCTTCGGAATGGGACGCCGACGGCCCCCGGAATCTCCTGGACGCGGCCCGGGTGGCCGTGACTCCAGAGGCCAGGGGCAAGGGAGCCTTCGTGGTCCTGAACGGAGAGATCCATGCGGCCCGGGAGGT
>CAZSDD010000095.1:0-11450 GCA_964605505.1 uncultured Gemmatimonadaceae bacterium | reverse complement strand
TTGATACGTTGACGGTAGGAGGTCCGTTCTTCCAGCAGTCCCATGCCGCCGCCGATCCACTGTTCCGGCTTCCCTGAGCATCCACCCTGAGGCCTGTAGATCCAGCGCCCCATGGACCAGCAGAGCCGCCCCGACCTGGCGGTCCGGGCGGCCCCTGGTTGGTGCGGAGTCTGAAGCGGCTAGCTCAGACTAATTCCATTCGGGACGGCGGGAGCGCTTGCTACCCGAGATCTCATCCTCGTCGTCCTCCCACTCGTCCCAATCTTCCTCGTCGTCCTCGTCGTCCTCGTCATCAAGGTCCTCGTCGAGATCCTCGTCCTCGTCGTCCCATTCCAGGTCGTCTTCCCATTCCTCCTCGTCGTCTTCGTCATCCCATGCGAAGGCGTTGACATCAAACGTGGACTCTTCGTCCATCCAGGACCAGCCGTGCCGCATTCTCCTCTCCTGTCGTGACGGGGTGCTGGCCGGTGGTCGGGCGGTGCCACCAGCCGATGTTTCGCGAAATATATCCGGTTTTCCAGGATGTCAAGGAGGAAATCACCGGTGTGGCGGACCGGCTGCGAAAGCCACCCCCTTCCCCACCGCCGCCGTCAGAGTTCGCGCCCCTACCCGTCCCCGATTTGACCCTTCCCTTCCGGACGGTGGAGTTGATGGAGGGGCCGGGGCTCCAACTGGAAGGTGACATGGCGAATGCCCCGCTGGTTCAACCGGGAATTGATCTCGTCCAGAATCCTCCGATGCATGTGCAGGTCGTCGATGACGCCGTGGCCGCTCATGGCCACGAACCCGCTGGTGAGGGTCCAGACGTGGATGTCGTGGAGCTCCTCCAGCCCCCGGATATCCCGAAGCTCCTCCACCAGCTCCTCCACGTCCAGGCCCCTGGGGGCTGCTTCCAGGAGGACGTCGGTGGCCTCCCTCACCAACCGCCAGGCGGCCACCAGAAGGAGGAGGGCGATGACCACCGAGACGAGGGGGTCCGCCAGCATCCACCCCTTCCACATCACCAGCACGCCGGCGGTAATGGCCCCCAGCGATCCGAGAAGATCCCCCAGGATGTGGAGGTAGGCTCCCCGGACGTTCAGGTTTTCCCCCGCGTGGCTGTGGAGGAGAAGGGCCCCCGCCACGTTCACCCCGAGGCCCAGAGCCGCCACCGTGAGCATGAGGGGCCCGTCCACTTCCGGAGTAAGCGTGAACCTCTCCCAGGCTTCCTTCAGGATGAAGACGGAGATGACCAGCAGGGCTGCCCCGTTTGCCAGGGCCGCGAGAATCTCCAGCCGCACGTAGCCATAGGTCTTCCGTGGATTCGGCGGCTTCTGGGCCATCCGCATGGCCACCAGCGAAAGACCCAGGGCCCCCACGTCGGTAAACATGTGGCCGGCATCGGCCAGGAGAGCCAGGGAGTTGGCCAGGACCCCCCCCACCACCTCCGCCACCATGAATCCTGCCGTGATCCCCAGCACCCAGCGCATCTTCCGACGCTGGGTCTCCCGGTCCTTCAGGCTTCCCTGGAAGTGATCATGAACGGGCCCCTGGTCCGCCACGTCGGAATTCGCATGAATGTGGAAGGGATCGCTGCTCACGGGCTCCGGGGCTCCATCTCGGGTCTCAAATTTGAATGGAGGAGGGCCTCATTCCCTCCCCCGGCCGTCTCTCCCTCCGCCAACGCGTTCTTCAACAGGATGGGGCCTCCCAGGATGTTGCCGATGATCACTGCCATCCCCAGGGCCATCATGCCTTCCCCGATCTCAGGGTAGGTCTCGGCCAGCACCACCAGTAGCCCGAGAGTCACACCCCCCTGGGAGAGGAGTCCCTTCCAGGTCCGGGCTCGGATCCTGATGGAAGCCCGGGCCAGCCGGGTACCCAGGCTGGTCCCCCAGAAGGTGAGGAAGGCCCGGGCCAGAAAGAAGATCAGCGCGGCCAGCCAGAAGGACCCGATGGCCGCCAGGTCCAGGCTGGCCCCGGCGATGGTGAAGAAGAAGGCGAAGATCACCACCGCCACCGATTCGATGCCACGGATCATCTCCTCCCCGGCCCTGGACAGGTTCTCGATGACGAATCCCGCCGCCACACCCATCAGGAGAAGCTCCACGTGGAGCATCTCGGCCACCACCACCAGAAGGTAGGCGAAGAGGAAGGTCATGTAGGCCGGCTTCCGGCCTCCCCGCTCCAGGACCAGGGAGTATACCCATCCCAGAGCTCCCCCGGCGGCCAGGGCTCCCCCCACCTCCCGGCCCAGCTCCAGAAGGACGTTCCCCTCCTCTCCGCCCTGTCCCAGTATGGGGTGCACCAGGGCCATGCTCAGGGTGAAGAGGATGATGACCACCACGTCCTTCACGATGGTCACCCCCAGGATCACGTCCGTCAGGGGTCCCTTGGACCCCGTCTCCTCGATGACGGCCACCGTGAGATCGGGGGAGGAATTGGCCGCCCAGATCCCCAGCAGCGCTCCCACCGCCAGGATCTCCACCGGGCCGAAACCCTCCAGGAAGGGGAGAAGCCGAGACACGGGGAAAAAGGCCAGGGTCATTCCCACCCACACCACACCCACCACGGCCAGGGTGGTGAAGATGATGCTCCGGGCCGCGGGCCTCAGGGCATGGAGCTTCAACTCCCCTCCGGCCAGCATAGCGATGAGGGCCAGGGCGAACCGGTCGATGAGGTGGAGGGCGTCCAGGGCCTCCCTGGGGATCAGGGCCAGCATCGAAGGACCGGCCAGGATGCCCACCACCAGAAACCCGGTGATCCTGGGAAGCCGCATGGTCGCCGCCAGCGAGCCCGCCACGCTGGCGGCCAGGAGGACGAAGCCCATCAGAATGGTCAGCTGTCCCCCGGCCCTGTCGGCCTGGAAGGCGCTGAGGCTCAGGTACGCCACTCCGAAGAGGGCCACGAGGGTGAAGCTGAGGGTCAGGATCCGGGTCACGAAGGGCCTGTTCCGGGCAGCGGGTTTCCGTGGATGCCCAGGAAAGATAATCTAGGGACGTCCTCGGGTAACGGGGGGAAAGCCCCCGGGACCGTCGGGGGCGCCCCCTGAACCCGGCCACACCAAAGGGTCATCGGTCCAATGAGTCCCTTTCGAGACAGCGTCATGGAGATCGTGGCCCGGATTCCCCACGGCACAGTGACGTCGTACGGTGCCGTCGCCGCCATGGCCGGCCAGCCCAGGGCCGCCAGAGGGGTGGGCTGGATCCTCAACAACCTGCCTCCGGATACTGACCTGCCCTGGTGGCGGGTCGTGAACACCCAGGGAGGGCTCTCCACCCGAAAGCTTCCGGGCCCCCTGGGCCACATCCAGCGGGATCTCCTGGAGTCGGAGGATGTGGTCTTCGATGACCGGGACCTCATTTCCGAAGACCGGTTCTGGTGGCGGCCGGACCTGGAGGACTGACTGAGGGATCCTCCGCTCCCGCTCCCGCGGGGAAGATATCGCTCCGGCCGACTTACTGCCTGAAACCTCACCGCCTCCTATCTCGTCATATCCCTCAATGAATGATCCCTCATTCAATTAGGGGTCAGCCAGAACTGCTCGGAGTCCGCCGCGAGCGCCACCCTGGGATGTGGCTATTCCTCGAAAGCGGTTTCCGGCCCCTCGTCGCCACGAAAGGGAGAACCACCCCATGCCCGGCAGCAATCTCTTCACCGGAACGCTGGACCTCCTCATGCTCCAGACCCTCAAGTGGGAGCCCAGACACGGCTACGGAATCGCCAAATGGTTGGAAGAGCGAACCGACGGCGCGGTGGACCTGGACGAGGGGGCCCTCTACTCCGCCCTCCATCGGCTGGAGAAGAGGGGCCTGGTGAAGGGGAGCTGGGGCGAGACGGAGACGGGGCGGAGAGCCCGGTTCTATGCCCTCACGAAAAAGGGGTGGAAGGCTCTCCAGACCGAGACGGCCCGGTGGGAGGAGCATGCCAGGGCCGTGTATTCAGTCCTGAAAGCCCAGGAGAGCTGAGCCATGAAGCGTGCGTTTCGGGCCCATGACTATGACCCGGATCCCGACCGGGACCTCACTGAGGAGATCCAGGCCCACCTCGAGCTCATGGCGGAGGACCTCATGGCAGACGGCATGCCCGAGGAGGAAGCCCGGGCCGAGGCCCACCGACGGCTGGGGAACCAGACCGAAGCCCATGCCAGGGCGGCGCCTCAGGCCCGGGGCCGGCACCGCCGCCGCACCTTCCTGGGCCGCGTGGACGCCCTTCGCCAGGACGTCCGCTATGCCTTCCGCCGCATGGCCCGGAGTCCAGGATTCACCGGCATCGCCATCCTCTCCCTGGCCCTGGGAATCGGGGCCAACACCGCCATCTTCAGCCTGGTGAACGCCGTGCTCTTTTCCGGCGTTCCCATGCGGGCTCCCCAGGAGCTGGTGGAGGTCTACACCAGCGAACCCACCCGAAACGACGAGCCCGGCTATCCCTATTCCCTGAGCTCGGTTCCGGACCTCTTCGACCTTCGGGAGCGGAAGGACCTCTTCAGCGGTGTGGGGGGCTACGAGGCCTTCTTCAGCCGAATGGAAACGGAAGAGGGTGTGGAACCCATCTGGGGGGAGACCGTTTCCTGGGACCTCTTCTCCATCCTGGGGATGACGCCGGCGGCAGGGCGCTTCTTCGTCCATGAGGAGGGCCAGACCTACGGGACCCACCCGGTGGTGGTCCTGGGTTACGAGTTCTGGCAGAAGCGCTTCGGCGGATCCCCGGAGATCGTGGGGCAGACCATCCGCATGGCCAACCGGGAGTGGACCGTCGTGGGGGTGGCCCCGAAGGAGCTCCAGGGGTTCACGGCCCCGGGCATGGCCATGGACATGTTCGCCACCTATGAAATGGCCCCCACCCTGAACTTCGAGGGTGACACGGGAGCCCCCCAGCGTCGAAACAGCCGAAGCACCTTCATGAAGGCCCGCCTGGCACCGGGGGTGACGGTGGAGGAGGCCCGGGCCGCCCTGGCCACCCTCTCGGCCAACAACCGGGAAGCCTTTCCCGACGCCTGGGAAGGGCGGGAGTTCAACATCCTTCCCTCCTCCGATGTGGCCATCCACCCCATCGTGGACGGCCCCCTCATGGCCGTGGCCACCCTCCTCCTGGTGGTGGTGGCCCTGGTTCTCCTCATGGCCTGCATGAACCTGGCCGGGTTCCTCCTGGCCCGGGCCTCGGACCGGCGAAAAGAGATCGCCGTCCGTCTGGCCCTGGGCGCCCGCCGGTGGACGCTCGTCCGCCAACTCCTGACCGAGACCCTGATCCTGGGCCTCCTGGGTGGTGGGGCAGGACTCCTGGTGGCTCACTGGACTCTCCAGGCCCTCATGCGCTTTCAGCCCCCCATTCCCATTCCCATCAACCTGGACGTAGGGCTGGACGGAACCGTTCTCCTCTTCGCCCTGGCCGTCTCCGCCGGCGCAGGCCTCTTCTTCGGCCTCATTCCGGCACTTCAATCCACGAAGTTTGACGTGGCGCCAACCCTGAAGGACGAGGGAACGGGGGGCGGCCGTCCCCGCCGCTTCAGCCTCCGGAACAGCCTCATCGTCACGCAGGTGGCCATCTCCATGGTGCTCCTTCTGGGAGCGGGCCTATTTCTCAGGAGTCTCCAGAGTGCCAGCCGCATCGACCTGGGCTTCACGGCCCGGGACGGCGGCATCGTCTGGGTCATGGCCATGGGCGATGACATGTCCAACGAGGAGTTCCTGGCCACCGCCCGGACCCTGGAAGAGCGGGCCCTGGCCCTCCCCGGCGTCCACGCCGTGGCCTCGGCCGAGTTGCTCCCCATCGGGATGAGCTACCAGGAAACCAACTTCGATATCCCCGGGGTGGAGCCGCCACCCGGGGAAGACCGCCACAGCATGGGCTACAACATTGTCTCTCCCGGCTACCTGGAGGTCATGGGCATCCCCATCGTGGCAGGAAGGGGCCTCACGGAGGAGGACCAGACCGAGTCCCAGCCGGTGGTGGTCATCAGCGAGACGGCGGCCCGTCGGTTCTGGCCCGGGGAGAACCCCCTGGGTCGGGAGATCCGGCGCCACGGCAGGGACGAGGGCTACCGGGTCGTGGGCGTGGCCAGGGACACCAAGGTCTGGACCATCGGCGAGGAGTACCGGCCCTACGTCTATTTCTCCCGGAACCAGTACCCTATCGACGGCCTCCAGCTGGTGGCCCGGGGAGACATTCCCGAGGCCGAGATCGCGGGACAGCTCCAGCGACTCGTGGCCGACGTGGACTCCCGCCTGGTTCTCATGGAGGCCAAGACCATGTCGGAGCACCTCTCCCTGGCCCTCTTCCCACCCCGCATGGCGGCTCTCCTGCTGGGAGTGTTCGGCGGGCTGGCCCTGATCCTGGCCACCACGGGCCTGTACGGCACCGTCGCCTACAGCGTGTCCCGCCGGAACCGGGAAATGGGGATCCGCATGTCTCTGGGGGCCGACGCCGGCAGGGTGGTAGGGATCGTCATGAAGGGGGCCATGGGGCTGGTGGGAATCGGCGCCCTCCTGGGGTGGGGGCTGAGCCTGGGGCTGGCCAGGACCGTCCAGGGATTCCTCTACGGGGTCGGAGCCATGGATCCTGTCACCTTCATCGGTGTGCCGGTGCTTCTGGGGACCGTAGCCCTCCTGGCGGCCCTGGTTCCGGCCCGCCGGGCCAGCCGGGCGGATCCGGTCCGGGCCCTGAGATCGGAGTAGTCCCCCGGTCCCGGCCATCGTATGATTCCCTCGGAAGGGCGTTCTCCGGTGGGAACGATTTGAACCCGGGAGCGTCCGGGCTGTAGAATCAGGCAGGCACGCCGCCGGAGGCCGTGGGCTTTCGGCGGCATCCGGCCATCTCAACAGGGTGACGACCATGCGCAAGGCGCTCCTGATATCCGCTCTCTCCCTTCTGGCTCTCTCCAACACGGCCTGCGAGCCGGGGCTGGCGTGGGGTGACCCCCAGGCCGTCATCGTGGTGGCCCCCCAGGACTGGTGGCCGGCTCTGGAAGACTCTGTGCTCAGCGCCCTCTCCCCTCCGGTCTGGACGGTCCGGCAGGACTACACCTTCCGGGTGGCCTACCGTACCCCCGACGACACCAACAACTGGTGGCGGTTCAAGGAGTTGGTCCTCATCGCGCCCCCTGACGAGACCTGGCTGGCGGATGCCCTGGCCGCCCTCCCGGATTCGGTCACCGTCACGGCCCCGGGCCTCTATGAGGCCCAGGACGTCTGGGCCCGCGGGCAGAAAGTCAACATCGTCCTGGTGGATCGGGACGAGCCCGTGGAGCCCCAGGTCTACGGCCGCATCGGCCGGGTCCACCAGAACCTCCTGAACCGCTTCCTCCGGGGGGCGGAGAGCCGGATGTTTCTCAGCGGACGGGACTCGGCCCTGGTGGATACCCTGAGCGGCACCGCAGGCTTCAGCCTCCTGCTGCCCCGGGTCTACGACTGGGGAGTGGAGGACTCTGTCCACGTCTTCCGGAACGACAACCCCGACCCCAGCGAGCTCATCCGCCACTTCACCGTGACCTGGAAGACTCCCGGGCCGGCGGACCTCCCGGTGGACAGCCTCCTGGATTGGCGGAAGTCCGTTGCCGAAACCTACTGGCCCTATCCCCAGGTGGTGAATCGGGAGGCTCTCCGGGTGGACACCATACCCTCCGGAACCCTCCAGGGCACGGAGATCCGGGGCACCTGGGCCAATCCGCCGGAAAGCACCTGGCCCGCCGCCGGGGCCTTCATTCTCCGGAGCGTGAGCTGCCCCCACCAGGACCGTCTCTACCTGGTGGACGCATGGCTCTACGCCCCTGGAAAGGATAAGTGGGAGTACATGCTCCAGTTGGAAACCATCCTGGACTCCTTCCGGTGCGGAACCCAGGGCATCCGACCCTCCTGAAGACCCGGACTGCCACCTTGCGCCGGGTCCCACGCCGTGGATGCCGCCTCTTCCTGGCCCTGTCTCTCCTGCCGATCATGCTCTCCCCCGGGGGCTGCGAGCCACCCCCGCCCCCGCCGGATCCCCCGCCGGCGGAATACCGGGCCGAGATCGAAACCTGGCGGGCCCGGAGGGAGGCACAGCTCCGGGAACCCGATTCCTGGCTGGCCCTCAGGGGCCTTTACTGGGTATCCTCCGGTGAAACCACCATCGGCTCGGACCCCCGCATGGACATGGTCCTTCCGGATGGGGACGCCCCGGGTTGGGTGGGCACCCTGACCTTGCGGGGGCAGGGCTCCTTCGACTGGGAGTACGCCCCGGAAGTGGCCGCGGAGATGCCCCCCGAGAATGCGGCGCCCCGGCGATTCCGGGTGGACACGGATGAGGGCTCGCCGGTCATGGGGTGGGGATCCCTGAGCTGGCACGTCATCGAACGATACGGGGACTACGCCATCCGCCTCCGGGACGCCTCGGCCCCGGCTCTGGAACGGTTCACCGGACTGGAGAGTTTTGATGTCGATCCGGCCTGGCGGATCCCCGCCCGGTTCGACCCCTACGACCCCCCCCGGGACATCCCCATGCCCAACGTCCTGGACGTGCCGGCCACCTCCAGATCTCCCGGGGCCGCCGTCTTCGAGGTAGACGGGCGGGAGCTCCGGCTCGATCTCACCGGGGAGCCCGACTCGGATCATCTCTTCCTGGTTTTCGGGGACGAGACCAACGGCGGGGAGACCTACCCGGGAGGAAGGTTCCTCTCCGTGGACGCCCCGAATCCCGAGGGGTGGGTGATCCTGGACTTCAACCGGGCTTACAATCCTCCCTGCGTCTTCAGCCCCTACGCCACCTGCCCGGTTCCCCCTCCCCAGAACGAGCTGCCGGTCCGGGTGGAGGCCGGGGAAAAGATCTACTACGGGGCCGGACACGAGGAGGGGATGCACTGAGGGATCCCCGGGACCCTCCCTGAAACCGCCTCTCTTCCGGTAGACGGTTCCCGAAACCTCCTGCCCCGGACACCGCCACCCGACCCGACCCAACCCCTCGTGCCGCACCTCGGGCAGGCACCCAAGATCTTGGGTCCGTCGGCCGGCGGCGTTGCGGACCCCCCGAAAACCGCATCATTCCGTCATCGGTCCCGGCTGTTCGTTGCACCCCCTTCCCACCCCCCGTAGTATTGAGCGTCCCACCCAGCATTGAGGACACGTTCGCATCATTTTGAACCCCTGGAGCCGCCGCCGAGGGCCAGTGTCTTTCGTTCACCTCCATACCCACTCGGAGTTCTCCCTCCTGGACGGAGCCAACCGGATCTCCGACCTGATTCGCCGGGCCCAGGAATTCGAGATGCCGGCCCTGGCCCTGACGGACCACGGTTCCATGTTCGGAGCCTGGACCTTCCAGAAGATGGCCCGGAAGGAGGGGGTGAAGCCCATCATCGGGATGGAGGCCTACGTGGCCCCCGGGGACCGGCGGGAACGGGTCCGGGCCGGCCAGGGAGAGCGGGCCTACTACCATCTGGTCCTTCTGGCCCGGGACCTGGAGGGATACCGGAACCTGGTGAAGCTGGCCTCCATCGGGTACACGGAAGGCTTCTACATGCGGCCCCGGGTGGACCGGGAGGTCCTGGCCCGCCACTCCCGAGGCCTCATCGTCTCCTCCGCCTGCATGGCCGGCGAGGTGGCCCGGCACATCCTGGCGGACAACCCCGCCGGCGCCCGGGAAGCCATCGAGTGGTACGCCAACGCCTTCCCGGACCGATACTACCTGGAGGTCCAGGCCCACCGGACCGAAGGGCAGGCGAAGATCAACCGGGAGATCTTCAAGCTCAGCCGGGAGATGGGCCTTCCGGTGGTGGCCACCAACGACGCCCACTTTCTTCAGCAGGAGGACCACGAGGCCCACGACGTGCTCCTCTGCATCGGGCTGGGGAAGGACCGTAGCGACGACAACCGGATGCGCTACGACGACGGCCTCTACTTCAAGTCGGCCCAGGAAATCGCCGAGTTCTTCCCGGATCACCCCGAGGTCCTGGAAAACACTCTGAAGATCGCCGACCAGGTGGAGCTGGAGCTGAAGAAGCAGATCCACCTTCCCGAGTTCCCCCTGCCGACGGAGTACCGGGACCCCAACGACTATCTGGTGCATCTGGCCACGGAGGGGGCGAAGGAACGCTACGGTGACCCTCTATCCGAGAAGGCCCGGGAGCGCCTGGACTTCGAATTGAAGACCATCGTCGAAACCGGCTACGCCGGATACTTCCTCATCGTCTGGGACTTCATCGACTGGGCCCGGCGGGAGGGCATTCCCGTGGGCCCGGGCCGGGGCTCCGCCGCCGGGTCCCTGGTGGCCTACGCCCTGGGCATCACGAACATCGACCCCCTGGAGTTCGACCTGCTCTTCGAGCGGTTCCTGAACCCCGAGCGGATCTCCATGCCGGACATCGACATCGACTTCTGCTTCGAGCGCAGGGGCGAGGTCATCTCCTACACCCGTGAGAAGTACGGCCGGGACGCCGTGGGCCAGATCATCACCTTCGGCACCATGAAGAGCCGGGCCGTGATCCGGGACGTGGGCCGGACTCTGGGCTTCGAGCCCGGCGAGACGGACAGGATCGCCAAGCTCATCCCCAACGCCCCGGGTTCCGCCTACACGGTGGGACAGGCCCTGGAAAGGATCCCGGAGGTCAAGGCCCTCTACAATCAGGACCAGCGGCACAAGCAACTCTTCGACTACTCCATGACGCTGGAGGGCCTGGCCCGCCACGCCTCCGTCCACGCCGCCGGCGTGGTCATCGCTCCCGGCCCCCTGGACGACTACGTCCCGGTGTGCGTCCAGCAGAGCAAGGGGAGCGGGTCCGGCGGCATCGCCGGGGCCGGCTCGGCGAAGAACGGAAACGGGAACGGGAACGGCGCGTCGGGCAATGGGGACGAGGGCATCGTCGTCACCCAGTACGACATGAATTGCCTGGACGAGGTCGGGATGCTGAAGATGGACTTCCTGGGCCTCAAGACCCTCACCGTCATACACGATGCGGTTGAGGCGGTGAAGGCCCGGGTGGGAGGCCTGAGGCATCCGGAGACCGGAGAGGTCTACGAGGCCATGGACGAGGTTCCCCTGGAAGACCCCGCCGTCTACGCCATGCTGGCCCACGGGGGCACCTCGGGAATCTTCCAGTTCGAGTCGTCCCTGGCTCTGGACAAGCTCCGGGCCATGAGGTGCGATCGATTCGAGGACCTGGTGGCCACCAATGCCCTCATCCGTCCGGGACCCCTGGACTCGGGGATGACGGACATCTACATCCGGCGGAAGCTGGGCCAGGAGGCCGTCAGCTATCCCCACCCCGATCTGAAGGGGATCCTGGAGCCCACCTACGGCATCATCGTGTACCAGGAGCAGGTGATGCGCATCGCCAGCGTCCTGGCCGGATTCTCCCTGGCGGAAGCCGATGTGCTCCGGAAGGCCGTGGGCAAGAAGATCGCCGAGCTCATCCAGAAGGAGCTGGGCAAGTTCAAGGAGAAGGCCGTCTCCCGGGGTGTGGACAAGCGGACTGCGGAGGACCTGGCGGACCAGATCGAGACCTTCGG
>CAZSDD010000094.1:7824-11591 GCA_964605505.1 uncultured Gemmatimonadaceae bacterium | reverse complement strand
CCGCTGGGTTCGGCTTTCGCCCGCAAGGGCTCCATCGCACCCTGCTTTCGCCTCCGGGGTTCCCTGTACCGGCTTCCCGCGCTTCTGGCCCGCCGATGTGGACACCGGCGTCACGATAGCGGACCGGTTTGGCTTCTTCGCACCTGTCCGCGCCTGCGGCGCCATGCGCCGGCTGTTTTCGCGTTCACGCTGTCTTCGCGTTCACCCACATGAGCCGCCGGGCTCGGCAACCCATCCGAGGCATCAGGAGACGAATACATGTTGAAATGGAGGCGGCGGGCCCAGGCTCCGCAAACCGTCTTTCTCCTTCTCCCTCTCCTCTTCCCGATGCCCTCTGGACGCATGGCGGCCCAGGAAGGGTCAGTCACGGCCAAGGAATGGCGGTCCGCGGTTCGGGCATGGCCAGCCGCGGCCAGGGAAGGGCACTTCGCGGCCAGGGAAGAGCCAGTCGCGGCCCCGGAAACGGCTCCGAGCCAAATCCCGGCGGGAGTCGTGATCCGGGCCCAGAAATCGGCTCCGAGCCAAATCCCAGCACCGGTCCCGAGCCGGGCTCAGGAGACGGCTCCGAGCCAGACCCAGGAGACGGCTCTGAGCCAGGCCCTGGAGGTGGACGAGGTCCAGGCCGGCCTGCGGCACATCGACGACCGCCGAACCGAGACCGCCGAGCTCCTCCGGATGATCGGGGGAATCGTCTCCCCCTCCGGGGAGGAGCACGACCGGGCCGCCGCCGTGGCCCGCCGCATGCGGGAGATGGGTCTCAGCCAGGTCCGGGTGACCTCCAGCCCCAACGCCATCGGTGTCATCCCCGGAGAATCGGAGCGAGTCCTCGTCTTCGTTTCCACCCTGGATGACCTGGCGACTGTTGCCGAACACCAGCGGGCCGCCGGGACGGGGCCCGTCATCGAAGGAGACCGCGTCATCGGCCCCGGTACCAACACCTCCCTCACCACGGCGGCCCTTCTGGCCGCAGCCCACGCCTATCTCGAGAGCGGCCTGAAGCCCCACCTCACCCTGGTCTTCGCCGCCGTGGCCCAGGAAGAGACCGGGCTGGTGGGCATGAAAGACCTATACCGGGAGTTCGGGGACCGGGCCCGGGGGCTCGTGGATGTCCTGGGCGACGGTCACTCCATCTCGTACGGAGCCATCGGTATCCATTGGTGGCGGATCATCGCGTCGGGGCCGGGAGGGCACACCCTTTCCGGAGGGCTTCCCAATGTGAACCAGGGGATCGGACGGGCAGTGGACCGGATCCTCTCTCTGCCGGACGCGGCAAGACAGGACGATACCCGGACCCGCGTCAACATCTCGGTCCTGGAAAGTGGCCGGGTGTTCAACCACAAACCCGAATCCGGCTGGTTTTCCCTGGATATCCGAGCCATGGACGCCGGAGTCATCGAAGCCATCGAAACCCGGGTAGGGGAAATACTCACGGAAGTCTCGGCGGAGACGGGGATCGATTTCGAGATGGATCCCTTCCAGCTGACGCCCGGAGGCCAGATTCCTGGGGCCGAAAGCTCGTCCCTCCTCAACGCGGCCTCAGCCATCTCCCGCTACCTGGGTTACGAACCCTCCCTCTCCGATTCCGGATCTTCCAACATGAACGTGGCCGTGGCCGGAGGGACCCTGGCCATCGGCCTGGGAGGCTCCAGGGGCGGAGAACGGGGTCAAACCGGAGAGTGGGCGGATATCGACGGAATGATGCGCACAGCCAAGCAGATCTACCTGTTGTCGGTCCTGGAGGGAGGGCGGACACTCCCATGATGCTGCCCCCGGAACTCAAACAGATCGCCCGGCACGCAACTGCCTGGGAAGCCGACGTGGTGGGCCTTCCCGGCTCCATATCCGAGCAGGAGAAGAAGCGGATGGTGGCCACCCTGGTGACGGCAGAGGACCTGGCCCTGGAAAGCGATGTGGTCCTGGTCAACAGCGCCGAGCCGGAGGAGGTGGCAAGACTCCTGAAGAAGGCCCTGGGGAAGGCAGCGGAGACGGTTGGCGCCTGGCCCGGGCAGGTCAGAGTCAGGCGGAAAGAGGTGGCGGAACCCCTGGGATTTCTCCTCCGGGACCGGGGATGCCGGGTCGAGGTCAGCTCCGTCCTGCCGGGGCTGGACGAAGTCGCCCGGGGCCTGGTGAGTCATGTGTCCGGGGGCCCGGGGTGGCCTCCCGTTTCGACGCCGGAGACCTGGGCCGCCTGGGGGCTGCCGACCCCCCTGGTCAAAGACCTCTTTCGAGCCTACGCAGCCTTCTTCAAGGCCGCGCCCTGGCGCTGGCTGGACGACGTTCCGCCCATCGTCGTGGATTGGGACGACGGAACGGGCCCCTGGATCGCCTCCGTCATGGGGGCTGGCCTGGGAGAGTTCGGCCTGGCGGTCCACTCCGACCCTTCCGACTTCCAGGATCTCCTGGACCGGGACCAGGAGGCCCGCCCGTTCCATTCTCTGCGGGGCTGGGTGGTGCACCTCGGCTACCACCACCAGAGCGAGATCCCCCGTGCCATGGTAAAAGAGGTGGCCCTGAGAGGATGGAGGGTGGAGGATCTCTCCGCGTATCCGTATGTCATTCCCATTCTCACTCCCGGTGGCGGGCTCCAGAGGGATCTGGCCCACCGTCTCGTCCGGATCCTGAATGGAGTGGCGGCCTTTGCGGATCAGCATGGAAACCGGCTTCGAGCCCCTGAGGCCGGCGCCTTCATCTGGTCCGAGGAAGGGCTGACCCTCCGCTATGTCGTAGCCCCCGACGGGGAGGACGAAGATGCCTTGGGTGTTGAAGATCTCCTGGATGAAGTCCGTGAAGCAGGCCTGGAGACCAGAGAGGAGATCGAGGCCCATCTGGCTCGTCGCGTGGAGGGATACAACCAGAGACCCCAGACAGCTCTGGGCGGCATCAGCCCTGCCCAGGCCCAGGCCCTCCTGACCGAAGGGCTGGCCGGAGGAGAGAGCCTCCGGTTGGAGGAGGATCTCGTCCTCGAAGAGCTGGAGGCCTCCGATTTCCTGGTCAATGCCCGTTTCTTCCTGGAGAAGCTCCACGAGGATGGAGGTTCCAAGGCCACGGTCGCCGGAAACCTGAAGCGGGCCTTCGTGTCGGAAATGCTGGAAGGCATGCGTCTGCGGGAGGGGTACCTGGAGAACATCCATCGCAGGAACCTCGTGGTGAACGAGGACGATGCCTGGCCCCTCCATCTTCTCCGGGTGAACCTGGAGATCGCCGGGCTGATCAAGCTGCGGAAAGGCTCCTTCAGCATCACCCGAAAAGGCATGAAGTTGAGGGCACCCGAGGCGGCCGGAAAGTTGTTCGCCCACCTCTTTCGGAGCTACTTCAGCGAATTCAACATCCAATACGGGGAGAGGCTCTCGGACCAGCCGAGCCTCCAGCCGGTGGTGCCCCTCCTCCTCTGGCAGCTCCGGGTCCGGGCCCGAAATTGGATCACGCTGACGGAGCTCTCCCGCCTCGTTCTTCACCCCGACCAGAACGAAGAGAAGGAAAGGTTCGGCGCTCCGTGGAGCGAGGGAGCCGCCGATCTCCACCATACGGTCCTCGAACCTCTCCGGGAGTTCGGCCTTCTGGAGGAACGATATGAAGGCGAGACAGAGAAATGGTACCGGAGTCAGGGCAAAACCGTCGTCAAGACCACGGATCTATTTGATAGGTTCCTCCACTTCGAATGGGATTGAGAGGTTCGTCCACCCCAAACACTTCGAATGGGACTGAGTGGGCCGGGACTGAGTGGGCCGGGACTGAGTGGGCCGGGACTGAGTGGGCCGGGACTGAGT
>CAZSDD010000094.1:0-7724 GCA_964605505.1 uncultured Gemmatimonadaceae bacterium | reverse complement strand
GGGACTGAGTGGGCCGGGACTGAGTGGGCCGGGACTGAGTGGGCCGGGACTGAGTGGGCCGGTTTCACCCGCTGATGCAGCCCTTTCCTCTCCGGCCTCTCCGGTGGGGCGTCCCTTGCGGCCCCGGCTCCATTTGAGCACACATACCCGTGACGTTCAGTCGCCGTTCAGCCAACAATCGACCCTCAGCAGGGCATTCGACCATGAAGACCATCCGACTTCTTCCGGCGCTCCTGGCGCTGGCCGTCCTGGCGGGGCCCCTGGCCGCGCAGGACTATAACCAATCCACGTTCCGGGGTCTTTCCCTCCGGGAAATCGGCCCGGCCCTCACCTCGGGCCGCATCGCCGACTTCGCCGTGAACCCGGAGAACCCGTCCCAATACTATGTGGCCGTGGCCAGCGGCGGTGTCTGGAAGACCGACGACCACGGCGTGACCTTCCGGTCCATCTTCGATGGTCAGGGCTCCTATTCCATCGGCGTGGTGACACTGGATCCCAACAATCCCCATGTGGTCTGGGTGGGGACCGGTGAGAACAACGCCCAGCGAGCCGTGGCCTACGGAGACGGCATCTACAAATCCCGGGACGGCGGCCAGTCCTGGGAACACATGGGACTGGAAAACTCCGAGCACATCGGGAAGATCCTCGTGGATCCCCGGGACTCGGATGTGGTCTGGGTGGCCGCACAGGGGCCGGTCTGGAGCTCCGGAGGGGACCGGGGCCTCTACAAGACCACCGACGGGGGAAAAAGCTGGATGAAGGTCCTGGACATCAGCGAGCACACCGGCGTCACTGACATGGTCATGGATCCCCGGGATCCGGACGTGGTCATCGCCGCGGCGTGGCAGCGGCAGCGGAAGGTGTGGACCCTGGTGTCCGGGGGTCCGGAGTCGGGTTTGTACAAGACCACTGACGGCGGGGAAAGCTGGGAAGAGCTTACCCGGGGTCTCCCCACCAGCGTGGACGTGGGCCGCTACGGCCTCTGCCTCTCACCGGCGAACCCGGACTATGTCTACGCCGTGGTGGAGGCCCAATACGATGCCGGCGGCTTCTACCGGTCCACCGACAGGGGTCAGAGCTGGCGGAAGGTGAACGACTACACCAGCCGGGGAAACTACTACCAGGAGCTCATCTGCGATCCGGTGGATCCGGAGCGTGTCTTCTCCATGGACACCTATTCCCAGGTCACCACCGACGGAGGATCCACCTTCAGCCGCTTTCCCCTTCCCCATCGCCATGTGGACGACCACGCCCTATGGATCGACCCCCATGACACGGCCCACATGATCATCGGCGGGGACGGCGGGGTCTACGAGACCTGGAGCGACGGCCGGAGCTGGCACTTCAAGCGGAATCTCCCCGTCACCCAGTTCTACAAGGTGGTGACGGACAACGACGCTCCCTTCTACAACGTGTACGGCGGCACCCAGGACAACTGGTCCCTGGGCGGGCCTTCCCGGACCCTGGACCGATCGGGCATCGCCAACTCCGACTGGATCGTCACCAACGGAGGGGACGGATTCGAGAGCGCCGTGGACCCCCTGAACCCGGACATCGTCTACGCCCAGAGCCAGTACGGAAACCTGGTGCGATACGACCGGAAGAGCGGCCAGTCCGTCTTCATCCAGCCCCAACCGACGGCAGAAGGGGAGGCCTTCCGCTGGAACTGGGACGCGCCCCTTCTCATCAGCCCCCACTCGAATACCCGGCTCTATTTCGCCGCCAACAAGCTCTTCCGAAGCGACGACCGGGGATCGAGCTGGACCACCATCAGTGGGGATCTGAGCGCAGGGATCGACCGGAACGAGATTCCCGTCATGGGGCGGGTCTGGGGAATGGACGCCGTGGGGAAGAACGCTTCCACCTCCATCTACGGCAACATCGTCGCCCTGACCGAGAGTCCGGTCCAGGAGGACCTGATCTACGTGGGCACCGACGACGGCCTCATCCAGATGACGGAGAACGCCGGGGGTGAGTGGACCCGTTACGATGAATTTCCCGGCGTGCCGGATCGGACGTACGTGAACATGGTCCTCGCCTCGGCCCATGATGCCGGCACCGTCTACGCCGCCTTCAACAACCACAAGAACGGCGACTTCAAGCCGTACCTCCTCAGGTCCAGTGACATGGGGGCCAGCTGGACCTCCATCGCCGGGGACCTGCCGGAGCGGGGCAGTGTCTACGCCGTGGCCGAGGATCCCGTGGAGGCGGACCTTCTCTTCGTGGGCACCGAGTTCGGGGCCTTCTTCTCCCGGGACGGGGGCCAGCAGTGGATCGAGCTGGGCGGGCTGCCCCCCATCGCAGTCCGGGATCTGGACATCCAGGAGCGGGAGAACGACCTGGTCCTGGCCACCTTCGGGCGCGGCTTCTGGGTCCTGGACGACTACACGCCCCTCCGACATGCCACCCCTGATGTCATGGCCCGGAATGCGCACATCTTCCCGGTCCGGGACGCCCTTCTGTTCATCCAGCAGAACCGGCAGCGGGGGGAGCAGGGAGGCGACTACTTCTACGCCGACAACCCACCCTTCGGCGCCGTCTTCACCTATTACGTGAAGGAAGATGTGGAGACCATGGAGCAGGCCCGCCGGGCAGCGGAACGGGAAGCGGTGCAAGCCGGGGAGCCCGTGGAGTACCCCTCCTTCGAGGAGATGCGGGCCGAGGACCTGGAGGAGGGGCCGTATCTCCTCTTCACCATCACCGACCAGGAGGGCGAGGTCGTCCGGCACATCCCGGCCCGGGACGGAACCGGAATCCAGCGGATCGCCTGGGACCTCCGCCACCCTTCCGCCAGCCCCGTTGGGGAGATCGGAAACTTCAATCCCTACGATGAGGGCCCTGACGGCCCCTATGTGGCTCCGGGCACCTATCAGGTGACCCTCAGCAGGGTCGTGGACGGGGTGCCGGTTGAGTTGGTAAGCCAGCCTGTGGCCTTCCAGGTGGTGCCGTTGAACAACGCTACGCTGGCCACCGGTGACCGGAAGGCACTCCTGGCCTTCCAGATGGAGGCCGACGCCCTCATGGCCCAGGTTCGGACCGCGTCGGAACAGATGCGTGATATCGACCGGCGACTGACCACCGTGAAGACCGCCATCCAGCGCTCCACCAGGGTTCCCGTCACCACCCTGGAGGAGGCCCGGGATCTGGAGATGAGGGCCGCCGAGCTGCGGATCGAGTTGGTAGGTGACCGGAGCGTGGCCAGCAGACAATTCGAGACGCCGCCGTCCATCAGCGATCGGATAGGGGGTGTCCTCTACTCGTCCTTCGGCGCCACTTCCGCTCCCACCGGTCAGCAGCGGGAGCAACTCCGCATCGCGGAGCAGGCCTTCGCCGATCTCGGCCCCAGGATCCAGGGGTTGCTGGAAGACCTGGGAGCGTTGGAGAGGCGTCTTCGGGAGATGGGCGCCCCTCTCCTGCCGGGAGACAGCGGATGATGCCGTAGCAGATGACGCGGGAGAGGATGATGCCGTAGAGGTTTCCCCCCCCGGCGGCCGGGCGGCCGCCGGGGGGTCTTTCGATCTCTGGAGGGATCCGGTCCCTGGATTGGCTCGATCGGTCGCTGTAGGGATTCGGTCCCTGGATTGGCTCGATCGCTGTAGGGATTCGGTCCCTGGATTGGCTCGATCGCTGTAGGGATTCGGCGCCTGTAGTGGTTCACGCCGTCCCGGGGGCTCAGGATGAGGGCATCAAGGGAGATTCCCTCCCACCCGGACCGGGCTGGATCGATTGACGCGTGTCCCGTCTCCGAGCTGCCCGGCCTGGTTCATTCCCCAGCAGTATTCCGATCCGTCTTCCGTGAAGCCGCAGGTCATGGCACCTCCCGCGGCCAGGCTGACGAACCGGTGTCCTCCGGCAACCCGAACGGGGAGGGCCGCCTCTTCGGTGGTTCCGTCGCCCAACTGGCCATGGAGGTTCTGGCCCCAGCAGTACGTGCGCCCGTCGGTGAGGAGAGCGCACGTGTGGACGGCGCCCGCAGCCAGCGATCCCGTCGGTGACGGAAGGCCTTCCACGGGGGTGGGGGTGCTCCGGGCACGGTCGCCTCCCCCGTTTCCGAGCTGTCCGAACCCGTCGGCTCCCCAGCACAGGACCTCACTCCCGGTGATTCCGCAGGTATGCCCGGAGCCGGCCACCATGGAGTGGAAGGTCCCCGGCACCGGGGTGGGAGCCAGGCGGTCGACCCGGGTTCCGTCCCCGAGCTGGCCGTCTTCATTGAGACCCCAGCAGTAGGCCGTCCCGTCCGGGGCCAGCCCGCAGGTGTGATTCCAGCCCGCGGTCAGGCTCTGAAAGGAGATTCCTCCCTGGACAGGGCTCGGCTGGAGGCGATCTGTTCGTGAGCCGTTCCCCAGCTGACCGTTCAGATTTCTACCCCAACAGAACGCGGCACCGTCGCCGTCCAGCCCGCAGGTGTGGGAGAGGCCGCCCACCAGGACCGAAAAGGAGATGTCCGTGTCGACCTGCACTGCCGACATCCGGTCTTCGGTGGAACCGTCTCCCAGCTGTCCGGATTCATTGGCCCCCCAGCACCAAGCGACCCCACCCTCCTGCAGCCCGCACCCGTGGGAGACACCAGCCGCAAGAGACCGGAGGCCCTGCGCCGATCCTCCGCCGCCCTGCCCCCGGTCCAGGCTTCCCCTGCACACGGCAGATCCGCCGGCAAGGCTGCAGACGTGGCTGCCTCCCATGACGAAAGGTCTGCTCCGGATCCGGACGGGGGCCGGGGGAGAAGGCTCCGCGGCCACTTCCTCCGACTCGGCTTCCACGGGCGTCACCGCCGTGGCCTGGAAAAGGATGGGGGGGCTTTGGGCTCCCGGAACGGTGGCCGACGCCACCTGGGAGCCCGGCGCATTTCCGAGGGTCCAGCGGGCGAAGGCGCGTCCCATGTCGTCCGTATCCATCTCCCGGGGCTGCACTCGCCCCTCCCCCTCCAGCACCCGGAACCGGACTTCGGCGCCGGGCACCAGGTTTCCCAACTCGTCCCGGACCCGTACGCCGATGAAATCAGGAAGCGCTTCACCCGGGGATGCGGTCTGTCCGTTTCCGGTGACGGCGGTGACCGTGGCCGGGGGGCCCGGGAGGGTCTGGATCCGAATACGCACGTCGGGAGCGTCCACACCGGAGAGGGCGCCCCGGACCACAACCTCTCCGGAACGGTCCGGCAACCGGATCGACGTTTCGGCCACCCCGCTCTCGTCGGTTCGAATCTCCCCGGCATTCAGGACGCCTTCCCCTTCCACCACTTCGAAGAGGACCGGAATGCCCGCCATGGGGGTGCCGTCCGGCATCTCCGCCCGGGTCTCCAGGGTGAGACGGGAACCTGCCCGGGCCTGGAGATCCCCTCCACCCAGGACCGCCAGGGACCCTTCTCTCGCCGGGGAGCCCTCAGAAGCGGGTCCCGTGCCCATCGGGGTCCGGGCCTCGGCGGGAGAAGACTCGGACGAGGAGGCCGAAGAGGGAAATGCCTCGAATTCCATACCCTCATCCGACCTCAGGAACAGGAAATACCCCGCGATGAGGACGGCCACCCCCACGGCTGCGCCAGCCAGCCAACGACTCAGGCCGGCCTTCTCCTTTCGGGCCGCCACGGTCGGCGCCTGGGGGGAGCTCTCCTGCCCATCCGCCTCCCGGAACCGGTGGAGCGGCTCCCGGTCCTCGGGTTCCTCCAGGGAGGACCAGTCGATAGGAACCGCTTCCTCCTCTTCCCGGGAATCCGCCTCCGCCTGGAGGGCCTGCTCTTCATCTTCATCGTCCAGGAACTCGAAGGGGTCCTCTCGCCGTCTGGCCATCTCGGGAGGGGTGAACGGCTCGAAGAGATCCGGGTCATAGCTCCGGCGGCGAGGGACGACCTTCTCGAGCTCTTTGAAAAAGACGTCTGCGGATTCCCACCGGGCAGCCGGGTCCTTTTTCAGGGCTCTGTCCAGGATTTCGGCCAGGGCCGGATACCGGTCCAGCCCCGGGAGGTTCATGCCCAGCTCTTCATTCTTCTGCTTGAAGATGGTGGTGAAGACATTTTCCCCTTCCCAGGGGTGACGGCCCAGGATCATCTCATAGCCCACGAGCCCCAGGCTATACACGTCGCTGCGCCCGTCCACCTCCTTTCCGTCGATCTGTTCCGGAGACATATAGGCCGGCGTGCCCAGGGAAGCCCCTGGAATCGTGAGGCGGGAATCCTGATCCCACGGACGGGCCACCCCGAAATCGGCCAACCGGGCCGCTCCCACCTCCTCGTCGATGTAGATGTTCTCGGGCTTTACGTCTCGATGAACGATGCGGCGCCTGTGGGCATAGGCCAGGGCCGAAGCCACGTCCTTGAGGGTCTTCAGGACCCGTGGAATGGGAAAGGCCCCTTCCCGGACAATGACCTCCTTCAAGTTCTTTCCCGGCACATGCTCCATGAGAAGGGCGAAGCTCCCATCCGGAAGACGATGGGTGCTGAAGAGCTTCACGATGTTGGGATGCTGGAGCTGGGCCACAAGATGGGCTTCCCGCGCCAGTCGGCCGATGGCCTCCTCATCGCTCCCCAACCCTCCACGGATCACCTTCAACGCTACGTCCCGCTCCAGATCGTGGTCCCGGAGGAGATACACCACCGCCGTGGCGCCACGACCGAGCTCCCTGATGAGCTCGTAGTTACCGCTCAGGCTCTCTATGGCGAGATTCAAGGGTTCGGAATTCATTGGCATCTCAGCTTACCCTGCCCTCACGGGAACCGGAAATGAAAGACCACGGCTCCCAATCGGATCCGATCACCATCGGCCAGCAGCCGGGGCAGCGCGGATGACCGCAGCACCACGCCATTGACGACCACCGGGTCGTGCCTGGCGCGGTTCTCGATCCACCAGCTACCGTTGCGATAGGTCATGGCGGCATGAACAGGTTCGATGCTGGAGTGATTCAGCGTGATATGCTCTGGCGGTTCCCCCATCTTCCATCCCAGGGTCACCACCTGCTTCTGCGCCTGCGTCCGCAGGAACCGGATCTCCTGCTGGATGACACCCGGATCCGCGGGCTCCAGGCGCCCGGGAAGCAACTGGATCGTGGCCCGCTGGACGGGTTCGGAAGCCGGGTGGGTCCGTTGTTCCGGACCTCCGGATTTGCTTTCCGGAACCGGCTCGGGAGCGGAAGGCGAAGAGGGAAGAACCTCTCGGATCCATCTCCTGACGGAGCTGCCGGACGGGTGCTTGTCCCCCCTGGGCACCACGATCGGGAACGGGTTCTTCCCGGAAGTGCGGGCCCCTTCGCCCCCGGACTTGGGCTTCCCGGACATCAGTCAGCAGAAATCCCCGGGGCCGGCTCGCCCCCTCCCGACTGCGCCAGGTCTTTGCCGTTGGCATCCTTCAGCTGAACCGTGATGGTCGACGTGCTCGCCCCGTCCGCCTCGATGGACTCCGGATCCGCCGTGATGGTGCTCGCCGTCAGCAACACCGAAACCTCAGTGAACTCCACCGTGGCTGAATCCTCCAGCGCTCCCCCCTCCAGCGTGCCCGTCACCGTGGCCGTCTCCACCGTCGTGCTCGACGTCAGCGTCGCCGTGTAGCTCCCGTCATCGTTGTCCTGCACCGCCGACAGCGCGCCGGCCGTCGTGCTCAACGCCACCGTGCCCCCCGACTCCTCCAGGTCCTCCGGGTCGTCCAGGTCGTCGTCGTCATAATCTTTTAACTGAACCGTGATCGTCGACGTGCTCGCCCCGTCCGCCTCGATGGACTCCGGATCCGCCGTGATGGTGC
>CAZSDD010000093.1:0-11815 GCA_964605505.1 uncultured Gemmatimonadaceae bacterium | reverse complement strand
GGGGGTCGCCTACTCGGGAAACCTCTTCACCCTCTTCCTCTTCTACGAGGTCCTTACCCTCTGCACCTACCCCCTGGTGACCCACCACCAGACAGAGAAGGCGAAAAGGGCGGGGCGGGTGTATCTGGGAATCCTCCTCACCACGTCCATCGGTTTCCAACTCCTGGCCATCGTCTGGACCTATGCCCTGGCAGGCACCCTGGATTTCCGTTCCGGTGGAATTCTGGGCGATGCCCGGCTCTCGGGCCTGGGGACCACGATCCTGTTGGCTCTGTTTGTCTTCGGCGTGGGGAAGGCGGCCGTAATGCCGGTCCATCGCTGGCTTCCGGCGGCCATGGTGGCCCCTACCCCCGTCTCCGCCCTCCTACACGCCGTGGCGGTGGTGAAGGCCGGAGTATTCAGCATTCTCAAGATCTCTGTCTACATCTTCGGGATCGACATCCTGGCATCAACAGGCGCCAACCAATGGCTCATCTATCCGGCTGCGTTCACGGTCCTGGCAGCTTCCGTGGTCGCCCTTCAAATTCTATGGCGCCAGGGCAACCTCAAGCGTCTTCTGGCCTACTCCACCATCAGTCAGCTTTCCTACATCGTCCTGGGAGCCCTCATCGCCAGTAGCATGGGGATCATCGGGGGCGGTATGCACATCGCCATGCACGCCTTCGGGAAGATCACCCTCTTCTTCGCGGCAGGATCCATTTATGTCGCCGCCAATAAGACCGAGATATTTCAGCTGAAAGGTGTGGGACGGCGCATGCCATGGACCATGGGCGCCTTTTCCGTGGCCTCCCTCAGCATGATCGGGCTCCCACCCACGGGAGGCTTCTTCAGCAAGTGGTATCTGATGATGGGAGTGTACCAGGCCGGATACCTGCTGGTGTTCGGAGTCCTGGTCCTCTCCACCCTTCTCAATGCGGCATACTTCGTACCCATTATCCACATGGCCTTCTTCCAGCCCGAGGACACATCGGCCCCCGTGTCGACGAAGGGGGACGAGGAGTCCCATGCCGACGTGATCCGCGACCACGGCGAGGCTCCGTGGCCCATGGTGACGGCATTGATCGTCACCGCCGCAGGGACGATTCTCCTCTTCTTTTTCTCCGGTAGTCTCCTGTCACTGCTGGAGCCTCTGGGAGGGGGAAGGTGATGGCGAGAACGACCCTGCCGGGCAGACCGCCCGAAGCTCCCCCCGACGAGCCCACGCATTGGTTGGCGAAACCACAAACCATTCGCGGAATCTGGGTTGTTTTCGGTCTTGTTCTGGTGGGGCTTCTGGCCGGTGACGCCTTCGTGGAACACTACGAGCACTTCGGTCTGGACGGAGTCTTCGGCTTCTACGCCTGGTACGGGTTCGGAAGCTGTGTATTGATGGTGCTGGTCGCAAAGCTGCTTGGGGCTCTCCTCAAGCGATCCGACACCTACTACCGAGAGGTGAAGCAGGAAACTGGACCGGAAGCGGGTTCCGGGGGCGAAGCCGGCCAAGGAAACCCGGACCACCACCCCGGAGGGAGACGGCCGTGACGATCTCATTCCCTCCCGGGCTCATCCTGCTGCTGGGGAGCCTCCTGATCCCCCTCGTGAAGGGCCGGGTCCGGGAGGGCCTCGTCTTGACCCTCCCTCTTCTGACCCTGGCGGCCGTCTGGATGGTTCCTCAGGGCCACGTCGCAGGCATGGAATTCGCCGGCTATGCGCTGGAGCCCGTCCGATGGACCAGCACCGGCCGGGTCTTCGCCACCGTTTTCAGCATCATGGCCCTCGCCGGGGGCATCTATGCCCTCCGGATCGCGAAACTCCTTGAGCTGACCGCGGCTTTCGCCTATGCCGGAAGCGCAATCGGCGTCACCTTCGCCGGAGACCTGGTGACACTTTTCGTGTTCTGGGAGCTCATGGCCATCACCTCCACCCTGGTTCTCTGGGCTTCCGACCAACCGGGTGCGTATCGGGCCAGCATGCGGTATCTCCTGGTGCACATGTTCGGCGGCGTCCTTCTCATGTTCGGCGCAGTCTCCCATATCGCCGCCTCGGGCTCGGTGGCATTCACGGCCATGACGCCGGACACCCTCCCGGAGCAACTCATCCTGGCCGGGTTTCTGGTGAACGCCGGGGCACCTCCCCTGAGCGCCTGGATCGCCGATGCCTATCCGGAAGCCAGCCCCAGCGGAATGGTCTTTCTCTCGGCTTTCACTACCAAGACCGCGGTGTTCGCCCTCCTCATGGGCTTTCCCGGATCCCGGATTCTCATCTTTTTCGGCCTCTACATGGCCCTTTACGGAATCATCTATGCCCTGCTGGAGAACGACATGCGCCGAATCCTGGCGTACTCCATCGTGAACCAGGTGGGCTTCATGGTTACGGGAATCGGGATCGGAACCGAGATGGCCCTCAACGGTGCCGCCGCCCACGCTTTCACCCATATCATCTACAAGGCCCTTCTCCTCATGTCCGCCGGCAGCGTTCTCTACATGACCGGGAGAAGAGATTGCACGGACCTGGGGGGATTGTTCCGGACCATGCCCGCAACCACCATCGCCGGGGGCATCGGCGCCCTGGCAATCTCCTCCTTCCCCTTCACATCGGGATTCATCAGCAAGTCCATGATCAACCAGGCTGCAGCGGACCAACATCTGGCCGTGGTCTGGTTCCTCCTCACGGCAGCTTCAGCGGGCGTGTTTCTTCATGCCGGGATCAAATTCCCCTGGTTCGTCTTCTTCCAGAAGGATTCGGGTTTGCGCCCCTCCGACCCGCCTCGATTGATGCGCTGGTCCATGTGGCTCTTCAGCTTCCTCTGTATCGGACTGGGGGTCTTCCCGGGTCCGCTCTACGCCATCCTCCCCTTCCCGGTGGACTACGTGCCGTACACGGCGAGCCACCTGATGACCCAATTCCAGCTCCTGCTCTTCGCAGGTCTGGCATTCTTCGTCATGCTGCCCCTGATGAGGCGTACCCGGACCATCTCCCTGGACTTCGACTGGTTCTATCGACGCCTGGGCCCGGTCATGGCCCGTGAGATCACGGCCGGGACAAGGGCTGGGGGAACCGTCATGGCGACCCTTTTGAAGGGTTGGGGAGATGCCGCCACCAGAGCACTGACCCGGTATCAAGCGCGAGACCGAATCATGGTCCGAAGCTGGCCCACGGGAAGCATGGTGGTCTGGGTGGCGATATTGTTGGCGGCCTACCTCATCATCTATCTCTTCTGATCCGAGAACATGGGTATCTGCCGAGCTCCCTCCGACAAGATCCTCGGAAGAGAGGAAATCATCGCCCGGTTCGGTCGACCCAGGAGGGTGCGCCTGGTCTTCACCAATGGGTGTTTCGACATCCTCCATCGAGGCCACGTGGAGTATCTGTACGAGGCGCGGGCCCTCGGGGATATCCTTGTCGTGGGCGTCAATACCGACGCGTCGGTGGAGCGATTGAAGGGACCCGGCCGGCCCGTGGTGCCCCAGGGAGATCGGGCCCTGGTTCTGGCAGCCCTGGAATCCGTGGACGCCGTGACTCTTTTTCATGAGGACACACCCAGGGAACTCCTGGCTGCCCTCCTCCCGGACATCCTCGTAAAAGGCGGGGATTATTCCCCGGAAGAGATCGTCGGGAGGCGGGAAGTGGAGGGTGCGGGGGGAGAGGTGAAGGTGATCCCGTACATCCTGGGACGATCCACTACCGGACTCATACACCGAATCCAGGGAACACCATGACCTCCCGTCACGACGGACGAAAACCCGGACAGCTTCGCCCTACTGTCATAGAGCTTGGAGCCGCCTCCTATGCGGAGGGGTCCTGCCTCATCTCCACCGGGAACACCCGGGTCCTCTGCGCCGCTTCGGTGGAGGAAACAGTCCCGGATTGGAGAGCCGGCTCCGGTAAGGGGTGGATCACCGGCGAATACGGGATGCTCCCCCGTTCCACCCATACCCGGACCTCCCGGGAACGGGGCGGCGCCCGGGGGAGGACCCAGGAGATCCAGCGCCTCATCGGCCGATCCCTTCGCTCCGTCACCGATCTGGCGGCTCTGGGGTCCCGCACGGTCATCCTGGACTGCGACGTTCTCCAGGCCGACGGGGGAACCCGGACCGCAGCCGTCACAGGCGCTTCCGTCGCCCTGGCCCTGGCCTGCCTGAACCTGGTCGACAAGGGACTGGTTGCCCGAAATCCCATGAGGGAAATGGTGGCGGCGGTAAGCGCCGGCATCTTCGAAGGAACACCGGTTTTGGACCTGGACTATCACGAGGATTCCATGGCCCAGGTAGACATGAATCTGGTGGCAACCGAGGGCCACAAGCTGGTGGAGGTGCAGGGGACCGCCGAGGGGGACCCCTTTTCCAGAGAAGAGCTGGATGAGATCCTGACGCTGGGAATGGAAGGCATCGGTTCCCTGGTTCGGGCCCAGAGAGAAGCGTTGGAGGGATGACCATGCACCTGATTGTGGCGACCAGAAGTCAACACAAGATGAAAGAGATCCGGAAGATCCTGGCCCACCTGCCGGAGCTGGAGATCTCCGATCTGGATGCAGCGGGAGTGGACTACGATCCGCTGGAAGAGGAGCTGGAGCCCTTCGACACCTTCGAGGAGAACGCCGTCTCCAAGGCCATGTACTTCTTCCAGAAGACCGGCCTTCCAACCGTAGCCGACGATTCCGGACTCATGGTGGACGCCCTCCAGGGCGGGCCCGGGGTACGGACGAAACGATTCGCACCGGGAGAGGGCATTGAGGGAGAAGCCAGAGACAAGGCGAACAACGCCTACCTGCTGGATCGACTGTCGGGGGTGCCCGAGTCTCAACGAGGCGCTCGGTACGTGTGTGTGGCCGCTCTGGTGGGGGCGGAGGAAGCACCCCGAACTTTTCGTGGGGAGGCTCCCGGGAGAGTCCTGACGGCTCCCAGGGGAGACGGGGGCTTCGGGTACGACCCCATCATCCTGGACGAGACCTCCGGCCGGAGCTTTGCCGAACTCTCAGCGGAGGAGAAGAATGAGAGGAGCCACCGGGGCCGGGCCTTCCGTGCCCTGGGGCATCATTTGAAGGAAATCCTATGACCGAAGCCAGAATCACACCGACTCATATCGGGCCTACGGAGGACGGGACCCGCCTGGAAATCCGTTGGAAGGACGGCCACGTCTCTCGATATCATCCGCGGTATCTTCGGCTGAAATGTCCATGCGCCGGCTGCGTGGACGAGATGACCGGGGAGCCCCTTCTGGTCCCTTCCATGGTCCCGGAGGACGTCTACCCCCAGGCCATCCATTATGTGGGCCGGTATGCCCTCCAGTTCGTCTGGAGCGACGGTCACGACACCGGGCTCTATTCCTTTGAAACCCTTCGAGGGCTCTGCACCTGCGACCAGTGCACCGCCGAGCGCCAGGGGAAGGCGGGAGGAGAAGTGGAGAGATAGGAGCCTGTGCTCTCCCATCAGGTTCCGCTGGCGGGGTACACGGCTGGCCCGCAGGCGATATATTTCTCAGCGACAACGGGGCGTGGCGCAGTCCGGTAGCGCACCTGCTTTGGGAGCAGGGGGTCGCCGGTTCGAATCCGGCCGCCCCGACTGGGGCTCTCCAACCAAGGGGTTGGAGGGTCCCTGTGTTTCTGCCCCAGTCGGGGCGGCCGGATTCAGCGACCTCGCGAAGGCGAGGGCGCGTTGGACGGCGATAGCCGGACAACAGAACCGTAGGTTCGAGCCGAGGCGGCCGTTCAGGCCGGGCGCGATGCGCCCCCATGGGTATCCGCCGAGACGGGCGAGGATCGCCGGAGGCGACCGCAGCCCCATCCGGCCGCCCCGATCGGAAGGCCCGCCGCGGCATCCGCTGCGGCGGGCCTTTCATTATCCTCCCGGAGTTTTCTCCCCAGGGGGAGCGGAAAGGGCGTTCTCCACCTAGTTTCTCTGATTCAGATGCACCCGATTCGTTAAACCCCTTCGGGCACGGTCGATGCATCTCGAGTCAAGCGAGCCCTGACACCAGAGACCTCCCGGGAGGGCGTTTCATGCCGAAGAACACGAAGCTGGCGGCCAACGAGCTTCACCGAATCTGCGACCCCGAGTCCCTGGGGTTCACCACCACCACGGAAGTGGAACCGTTATCGGGAGCCCTGGGGCAAGAAGAGGCCATGGGGGCCCTGGCATTCGGGGTCTCGGTCGCGTCCAAAGGATATAACATCTTCGCTCTGGGGCAGGCGGGTTCCGGCCGCCGAACCTTCATCATGAAGGCCCTGGAGACCCGGGCCGAGATGGAGCCCACGCCTGCTTCCTGGTGCTACGGCTTCAACTTCGCCGATCCTCGCCATCCGCTGGCCCTGAAACTTCCCCCGGGAAAGGGGAAGCTTCTCAAGGCCCGCCTCGACGCGCTCATCGTCGACCTGAAACGAGTCATCCCCCAGGTTCTGGAAGCCGAGGATGTATCGAATCGCCGGTCCGCCATCTTCGAAGACCGGGGCAAGGTAGCCAACGCCGGTATGGAGGCCTTCCGGAAGGATGTGGAAAACAACCCCAGGGTGGCCCTCATCGGACAGCAGGATGGGGTAGTGGTGGTTCCTGCAAAGGACGGGGAGCCCCTGGACCAGGACGGATTCAATGCTCTCACGGAAGAGGAGAGAGCCGCTACCGAGGAGCAGGTGAGGGAGGCCAGCAAGGCGCTCTTCAACGTCCAGCGCAAGATGCACGCCCTCCAGGTCGAGGCGGAGACTTTGGCGGAGGACCTTCACCGGCAGGTCACGAAGAGCGTGGTGAGCCATCGCTTTTCCATGCTGAAGGAATTCCACGAGGAGAGTCCCGAGGTGATCAAGCACCTGGACGCTATGGCGTCGGACATCGTGGAGAATTGGATCCAGTTCACCCCCGGAGCCATGGAGGAAGGGGAAGGGGCAGGTCCGGCGGGAAACCCGGACTTCATGAACCGCTACACGTTGAATCCCTTCGTTGCCCGGGATCGCCACGCCGGGGCACCCGTGATCATGGAGACCAACCCCTCCTCCATCAGTCTACTGGGTCGCGTGGAGGGCCAGGTCCGCCACGGCGTCATGGTCACCGATTTCACCCGAATCGCACCGGGAGCCCTTCACCGGGCCAACGGAGGGTACCTGGTGCTTCACGCCGAGGAAATTCTGTCCCAGCCTCGGGCATGGGCGGCTCTGAAACGCACTCTGCGGACCCGAGAGATCCAGCCGGCGGATCCGGCCGGGGACATGGGCCTGGTGGTGACGGAAGCCCTGGAGCCCAGACCCATTCCCCTCAGCGTGAAAGTGATCCTCATCGGGGAGCCCAGAACCTATTACATGCTTCGGGAAGCCGATCCGGAGTTCGACGAGCTCTTCAAGGTAAAGGTGGATTTCACGCCCAGGATGAACCGGACTCCGGACACGGAGATGGGCTATGCCTCCTTCGTGGCAGCTCGATGCAAGAAGGAGGACCTCCCACCCTTCGAAGCCACGGCGGTGGCGGCGTTGGTGGAAGAAGGGTCCCGTCTGGCGGGAGACCAGGGAAAGCTCTCGACACGCTTCCGGGCCGTGAGAGACCTGGTTCGGGAGGCCGCCCACATCGGCATCATGGAAAAGGCGGAGGTCGTAACCCGGGGCCATGTGGAAAAAGCCCTTCTCGAACGTTTCATCCGGAACAATCGCCCTCACCGGGAGATGTTGGAGCTGATCCATCGGGGGGTTTATTCCTTCAATCCCCGGGGAGAAAAGATCGGCCAGATCCACGGCATCGGTCTCATCCAGATCAGTGATGAAGCTTTCGGTCGCCCCATCCGGGTCATGTGCAGCGCCTACCTGGGTGCGGAAGGGCTGATCAACATCGAAGGAGAGGCCCAGATGAGCGGACGGATCCACAACAAGGCCTTCCTGGTTCTCACCGGCTACCTGGGGAGGACCTTCGCCCGCTCCAAACCCATCCTTCTTTCCGCCAGTCTCTCCTTCGACCAGCTCTACGAAGAGATCGAGGGGGACAGCGCCTCCGCCGCCGAGCTGTACGCCCTCCTTTCCGCGGTCTCCAGCGTACCCATGCGCCAGGATATCTGTATTACCGGGGCCATCAACCAGGACGGGACCATCCTTCCGGTGGGGGGGGTGACCGAGAAGATCGAGGGGGTTTTCCGGGCCTTTGAGCAGATCGGCCTCACCGGCTCCCAGGGTGTCATCGTCCCCCGGCCCAACATTCCGAATCTGACCCTCCGCCGTAAGGTTCGGTCCGCGGTGGAGGAGGGGAAGTTCCACATCTACGCCATCGAGCACGTGGAAGAGGGTTGGCCCATTCTCGCGGGGCTGGAGGCCGGGGAGATGCGTTCCGACGAGACCTTCCCGGATGGAACAGTTCACCAGAGGGTCGCCCGGCAGCTTGATGAATTCCTGAAAGAGTGGAAATGGATGGAGACAGGGGAGAAGGAATACACTGAAGAGGACCTCCAGAGGATCGTCAAGAGGGTAACCCAGGAAGAGGAGGCAGATGGCAATGTCCCGGGGAGATAGGAGACCCGGGAGCCGGGAGGAGGAACGGGATCTACGTAGGTCGGGTTTCCTCTTCCTGGCCCTGTCCCTCCTGGCTCTGGGTACCGGCGGGTGCAGGCTCATCGGGGCCGGGGGGCCGAGTCCTGAGCCGGACCCAGCCCGGGAGACGTCGGTGCCCATGCCTCGGGGGCTCTTTCAGGGTTTCATCGAGGTGGAGGGTGGCCGGGTGGATGGCGGTCTCACCCTCACCCCTCGGGACGGCAGCCGGCTGGAAGGGTTCTTCGAGGCACCTCCGGATCTGATGGCCACGGGAAGCGGGAGAATGGACGGGGATGAGATCACACTGCAACTCCGCTATGAGGGGGCCTGCCCCGGACGGATGACTCTCGAGGGTTCGTGGGAAGCTGGAGTCGACCGGCTCTCCGGCGTGGTAAGAGCCAGAGACTGCACTGGCCAGGCGGAAGGCACGTTTCTCTTCAATCGCTATTGACCCCGGTGATGGAGCGGCGAAACTATAGATTCCGCAGAAGACAACTTCCGTCTATCCCAATCTCTACCCAGATCTTCCATCCTGGCCCATGGTATCCGCACAGGTTTTATCCATTTTTAGTGTCGAGGAATTTTTGTGTTGAGGAAGATTCGCCAATGACCCACTGCTGGTGTAGGTGGTGTACATGGAAGAAGAAGCGGAGAAACCCGGAAGCCATAAGGCAAAGGACGTTATCTCTGTAGCCCTCTTCAAAGACAACCGTCTGATCCGGGAGGGCCTCGTGTCGCTCCTGACCCAATACTCCGACCTCAAGGTCACCTCCGACGGATCGAACGGGGGGACTCTCCTGATGAAGGAGGACCCTCACGTCGTCCTCCTGGATTTCGGATTCCGCAGGGGCGACAGCCTGCGCTTGGCGGAGAAGGTCAGGAAGGAAAGACCCGAGGCCAAGGTCATCGTGATGGACCTGCTCCCGGTGCAGGAGGACCTGGTGGGGTTCGTCCACGCGGGTGTCTCCGGGTTCATCATGAAGGACGCCACCCTGGACGAGCTCGTCAACGCCATCCGGGCGGTGGCGAAGGGCGCCCACATCCTGCCCCCTGAAGTAACTGGAGCGCTCTTCTCCCAGATCGCCGGGGACGCGGTGTCGTCCAAAGGCAGGTCGAGGGTGTTTGAGTCCGTGCGCATGACGCCGCGAGAGCGGGAGGTGATCAGCTGTATCGCCGAGGGGATGAGCAACAAGGAGATTGCCCGCACCCTGCACATCGCCACTCACACGGTAAAGAGCCACGTGCGCAACATCATGGAAAAGCTGACGGTGAACACCCGGCTGCAGATCGCCGCCCATGCCCACCGGGAGGCTGAAGACTCCTGACCCGAAGGATCATGGACCCTGCCGTCCCCGTCCCTCCCTCCCGGATCGGCATGCCCGGTGGGGCCGCTCCACGCGAGACCACCGGCCTTCCTCCCCGGGTTGCCACAGGATCCTGCATCGGGTTAGTCCTCTCTGTATTGGTTCAGGAAAGAATGGACTTTTCGGGCGGGTGAGAAGGGGACAACCTGGCCTCGTCTGGGGGTAGGGAGAGGGCACCAGAGAGGTTCTTAGGGAGAGAACTTCTCCACCCTCTTCCGGTATGTCCTGGTAGACCAGATCATGGGTGAGATGCATGCCGATTGAAGTAATCCGTTGACGCTTCTCCCCTGTCCGGGGTAGCTTCCTTCCGTCTCGTCCCGCGGCAATTGATCCTGGTCGTGGGACCAGAGGGGGATTGCGCCCATAGCTCAGCTGGATAGAGCACCGGCCTTCTAAGCCGGGGGTCCCAGGTTCGAGTCCTGGTGGGCGCGCTCTTGATGACCGTCAGGCAGGGCGAAGGCCCCCCCAAACACTTCGAGGGTTCGGGGGTTCTTTACCTTTTTCCCGCCTTTTCACCTCTCCAGATACCGACTGACCCAGGCCGCCAGAAGGCGTCCAGCGTAAGCGGAGTCCCGCTTGTCAGAGAGAAGGTGATCGGCATCGTCCAGTGAAACGAAGCTCTTGGGATGTTTGGCCATCTTGTAGAGGCGGGCGGCATTCTCCATTCCGACGATCTCATCGGAGGGGGAGTGGAGGACCAGAAGAGCCCGGCCCAGCTCCTCTATCACGGGCTTCATCCGGGCCTCTTCCAGATCCTCCAGAAACTGCCGCTTGACAGTGAAGGGACGGCCACCCAGGGAGACGGTGGCAGACCCTTTCTCCTCTATCTCTTCTTTTCGAGCCTCGATGTGCCTCAGAACATGGGCCGGATCCGACGGCGCACCGATGGTGGCCACCGCCCGGACAGAGGGCAGGGAGTGGGCGGCATGGAGCACCGCCGCACCGCCCAGTGAATGACCCACCAGGAGACGCGGGCCCTCCAGCTCCTTCTCCATGTACTCTCCCGCTGCCACCAGGTCGGAAACGTTCGAGGAGAAGTTCGTGTCCGCGAAATCCCCTTCGCTCTCCCCGAGCCCCGTGAAATCGAAACGCAGGACGGCAAGCCCCTCGTCGCAAAGGGACCTGCTCACCTGAACCACGGCCCGAAGGTTCTTGGTGCAGGTGAAGCAGTGGGCGAAGAGGGCGTGGGCCCTGGGTTTGCCGTCCTCCGGCACTTCCAGTCGTGCCGCCAGATCGTGTCCGTGGGCTCCCGGGAATTCCAGACGTTTTGTTGGCATTGGATGGGTCGTACTCCTGTTCTCTGTGCCTCCAGCTCGGTCTCCAGCCACCGGTCTTCCCATTCCAACGCCCGTGGGCTCAGAAGGTTCCCACGGGAGACCGGGGAAAATGGACGGGCAACGCGCGTCGAGTCGGTTTTTCCAGTTTACGGATTTGGTTTTCAGTTATATTTTCAGAGCCTACCCTCGGAATACCGGGGTCCGGGAGATGGGCTCAAGAGCTCCTCGAACCGGGGCGTTGAGAGGTTGATGGTGGGCGTAGCTCAGTCGGTTAGAGCGCCAGGTTGTGGCCCTGGAGGTCGCCGGTTCGATCCCGGTCGCTCACCCTGGATTTTCCGGGAAAACGGAAAACGAACAAAAAGAGGTCTCAGGTTGTTGACAGCCCCGTAACACCTGATTATGATTGAGACCTCGCAGCGAGCCGGCAGGTCGCGGCCGCTGCGTTTTGCGCGAAAAGACAAAAAGTCGAGAGCGCAGAAACACAAAAGCTGATTGAAAACTGAGGTCGAGAGGAAGTGGGCGGGCTCGAAGCAGTAGGCACTACGTCCTGCTGCATTTCTGCCTTCGGGCAGGACGAGTTTATAACGTAGATTCCGAACAGTCGATGGAATCATCGGCGTTCAAATAGAGCTATTTCAAGCTATCTCAACGGAGAGTTTGATCCTGGCTCAGGACGAACGCTGGCGGCGTGCTTAACACAT